>NZ_JAVRBS010000018.1:0-157187 GCF_034531155.1 Nostoc sp. ChiVER01 | reverse complement strand
CTGCCAGTAACTATGATTTTACGCTTGCTCCTAGTGAGAAGTTTTTAGATGATAATTCCAGTCAAAACGCGGTTGTAGGCATTTGCACGGGAGTGGTGACAACGACTGCCAAAGTTAAGGTTACTGAATACATTTATTCCTAATATGAAACTACCTAATGATCCAATTGTGATTTTAACTTTTGTATTAGCTTTAGGTGGAAATGTGACTTGGGCTATCATATTTTTTACTAATAGCATCAAACGAAAATATGCAGCCGAGCGGGATTTTGGACATTTAAAAAATAATCTAAAGACTTTAACTGATAATTTAACAATATTATTTAAAGAACAGGATAGACGATTCGATTCTCAAGATAAAGACTTACTTGAGATAAAGGCATATTTAATAGGCAAAGGAATATTAAATCGTGAAGATGATTAACGTCTATCTCTGAGCAAATCAGCTATAGCTTTGTCGTAGCAACACTGCTCATTCATTTTAGGATATTGCGATTTAATGTACTTCATGTTTGGCAATGAGCATTACCCACCTAACCTACCCAGATTACTCACTGGGGATTCACTCTAGTGATTTGTGGGGAGTAGGGAGCAGGGTACAAAATCTCCATTTTGTCACTTGGGCTACTTGAGCCTGTTCCGAGCAACCCCATTTTTCATTCAAATTTGACAAATAAAGACAATTGATTTTTAATCATTGAGATGTCATTGGACAAATCTATTTTTAATGATTTTAGCCTTGCAAGGGAACCAGAAACATAATCATTCATATGATTTAAATCACCCGTTTCATTTAAATCCTCTTGTAAATCTTCTAGTAAATCAATAACTTGATCAATCTTGCTAAGGTTTTCACCAAAATAAGTAAGGTGATAGGAAATAGTATTTAACCGATTAATTACTAGTGATTCAGTATGCTGAGTCATAATTCTCCATTTCGCCACATTCAGCCGCAATCAGGGTATTTGCGTGGATCTTGATAATCAATATTGGTAGAGTCCAATTCTTCTGGTGCTGCTTGCTCAATTGATATTTCATCAATAAGATCGTGATACCGCCGTGCAAAAATATGCCCTTTTTCAATGCTGCTAGCATTTTTTACAAAAAGTTGATGGGCTTCTTCAGCTTGTTTGCGGCGGGTAGGTTTTTTTATCCAATTAAAATTTTTAATCACATCAGGTGTAGTCATAATTCCGTTTTTGTCCTCTAATAGTCTGCAAGGGCGCTTTTAGCGTCCTTCCACTCGTCAAATTCTTCCTTAGTTTTTTCTAATTCCTCAACTCTATATTCTAGTTTTTCTATCCGTTCTAATAGTGCTATCAGTAAATTTTGATTTTTCTCTGATAGCTCAGAAACATCTATCGCCTCTCGATTAATTTCCATAATTCCGTTTTTGTCACTTAGAGGCTGTATCGCCTATGGTATCGTTCCCAATGAGTAGCATTTGAGTAGCGCGATCGCACCTGCTGATCACAAAAAATCAGAGTAAAAATGGTGCTTTTGAGTAGCAATTGAGTAGCGCGATTAACAATGCAGCTTGAAAGTACTATGTATTCAAGGGAGAAGCACATTGCATGAGAATTTACCTAAACCTCATCCATCTTGAAAACTGGAGTTTTCTAGAAGACATATTATTGTAAATGAGAGGGTACAAAAAATGAAACAGAGATGCTCAAAGTAGAATGCGTAGGCGCAGCCAGCCAACTCTTAGAGACGCTTTGCGTAGCAAGATCCACGAAGTGGTACAGCATCGCTGGAATGAAAGTGCTTCCGTGTCAGCTTTCAAGAAGAATTGCTCGTATGGGGGTGGCTAAAACCTGTAAGTCTAGAGTGTAATCCCTGAATTATCTCACTTTTGAACAGATTTTGAACATAGCGATCGCGCCTGGTGTATGGAACCAAACCAATGGAGAGTAGCCCGCACTTAAGTCTTGCATACTCTGGAACATTATTCTACTAAAAGGGTGAGGAATCGTTCTCCTCAATACTTAATACTTGAGTCTTGAATTGCAAAAACTATCAAAAAAACCAAGTGATGAAAGACGATCGATTAGAGATGCAAGACCCCCGGCAGCAATATCCCGCTCCGCCCTTTCCCCAACAACCGCAGCCCATACCAGGACTTGCTCAAAAGATGCAGCCCCAACCGGATCACGGTGAGCAGAGCTACGTTGGATGTGGAAAGCTTGTAGGTCGGAAGGCATTAGTCACGGGAGCTGATTCTGGTATCGGGCGCGCTGTTGCGATCGCATTTGCGCGAGAAGGTGCTGATGTGGCGATCGGCTATCTTAAGAGCGAAGAGGCTGATGCTCAAGAGGTGATCCAATTGATTGAACAATCAGGGCGCAAAGCAGTTGCGCTTCCGGGTGACATCACCGACGAGCATTTTTGCCAAAAGCTGGTGACAGATGCAGTGCAATCTTTGAACGGTTTAGATATTCTCGTGAACAATGCTGGCGCACAGACATCTTACCCTTCAATTAACGATATCACGACTGAGCATTTTGATAAAGTGATGAAGACAAACCTCTACGCGCTATTTTGGATTACCAAAGCAGCCGTTCCACATCTTTTGCCCGGAGCATCAATTATTAACACCACTTCGATTCAGGCATATCAACCTTCAGCGAGTTTGCTTGACTATGCGATGACCAAAGCCGGCATTGAGAATTTCAGCAAATCTCTCGCCAAACAGATGATCCACAAGGGAGTGCGTGTTAATGCGGTCGCACCCGGCCCATTCTGGACACCGCTACAGCCGAGTGGTGGTCAGACCCAGGACAAGATCGAGAAATTTGGTTCTGAAGTTCCGCTCAAAAGACCTGGGCAACCTGTAGAAATTGCTCCTGTGTATGTGTTGCTTGCTTCCCAAGAAGGCAGCTACATCACCGGGGAAGTTTATGGTGTAACAGGCGGCGTTGGGATTGCTTAATTCAAAAGACATCTTGCAAAAGTAACAAATGCCAAAATATTGGGATGCATGTTTGCATGTTGAAGGGCAAGGGAAAATTCCATACCTTTACCCCTTCCCTATAGCTAACCGCGTATTTTGTTGCATTGACTCTGGCTTGACCACATCGGGTATTAGATCAAGGAGAGGCGAATGGGAGGGGGAAAGCAATGCCTTCGGCGGCAAGCTAGGCAAATACAAGGATGAAAAGCTAGGTTAATAGGGATATTTTTTATCGCTATTAACCTAGCTTTTTGATCAGTCTATACAGTTAGTGCCAGCATACTAGCATTATTGTATAAACCTACCGATTTCCTAACTGCGCTGCTAACTCAGCGCTTTCCTTATGTGACTATCTTTTCATATTTCAAGACTTCAGTTATTAAATCTCACCTTATATTTCATATTTGACCAGCAACTGCGTTGTTTGACAGAGGCGTTGTCCGATATTCCTGCGATCGCTCCCCACCGCCGCAGGCATCGCACTTTTTTTCCTGACCTCACAAAATCGCGTTGCTTCCGTTCGGGTCGAGGTCAACCAGTTGCACTCATGTTGCTGCACGACCAATACTTTTCGGTTAAAGGGGAAAGGGAAAAGGGAAAGGGTTTGAATTTACCTTTCCCCTTTGCCCTTTAACCTTTCCCCAGACCAAAAGAGAGATTATTGGGTTTATCCGAAAAGTATTGGCTGCACGACTCCCGGCGTGATACCATTTAACGGAAAAATTTGATGCAGATGTAAACCCTGAAAACCTTGCTATATCTAAGTTTTTTAATTGCGATAGCGCAGCGTTAGTGAGGAACGAACGTCGGAACGAGCGTCCGTAGGAGCGTCATTTTTGCTGCGCCGCATCAAAGCCGATCAAGAAGCCGCATAGAGCTACGCGCTTGCGCTCGTGCTGGTAACAAATGACAGTGAACACCGCTTTCTGGAGCGTGAACTGCGCTCAGTTTAGCCCTAACAGCCAGCATAGCCGGACGTGCGAACAACTCAATTATTGATTTGATAGAATTTTTACCACTAATGGTAGTTTTATGATTTAAGTAAGAAAATGTATACATTACTCGTATAAGCTAAATAAGCTGATCATCTCAGCGATTGTATCAAGTAAAAATATAGTTCTATTTAGATATGCATTCGCATATCTCTTAAAAAATGTCAAATTTTAACTTGAAAGATGACCCATTATGGTTCAAAAATGCAATAATCTACGAACTAGGTGTTCGCACATTTGCCGACAGTAATGGTGATGGTATTGGTGATTTTCAAGGACTGACAGAAAAACTAGATTACTTACAAGATTTAGGTATTACTGCCATCTGGTTGTTACCTTTTTTCCCTTCACCACTCAGGGACGATGGTTACGATATTGCCGATTATACTAGTGTCAATCCTATTTATGGCACGTTGGAAGATTTTAAGGCGTTTCTGAGCGCTGCTCATCAACGCGGTATTCGTGTAATTATTGAGTTAATTATCAACCATACCTCTGACCAACATCCTTGGTTTCAAAAAGCACGTCGCGCACCAAAAGGCAGCCAGGAGCGAGATTTTTATGTTTGGAGCGATACTCCTGAGAAATACCAAGAAGCGCGAATAATCTTCCAAGATTTTGAGACATCTAACTGGGCTTGGGATTCAATTGCCCAAGCTTATTGCTGGCATCGTTTCTATTCGCATCAGCCTGATTTGAATTATGATAATCCCTTGGTGCGGCAGGCAGTATTTGATGTTCTAGATTTTTGGTTGGAGATGGGTGTAGATGGACTTCGTATGGATGCTGTACCTTATCTCTACGAACGGGAAGGAACAAACTGCGAAAACTTACCCGAAACCCATGCGTTTTTGAAGGAGTTGCGATCGCACATCGACGCAAAATTTCCTAACCGGATGTTGCTAGCTGAGGCGAATCAATGGCCTGAAGATGCAGCTCAATATTACGGTGCAGGGGATGAGTGTCACATGAACTTTCATTTTCCCCTAATGCCGCGCTTGTTTATGGCAGTGCGGATGGAAGATAATTTCCCGATTGTAGATATTCTCCAGCAAACTCCATCGATTCCTGATAACTGTCAGTGGGCATTGTTCCTCCGCAACCATGACGAACTGACTCTAGAAATGGTGACAGATGAAGACCGCGATTTTATGTATGGGGCCTATGCACAAGACCCAATGATGCGGGTAAATTTAGGCATCCGCCGCAGATTAGCGCCACTTTTGGGCAACGATCGCCGCCAAATAGAGTTACTCAATAGTTTACTGTTATCTCTACCAGGAACCCCCGTACTTTACTACGGTGATGAAATTGGCATGGGAGATAACGTTTATCTAGGCGATCGCAATGGTGTTCGCACACCTATGCAGTGGAGTTCTGACCGCAACGCCGGTTTTAGTCGCGCCAACCCGCAACGCTTGTATCTACCCGTGATCGTTGACTCAGAATATCACTACGAAGCACTCAACGTCGAGGCACAACGGACTAATACCAATTCTCTCTGGTATTGGATGAAACGTTTAATTGCAACACGCAAACGGTTTCCGGCATTGGGTGAAGGGCGTTTTGAATTGCTACAGTCTAATAATCGCAAAGTTTTTGCCTTCAGCCGGATTGCTTCTGAAGAACAAATCTTGGTAGTAGCAAATTTATCTCGTTATGTGCAAACGGTGGCGTTAGATTTATCAAGCTTCAATGGGCTACTACCAGTAGAAATTTTTGGTTCCACTGAGTTTCCAGCGATTACAGAATCACCTTATTTCCTCAGCTTAAGTCCTTACGGGTTTTACTGGTTCACCTTACAACGTAAACCTAGCTTGACGCATTCTCTTAAACCCCAAGCAGACTTGAGCTATCTGGTGGTAAATAGTTCATGGCAAAATGTGATTTCGCAACGAGAGTCAAAAAGCATTCTAGAATCAACGCTGCGGGATTACCTCTATACCTGTAGCTGGTTTGGCGGCAAAACTCGGACTGTACAATCAGTACAAATCATTGAAGCGATTTCTTTACCCTATAACCAGCAGATAGCTCAAATTGTTTGGTTACAGGTAGATTATACTCAGGGAAACCAAGAAACTTATCTGTTATTTCTCGCTTATGCAGAAGGTGAGCAAGCAACCCATCTTTTGGCAGAAATGCCGCAAGCTGTGATTGCACGGCTTGGAGTACAAGGCAAAACAGACACAAATCCATCCAGTACTCAAGAAGTTGGAATTTTATTTGATGCTTTAGCAGACAAGAACTTTCTTACCTCACTGCTAGATGATGCGATCAGTAATCATCACTCTTATAAAGGGATAACCGGAGAATTATTTGGCACTACTACTGATTCATTCTCCGAATTGCGCCGACAGTTAACCAATCATGAGCCGACTATTCTGAATAAAGAAGAACAAACCAATACTTATATAGTATATGGCGATCACTTGTTGTTGAAACTCTTCCGTAAAGTCGAGGAGGGTTTGCACCCAGATTTAGAAATGCGGCGTTTCCTATACCAGAAAAAAGGCTTGCAAAACTCAGTTTTCCTAGCTGGTGCTTTAGAGTACCGCCGTGCAAATAAAACAGGCAATAAAACTGCTCTACCTACAACTATAGGCATATTACAAGAGTTTATTCCAGATATTCGCAGTGGTTGGGACTACACCCTTGATAGTTTGCAAAAATACTTTGATTTAGTGACTACAGAACACGCCACTATTACCGAAGTGCCTCTGCCATCAGGTTCTTTGTTGGATTTACAGAGAATTGAGATTCCAGAATTGGCAATTGCAACTATCACTTCTTACCTACAAAGTGTTGAATTGCTGGGTAAATCCACAGCCCAATTCCATATAGCGCTGGCTACAAATACAGATAGTTCAGACTTTGCTCCAGAATCTTTTTCATCACTATATCAACGTTCGATATATCAAAATGCACGTAACTTAACCGGACAAATATTTCGGTTGTTAAAAGAACGAATAGAGTACTTGCCGAACAATACTCAACCATTAGCATTAGAAGTTCTTAATAGCCAACAGGAAATTTTAGAACGCTTTCAGTTAGTTGTCAGACAAAAAATTACCGCATTGCGGACTCGTTATCATGGAAACTACCAACTGGAGCAAGTATTTTACACAGGAAAAGACTTCTTGATTACTAATTTTGAAGGCAAAGCAGATCGCAGTTTAAGCGAACGACGCATCAAGCGATCGCCTTTACAAGATGTCGCAGGAATGTTGCTATCTTTCAACTATGCAGTTAACGAAGCTCTAGGCTATCAAAAAAAATCTGGGATGATCCTGCCTGAAAATTTCCCCCTTATAGAACAATGGGGACAGTTTTGGTATACCTGGGTCAGTACTAGCTTTTTGAACTCTTATTTAGAAACTGTTAATCAAGAATCTTTCCTTCCAAACACAACAGAAGAACTAGATGTGTTACTTTTTGCTTATCTTCTAGAACAAGCCATTGATGCACTAGGCTATGAACTAAATAATCGCTCTGATTGGGTAGAAATTCCACTCCAATTTATTCTGCAATTATTAAGTAAAACTGCTTGAGTAGTTAAGGTTAGAATATTTTAAAGCTTTGGGCTATTCATTTGGATCAGGATTGGCGCATTTCCACGTCTGACTTTTTCAGCAAGCCCTAGATAGGTCTGTGCTTTTACGGTGCTGAAAGGCTTAATTACTACTCCAGCTACCGTAATTAATTCTTCAATCTGCTGCACCGTAATTATTAGACATCAGAAATGAACAAACTAACACTTTTACTATCATCAGATAGTTTAATCATTCGCTCAAAGCTTAGTCCTAGTTTTTTGAGCAGCTTTGCTGAACTATAATTGTCCGGTGTAGTGATAGCTACAATACGACTTAAGCCGAAGGTTTTTCTCCCATACATCATGACAGCAGAAGCAGATTCATAGGCGTATCCTTTTCCCCGGAACTTAGGAAGAAAGGCAAACCCAATATCCACATCCTCCAAAGAATCTCTTTTTATCAAACCGCAAATTCCAATCGAAACGCTCTTCCCCTTTAGCTCAACCAAATAAAGCCCGAAGCCGAGACGCTTATACATAGCAACTGGATTCTTCAAAATATATTCACGAGCATCATTAAAGGTTCTCACACCTTTATCACCAATAAAACGCAACCATAAAGGGTCATTCAATATCTCAAGAATGAACTCGCTATCTTCAACTGTCAGCCGACGAAGAACTAAACGCTCTGTTTCAAGAACTTTCATAGTCGAACACTTTGTTATTGATGTCTAACTATTTATTATCCCGACTCCTACTCGGATTTCTCAGTAGTGACATTGAGCAAGTCAAAATGTGCGGTTTACCACCTAATCTGACAATGGATATTCTAAATTCTGATCTAGAGCAAGTAGATTTGATTACTCACTTTTTGGGGCTACGCCGGAGCAAGCAGTGAATTTGTAGTGCCAAAGCAATTATCGCTTTTCTCTGCGCCTCTGTGTGAGATTATTTCATATCTGACAATAAATATTGATTATTACAATATTCTTTCGTAGATGTGACAGAAACAACCTCTACTTCTATCGGTTTTTCTTTAGTTCCGTTGATCAGAAACTCACTAGCTCCCTCACGAGGTTTTTTTGGATTTCCCCAATCATAGGTGTAACCTAAACCTGTCCAAGGATAATGTTCTTGACTACCAACTGCATAAGAAGTTGTGTATATCTCTTGCAAAATCGGATAATTAACAGTAATCGGTATACGTAAAACATTACAACTAGAATCATTAATTTCTGGATCAACACATGGTCTACTTAAATCTTCGGCTTTCACCCACATTTCTACAAAATGCGTCTTATTTGAGTTTCTATTTAAAATTAAACCTAAATACTGCTGTAACCTCAGAGAAAGCATGATATCACCGGGAATATTTATGCCGATTCCCTTACAGTTTTGACAAAATTCTTTAACTTGAGGAACGGCTGTTAACCAAGTCCGTGCTTCTATACTTTTTTTTTTACCTACTTTCCAATCCTCACTTGGGTTTTTGACATATTTCCAATTCGCCATCAGATATTCAATTTTACCGTTATTTTCTCTCCATTTTATTTGCTTATTACTTTTTGACAATGACCAAAGATTTTTTACCACTTTCTCTTCACTCGGTCTTTTTGCATCCTCAATCGCTGCATCTAACTGCTTTTTCAAAGCGTTATAACTTTCCGGTTTATTTTTATCCAGATACTCATTGACATTAGGGTTGATTTCTGATTGTGTTAATAAATGCTTTCTGAGGTTTGACCTACTCTGTATGGTAATTTCTGTAGCTAGCAAACTGGAATATCCTACTGCCAAAAATGCACCTGTCAAGCTGAAAAATACTTGAGTCTTGAATTTTTTCATCCTTATAATCCTGTTGATTGACAACAATCGGGTTTCGACTGGTACACCACCCATAATCAGTACTACCAGTAATATAACTTTGCTCATTGTCGCATTTGTAGCCAACTACTGCTACTGGTTTTGTATTTAACAACAAGGTGCGCTCAAATATTACCCCTAAGTCTCAAACCCAAAAACGTCTTAGTTCTTCGAGCATTCCCTCCAAGCGTCTGGCTCAACGGTAGAATTGGCTTTGGTCTGATAATTTCGGGAATAGGCTTGCACTTGTTTATTCTGACAAACCCCAAAAACTGCTGTTATCCTGGGTATGGGAAAAAATCTATTGCCAATCTCAATAATTTAGTTAAATGTCTTAACTTTCCTTGATTTTTATTTTTAGCTAAGAGAAGATAAGTCTGCAATATAGTGATTAACTTTGGCACTATTTTTTGAGCGCTCGCTCTCTAGTTATCTAAAAACACATAATTTTTATTGAAACAATGCGATTGCTGTTAAAAAATGCAAGCAAATGTAAGACAAGCGAAATTTAAACAACAGTAAAAATAATGTAAATCATAATTAAATAGTATGAGATTATTATTTATAGTTAATAGTATCGTTTCTAAAAGTAGAAATATCCTCATTTATAATGATTGACTTGATTATGAGATATCAAGTCGGTGGTAGCCTGAAGTATGATGACTCTACATATATTGTCCGTCAAGCAGATGAACAACTTTATACTGGATTAAAAACAGGAGATTTTTGTTATGTCTTCAAGTGCCACCAAACAGGCAAATCATCTCTACTATACCGGACTATTCATCGCTTAGAAAAAGAAAATCATACATGTGTTTATCTGAATTTAGCTCTATTAGGTACTAATCAAATTACAGCTATACAATGGTATAAAAACATTATTTTCAGCTTGTTTCACAAGTCAAATCTAACAAAACATGTCAACTTTGGAAGTTGGTGGGAGCAACAATCAGAGCTTGCTCCTGTACAAAGACTGTATCAATTTGTTGAACAGGTGTTGCTGAGAGAAATTCAAAATAATCGTATTTTCATCTTTATTGATAATATTAATAGCCTGCTAAGTTTGAATTTTCCAGTCAACGATTTTTTTATCTGGATTTGTTACTGTTATGAGCAGCAAGCACACAACCCAAGTTTTCAACGTTTGGGTTTTGCTTTGTTTGGTGTAGCTAGTCCATCTAACCTAATTGTTGATCGACATCGAACTCCCTTTAACATTGGTCAAGCGATTAACTTACGTGACTTTCAATTACATGAAGCTATGCCCCTACTTGAAGGTCTAAAAGAAGTAGTGAGTCAGCCACAGCCAATATTGCAGTATATTATTCATTGGACAAGAGGACAGCCGTTTCTCACGCAAAAGCTTTGTCAGTTAGTTGTGCAAGTTGCTTTGGAAAGTTATAAAGGAACGATTACTATACCGAACGGTGCTGAAGGATTCTGGGTAGAACAATTAGTGCGATCGCGTATTATTCAACATTGGGAATTCCAAGATGAACCTGAACATCTCCGTACCATAAGAGATCGCTTACTTTTTGACGAACACAAAGCAGGAAAGCTATTAAATATTTATCAACGGGTGTTACAAGTAGAGGAACTAAGGAATAGGAACCCGATAGATAACTTGATACCAACCGATAATAGTGAAGAACAGACAGAACTGTTGCTATCTGGTTTGGTGGAAGATTATAACGGCTATCTGAGAATTAAAAATCCGATCTATCGGAATGTTTTCACTCCTCAATGGGTATCAAGACAGTTAGAAAATCTTTTCTTTTCTTGATAGGAGCTAGTAATCAGAATACATCTGTCATATCATGTGCGGTTAAACAGTAAACCAAAAAGTTTTTCTCCAAAAAGCGATCGCTAAAATACTTATATTTTTTGATATTTCTTGATATGCAATTCTCTGAGCAGCAGACACAGTATAGATTGTGATTACTTATGATTATTTGGTCGAGAAATTGTTAGTACTAATCTGTTGGAATATAAATGCTTTCAACTACTTGATATTTGTGCTGTAGCGCTTGATATACACCACTGCCCGCGCTCGTCCTATAGCTTATTAAAAATATTCCGCTCTTTTATTAAGTTCTAACTAACTTCAATACCGTAATTTTGGCATCAATTATGGAAAGTCATAAAATTGCTCATGGTTTTGAAAGCCATTGTGGGTTATCTCTATTGCACAGTCGGGGCTTAGTAAACATTATAAAACCAGTGTAAAGTTATTAAACTGCTATATGAAGGTTATTTAAATGTTTGCTTAACTGTCTTAACTGTTATAAATTAAAAATATTACATTATTTATTCAATCACATTTGTAAAAATTTATGCAAATACAAGGTCTTCATTTTTTCAGAGAGTTTTTGCAAGACAACCATTAAAACACCGAGTGGAAAAGTAGGAAAAGTAGGAAAAGTAGGAGAAATAGATAATTGATGTCGGCGTTTACTATCAAGCTTATATAATGTAACTTAGTTGATTAGAGTTCCTATGGATTTTAAGAAAAAATGAAACAAAAGCGTATCAAAAATTACTACGTAGGATTATAGCTCCAGTATGTAAAAAGAAATGTTGTGACACTCATTGATAACAAAGTACTTAAAACAGCAATGTGTAAAACTAAACGTCAACGAGGAGTTGTACTAACATCCACAGGAATTAAACGGTTACAATCAGCAATTCTTTCTGTGGAGATAGTAGAAAATAAAGGCGAACACTTGAGTTTAGAAGAAATAAGCTCACGCATTAATGTTTCTACTAGAACTTTGAGTAAATTATGGTCTTTAAGTGAAAGTGTAGATCAAAAAACTATAAAACTCTGCTTTAGCGCTTTTAATTTAGAATTACACAGCGAAGACTACGCCATAGTCAACAGACTAAATGAGACTGAAACATCTGAATTATTGCCTATTGCAAATATAAAAAAAAATTTATCTCAACGTTCTGAATTAACCTCATTTGTTGAAGAACATCACACACAAACTGAACAGATAGAAAATCTTTTGTCATACCCGGATGGCCCCGTACCTTTAAATTCTCACTTTTATATTGAACGTCCTCTACTAGAGAAAAAGGTTTATCGAGAAGTAACTACTAGTGGCTGCGTGATTCGGATTAGATCCCCCAAACAGATGGGTAAAAGTTCTCTTGTGTTGCGGCTTTGTGCCTTTGCACACAAACTTGGATATCAGACTGTGAATCTGAATTGCTACCAATTCGATAGTGAGTGTCTAACTGATTTAAATAAACTGTTGCGTCGTCTTTGCTGGAAAATTGCAACTCAATTAGGTATTGATCCCAACCTCAAGGAAAAGTGGAATGAACAAATTGGCTACAACTTGAGTAGCGGCTTCTATTTAGAAAACTATTTGCTCGAACAATGTCAAAGCCCAGTGGTTTTAGTGTTGAATGAAATTGACCGTTTTTTTGAATATCCTCACATTTGTCACGAGTTTTTTGCTTTGTTGCGATCATGGTGTGAGGAAGCACGACACAATCCCAACTGGCAAAAACTGAGGTTAGTAATGGTTTACTCAACCGAAGGGTACATCTCTATGGATATTAACCTTTCTCCTTTTAATATTGGTCTACCTATTCGTCTGAACGATTTTACTCAACCACAAGTAGAAGATTTAGCTAGGCGGTATAGTTTAGATTCATTTAAAGCTAAAGATTTTGCTCAACTAATGTCACTAATAGGGGGACATCCAGCACTAATTCATGTTAGTTTATACTATCTTAAGTCTCAAGAAATGACCCTGCAAGAAATAATAGAGGAAGCGATCGCCAATGGTGGCATCTACCGCGATCATTTATGGCGACAGTTGATCCAACTGCAAAAAAATCCCAGACTGGCAAAGACTTATGCTGAAATTCTGGCAGCAAAGCAAGGTATTTCTCTTAATCCTATTGACACTTACAAGCTTGAAGGTTTGGGATTAATTCGCTTTGAGGGCGATCGCGTCTTACCCCGTTACGGACTATACCAGACATATTTTGCAAAACAGCTATCGACAATTGTTTGATAAAGCAATTATTAGGCACTCACTCAATATCAGGTACTGCGTAGGCGCAGCCCAACCTAAGCATCACAGTAGTACAGGAGCAAATTCGAGAAAATTTTAGTTCCGTGTTTTCAACAAGAGCAGTTAACAGCTGTTTGATATCAAGTATTTAGCTATAATCTATTTTCAGTTTAAAATAATTTTTTGCTAACTTTCTTAACTTTCTTAACTTTCCTTGCATTTTCACTTCTTTGTTGAGAATATCTAAATGCTTAAATACCAATAGCAGTACATCAGCAATTATAAAAAGAATTTAATGGGTAAATAGTAATTATAAACCTGGGCAATAATTCTTTCATTTATAAATTGCATCTGCTAAATAATAAATTCTCAAAAAAAAACAAAGAGGTAGTTTACCCTTAATTGCGATCGCACTACTAGGTCTAGGAGCTTATACTTGGCTGAGATTCTGGCTTCGTCCAAGATTTCACTTTGTAGACTACATCCATGCACACAGATAAAGGCAAATTTTAAGTACGTTTGTCCTAGTTCCCTGCTCAAATTTAATAAATTAACCAACTGATATTTATAAAATGAATAATATACTAATTATTCTGGGCGAAGTCATATTTTTAATAATTATTTTCTCGCTGTTGAACTGGCTAATTGGTATAATATTCAAGCAGGTCACTAAAGTTTCTTTCCTTCAAGGAAGAACTGCAAACATCACTTTCCTGCGCCGCAGCATCAGCAAAATTTTAATTTTAATTTGTGTGATTATGTGTCTGGTGCTGGTTGGTGTGAATGGGATGGTGATTTATCGAGATGGAAAAATTCAGGAATTTCAACTTAATCTAATTCATAGTCTTCCTACCCAATTTTGGATCAATATTTTTACGGCAAGCTTAAGAAGTGTGAGTTTGCTATTGCTAGTTAAATTTAGCATCCCACCGTTAAAGCAGGGTATAGATTGGGTCTGCAATTACGCAAAGCAAGCCGATAAAATAAAAGCTAACGATGAGAGTATTAAGGCTTTTTTTAAAGTCTTAAAAAGAATTATTCATGCTATCTGGGTATCTTCTTTGATCATCTGTGCTAGATTTCTTTACATCCCAGAAGTTGTTACCAAATATATTTACATTGCCTTAAAAATATACATCATAATTACAATTGGTTTACTAATTATTAAGGCTGTTGCTACCATCGTTGATACTCTTGATGCATTAAGTCTTAAATACTCCAATTCTGACAATCTACTGCGTTTATACGAGCGTTTACGCCATTTAATTCCCCTCCTCAAAAAATCTTTGGAATACGTCCTCTATGTTTGCATAGTAAATCTTGTTGTTCCAGAAATAGAACCTATTGCTTGGATAAGTGCTTATACCCCTAGAATTGTGCAGATTATTGGGGTTTATTTTATTAGCAATGTTTTGATTGAAGTCATTTACTTTATCCTGGATGAGTTCTACTTAAAAACAGAAGAAATTGAAATTTGCGGTCTTTCTAAGAATTGATGCTAGCTTTTTTCAGGTATTTTTCATATAACGCAGTTATTATCTCTCTTTCGATAAAAAGCAGGAAACAAGACGATTTGACTACTTCCATAGAATAAACTGAATTATTACATAAAGTTATGCTGTAAAATTTATAACATTTACTTTTAATAAATTATCTACAAATTACTAGTCATTATGTTAAGGTCTTTGTTTGATAATTACACTTAGATATGAGATATCAAGTAGGGGGTAGCCTTCGTAGTGACGACCCCACATACGTTACACGTCAGGCAGATGAACAACTCTATGCCAGTTTGAAAGCTGGAAATTTCTGTTATGTCTTCAACTCCCGTCAGATGGGTAAGTCATCGTTACTACAACGCACAAGTTATCGTCTGAAGCAAGAAGGGCATAGCTGTGTTTACTTAGATATGACTCGCTTGGGTATTGAAGATACTACACCAGATCAATGGTACAAAGGCATTATTATCAGCTTATTATATAGCTTAAAATTAGCGTCAAAAATTGATTTTCAGCGCTGGTGGGAAATGCAAGCAGGTATTTCCTCGGTGCAAAAACTACAGCTATTTGTTGAAGATATCTTACTACCAAATATTAAAAGTGATTCTCTGCGAGACGGCAAAGCCAAACGCATTTTTATCTTTATTGATGAGATTGATAGCCTATTGAGTTTAAGTTTCCCAATTAACGACTTTTTTGCTTGGATTCGTCAGTGCTATAATTTACGGCCGTATAACTCAAACTTTGAACGCTTGGGATTTGCACTATTTGGTGTAGCAAGTCCCTCCGACTTAATTGCTGATAAACGCCGCACGCCCTTTAACCTTGGTGAAGCAATTGAGTTACAGGGTTTTGGACTAGATGAAGCGACGCCCTTGCTTCTAGGATTAGAAGAAGTAGTCAGTCAACCACAAGCAATACTGCAAGAGGTTATTTATTGGACAGGCGGACAACCCTTTTTGACACAAAAACTCTGTAACTTAATTACTCAAGTAGCCTTTGAAACTACTAGAGGGAAGATTACTCTACCTCCAGGTATAGAAGCATTATGGGTTGAGCAATTAGTGCGATCGCAGATTATTCAAAATTGGCAGTCACAAGACGAACCCGAACATTTGCGTACTATTCGCGATCGCCTGCTATTTGACGAACAACAGGCAGGGCGGTTGTTGGGTATTTATCAACAGGTATTACAAGGGGGAGAAGAGTTTTCCCCTTTGCCTCTTCATTCTGTTCCAAGTGATGATAGTCGAGAACAGACACAACTGTTGTTGTCCGGTTTAATAGAAAAACACAACGGCTATCTCAAAATTAAAAATCCTATCTATCGAAATGTTTTTAATGCCCAATGGGTGTTAAGACAACTAGATAATCTCCGCCCCTACTCGCAAACATTTAACGCTTGGGTAGCATCGCGTTACAAAGATGAATCGCGTCTGTTGCGAGGACAAGCCTTAAAAGATACTCAAAATTGGTCGCAAGGCAAGAGTCTGAGCGATTTAGATTATCAATTTTTAGCCGCAAGTATTGAATGCGGCAGGCGTGAAGTGCAAATGGCATTAGAGGCAGCACGGGCCAAAGAGGTAGAAGCACGACTCGAACAAGAGAAAAAAATTGCTTTAGAGGTAGAAGCACGACTAGCACAAGAGAAAAGAACGGCTTTATTACAGAGATATTTACTAGTTGCAGTAAGTATTGGGTTGTTCGTTTCTAGTAGTTTGGGAATAGGAACTTTCATTTTGTATCGCCAGACTCAAAAAAGCGAAACTCAAGCTAGAAACAGTGAAATTCAAGCACTTATATCTTCTTCTGTTGGATTGTTTGCCTCAAATCGCAAATTGGATGCACTTGTAGAAGCAATCAGAGCAAAAAAAAGACTGCAAAAATTAGGTAAATTAAATATAAATCTTGCACCTCAAGTGGAGAATGCACTGCAACAAGCAGTTTATGGTGCAGATGAGTACAACCGTTTTTCTGGTCACACAGCAGCTGTTCTATCTGTGGATGTCAGTCCTGACAGTTCTCTAATAGCCTCAGCAAGTGTAGATCAAACAATCAAGCTTTGGCGACGTGATGGTACACTAGTTGCAACTCTCAAAGGTCATAAGGGAGCAGTTAGGACAGTCAATTTTAGCCCTGATGGTCAAACACTCGCCTCGGCGGGTGAAGATGGCACTATTAAACTGTGGAAGCTTAACGGTGAGCTGCTAAAAACTTTTAAAGGTCACACGGCTTTGATTTGGGGAGTAGCTTTTAGTCCCGATGGTCAGTTCCTTGCCTCTACGAGTTGGGACAAAACGGTGATAGTTTGGAAGCGAGACGGTACAAGGCTCAACACCTTTCAAGCTTACACAGAGGGATTTAGCGGAGTAGCATTTAGTCCCGATGGTCAGCTTCTTGCTGCCACAAATCTAGACAAAACAGTAAAACTCTGGAAACGAAACACTAGAGGTTGGCAAAATGCCAAGATAGTACAAACTCTTCAAGGTCACAGTAGTTGGGTTGTAGCGGTAGCTTTCAGCCCTGATGGTAAGACTATTGCTTCATCAAGTGAAGATAAAACTGTCAAACTTTGGCAGCGAAATAGCACAGATGGAAGCTACCACCAATATCAAACTCTTCAAGGACACAGTGCCGGGATTTGGAAAATTGCCTTTAGTCCCGATGGTCAGACTATTGCCTCCGCTAGTCTCGACAAAACAATTAAACTTTGGAACATTGATGGTACAGCACTGAGGACACTCAGAGGGCACACTGCATCCGTTTGGGGAGTAACTTTTAGCAAAGACGGCAGCTTTATTGCAACCGCAGGCGCAGAAAACGTTGTCAGACTCTGGCAGACTGAGAACCCATTCCAAAAGTCTATCATTGCCCATCAGTCCGGGATTTGGTCAATTGCTATCACCTCCGACAGTTCAACCATAGCCACAGCCAGCCACGAAAATACTGCGAAATTTTGGAGTCGCCAAGGCAAATTGCTCAAAACTTGGACTGAATCTAGAGGCTCAATCTCTCAGGTTTCATTCAGTGGAGATGGTAAATTAATTGCTCTTAAAATTAACAATGATACGATAAAACTCAAGAAGCCAGACGGCACCAATGTTGCTACTTACAAAGTTCCTTATAGCAAAATCATCGGAGCGCTATTAAGTCCTGATGGTCAAACAGTTGCGATCGCAATTGTTGATAAGATTGTTCAGATATGGCGGCACGATCAGCCTGCATTACAGATTCTCAAAGGACATCAGGCCGAAGTGTGGCAAGTTGTATTTAGTCCAAACGGTCGATTCATTGCTTCAGCCAGTGGCGACAGTACTGTTAAGCTATGGACACTTGATGGCAGATTGTTCAGAACTCTTGTAGGACACTCGGCGGCAGTATGGAGAGTTGCTTTTAGCCCTGACAGTAAAATGGTAGCTTCTGGAAGTGGTGACAATACCGTTAAATTGTGGACACTGGATGGGAAGTTGCTGAAAACTTTCATTGGTCACAGTGCTGCGATTTGGGGAGTTGCGTTTAGTCCCAATGGAAAAATACTTGCTTCTGGTAGCGTAGATGGTACTGTCAAACTTTGGAAGCTTGATGGTACAGAAATAACGACCCTACAAGGACATACCGCAGCGATTAGGCAAATTGCTATCAGCCCCGACGGGAGTTTTCTAGCTTCAGGGGGTGATGACAACACGCTCATTCTTTGGAATTTGCAGCGAATTCTCCATATAAATGCACTGACTTATGGTTGCAAGTTGGTGCAGGATTATCTGAAAACTAACACAGCAGTTGAGAAAGGCGAAACTCCTGCACAGTCGCTGCGCGATCGCTCACTGTGCAATCACTCTGAGAACTGAATAGCAATAAGAAAAGCCGAAACACTTGTAATTTAAGCGGTTTGGAATTGCTTGCGTAATTCATGCCGGGGTTTGATCATGAAGGGGTAAGCGGTAAGCAGCTTTTGGACGACGTTTACGGACTCGTGCTTCGCTGTGACATTGATGTTCTGGAACAGCCTTTTCAACGTTCCATCCAAGATTGAGGATAATCTTTGCCATCAAAGAAAAGCTCATTACGTCGAATATAATTATGAACATCTTCGGGATATAGATTTGGAAAATATTTTGCTCCTGAACTACCTCCCAATGGCAGTCCTGAATTAATGGTATGCCAAGGGCTAGGAAATAGTGCAGAATATTTTGTTACGTAAGAAAGTCTAAGTTACACATCTGGTGAATTAATTTTAACCATCTATTCAGGAAAGATTATGGCACTATATCTAGACTCAGCGATCGCATCTGAAGCTGAAGTTGTTAAGCTTTGGGGATGGGTGAAAGGCATTACCACAAATCCCACGCTGTTGTCTCAAAGCGATACCCCACCAGAAACCACGCTCAAAAAATTGGTCGCCTTGACGAATGGCCCGTTATACTATCAACTTGTAGCATCTGATAAAGCTGGGATGTTAGCTGAAGGTAGAAAAGCTTTCGAGATTATTGGTTCACAAACAATTTTGAAGATTCCCGCAACATCCTTAGGTTTTGAAGTAGTGGCAAGTCTATCACCAAAAATTACCTGTTCAGTGACAGCAATTTACAGTGCAGCACAGGCAGCAGTAGCACGGGAAGCAGGAGCTAAAATTGCCATAGCTTATGTAAATCGCGCTACACGGTTGTTAGGTGATGGTATTGCTTTGGTGCGAGATATGGCTAGCGTACTCAAAAGCAGTGATACAAAAATCTTGGCAGCTAGTATCAAATCTCCCGAAGAAGCAGCCGCTTCATTGCAAGCTGGGGCGGATCATTTGACTTTACCATTGGCAATGTTACAAGCGATCGCAACTCACGAATTCTCACAGAAAACTGTTGAAGAATTTGCTAAAGGAGGTATTGGCTTAATATAATTCGTAATTCGTAATTCGTAATTAAATATGAGTTTGTCAGATATTCCTAATCTTTGGGTTCCTTTAGCACTTTTAGGTTTTATTATTGTTGCTGCTGTATTTTTTAGCCGTAGCAGTTGATATTTAACTATTACAGTGGAGATGGAGGTTCAAGTTCTATGTTTGCTGTTGTCACACCCGATACAATCCATTTGTCCCCAGGCGCAGTAATACGCCTACTTGGAAGTTGGCAAGACTATCAAGCACTGAATGAACAACTAGGCGATCGCTCCTCTCCCCGCATTAAATACCGAGATGGAGAAATTCTTTTGATGGCACCGCTACCAGAATATGGGCGAAAAGTAAGTGTAATTGCAGATGTAGTCAAAGTTTTGCTCGATCATCTAGGACGAGAATACGAAGCATTTACCCCAATCACAATGGAACTGCCACAGGAAAGTGGTATAGAACCAGATTACTGTTTTTATATTGAAAACTGGGAGGCAATCGCAGGTAAAGATCGCATCAATTGGGGCGTTGATCCATCCCCCGATTTAGTGGTAGAGATAGATATCACCAGCTACACCGATGTAAATGACTATCTGTCTTATGGAGTACCAGAAGTTTGGTTGTTCAAGAAAAACCAGCTTGTGATTTACAGATTGCAAGGCGATGTCTACACTGTTGAAACTAGTAGCCGCTATTTTCCTAACATCAATGTGTCAGAGGTAGTTACAGAGTCTTTGAAAATTGCCTACGAACGTAATACTAGTGCTGCTATTCGGGAATTGCGCCGGAAATTAGCCAGTGAAAATTAAATATTGTGCGATCGCTTCTATGTGAGGAGAAATGGCTGCCAAAGACCTATTCCATGATGCTGTCAAACAAGCATTGTTAAAAGAGCAATGGGTAATTACAGCAGATCCGCTAAAAATCAAAATTGAGCGTGTAAAGTTTGAGATTGATTTAGCGGCAGAAAAATCCTTGCAGCTGATAAGGCAGGGCGAAAAATAGCAGTTGAAATCAAAAGCTTTCTTAATAGCTCTGTCATCACTAACTTTCACTCAGCACTGGGGCAGTTTTTGAACTATCGCCTTGCATTACAAATGAGTGAACCAGATAGAACATTATATTTAGCAGTTCCCGTCGATACATTTGAGTCGTTTTTTCAGGAGCGATTCACTCAGGAAGCTGTCAAGCTTTATCAAGTGAAGTTGGTGAGTTATGATCCACTTCAGGAGGTGATTGTCGAATGGAAAGAATAGAACGATACCGTCAAAGCATCCGCCAAATATTAACGTCTCACGCTACTTTTGAGATTGGCAATTCAGACATTGAGTCTCAGCTTGTGTTTGATACAGAACATGACCACTACCAGCTTTTAGAAGTGGGCTGGGAGGGATTTAAGCGAGTTTACAACTGTATCATCCATTTGGATATTAAAGATGGAAAGATTTGGATTCAGCGTAATATGACTGATGTAGATATTGCGCGGGAATTAGTAGAAATTGGTGTGCCGAAAGAAAATATTATTCTCGGTTTACATCCGCCGTATAAGCGTCCGTATACAGGGTATGGAGTAGCTTAAGAGAAAGTAACCATAGCATATCAAAAATCACCCGTAGACAATTTTCATCAACGGCGGCTACTTGATACGATAAAGTGCAGAGTGTCACAACTTACTTTCAAGTAAATCAAAAAGGAATGCGTACATGGGGAAAGGGAGGTTAGAAGCATTCAGCGATGGGGTGATTGCCATCATCATCACCATTATGGTGCTGGAAATCAAAGTGCCACATGGGTTCGATTTAGCGGCGCTGCGTCCCCTGATTCCGGTATTTCTCAGCTATGTGCTGAGTTTTATCTTTCTTGGCATCTACTGGAACAATCACCATCATCTCTTACAAGCAGTCCGACACGTTAATGGGCGTATCCTTTGGGCTAATCTGCACCTGCTGTTTTGGTTATCGCTAATCCCCTTCGTCACTGGCTGGATGGGTGAGAATAGCTTTGCTGCTATGCCAGTAGCACTTTATGGTGTGGTGTTGTTGTTGTCTTCGATCGCTTACTTCATTCTTACCCGCACCCTAGTTTCTTATCATGGCAGCGATTCGACATTAGCGATCGCAGTGGGTCGAGATTTTAAAGGAAAAATATCGATGATGTTGTATGCAGTAGCAATTCCCCTTGCCTTTGTAAGCTCATGGCTTGCCTGTATACTATACGTTCTGGTTGCAGTTATGTGGCTCATCCCCGACCGTCGCATTGAAAACACTATCACTCCCTAAACGTATTTGTTCAATATGCCATTGCATCGGCTGACAATGCCATTGCATCGACTAGCAAAAACAAACCTACCCTTTCTTGTCCTTTATCTAAACTAAAACCCCCACCCAATTAAGCAGAGATATTTAAATCTTTGGCTAACTTGGGAAAAGCCGGAGTCACGCTAGAAACTCCGATAACAGCAATCAATGCAACTGCACAAATAATCTGAAAATTTAACTCTAAATAAATTGGTCTTTGCTGTTGAAATTGGCTGTTATCTTCTGGTAAATTCATGATTTTACCTTAGTGGATAAATAATAAAGAACGCGAAGCGTCTTAAAAGATGCTTCGCGTTTATGTGCAAAAAAGAGTGCCTAATTGATTGTCGCCTTAAGCTGCAACTTTTTCCTCAAATGGTTTAAAAGTTTTTTTGCTAGCACCGCAAATCGGACATTCCCAGTCATCGGGAATTTCTTCAAAAGGTGTACCAGGTGCAATTCCTGAATCAGGATCGCCAGCAACCGGATCGTAAATCATGCTGCATTGTTTACAAATCCATTTGCGAGTTTTAGGATCTTCACCTGCAACTCTGGTTGCTGTTTGTCCTCCATTTAATACTTCTAAAGCTTCAGCGTAGCGATCGGCGTGGTAATTTTCGATAGATTTTAACAAGCCAAAACGGTGTGCAGCTTCCCGAAACGTGTTGGCATGATCGGTAGATTCTTTAACTTGTTTGAGAAATTCTTCAGCCGCAGGATTGTCGCGATCGCGTTGAGCATCTGCGGCAAACTCTGGATACATTGTGGTATATTCGTAAGTCTCCCCTTCAATTGCCAAAGATAAACAGCGAGATACAATTTCGCGCTTTTGTTCATCAGTTAAAGCAGCCGAATCTTCTACCACAAGTTCTGGATGCAGCAACTTAAAATGTGCAAAAGCGTGTTCGGTTTCTTGTTCTGCTGTTTCTTTAAAAAGTTTCGCCAAGTCTGTAAACCCAAGTTGACGCGCCACCTCAGCAAAAAACAGATACTTGCGATTTGCCATCGATTCACCACCGAAAGCAGCTTCTAAGTTTTGGAGTGTAGTAAAGTTGGACAAATCCATAATTTTGGATGCCTGCGAAGTAATTTAGTGCAAGAACACAGACTCTACAACCGGATAATATGAGCCGTTATTTGTATAAAATAGAAACGGTTTATACAAACTTTTTCAGCCCAAATATTGCAATCCGTTTTCTTAGTAGGGTAACACGGCTGTGTTCCCCTACTTAGACAATTATAAAACCGAAAAGTTTTGCAACTGACAAATTATATATTCTGCCACTGGTGACATCGCAAATGGTGGTATAACCAATTAAAATTAATAGTTTCATAACCAATGCCTAAAGTTGTTTCAATTCATTCCTATCGAGGCGGTACGGGTAAATCTAACTTTACTGCCAACCTAGCAACCACAGTAGCTTCACTGGGCAACCGCGTTGGCGTAGTTGATACCGATATACCTTCTCCTGGCATACACAATTTATTCTGTCTAGAGTCAGAGCAGATAGGCAAAACCCTGAATAACTATTTGTGGGGTGAAAGTTCGATCGAAGAAGCTGCCTACGATGTCAGTGTCAACATTGATGTAGATATTCCAGGCAAGCTGTTTTTGGTGCCTTCCAGTGTCAAAGCAGATGAAATCGCCAGAATTTTGAAGGACGGCTATGATGTCAAGCTGCTGAATGATGGATTTCGTAGCTTGGTAAAAGCACTCAAGCTTGATTATTTATTTATTGATACCCATCCTGGTTTGTCGAAAGAGACATTTCTCTCGATCGCCATCTCCCATGTGCTGATCCTGATTTTGCGCCCCGACAAGCAAGATTACCAAGGTACTGCGATCACCGTGGATGTGGCGCGGCAACTGAAAGTCCGAAAAATGCTGTTGGCAATCAACAAGGCACACAGCAAACTCAATTTAGAGGCACTGAAGCAAAAAGTTGAGGAAACCTACGGTGAAACTGTTGCTGGTATGTTTTCTTTGTCGGAAGATATGGTACAGCTTGCCAGTGAAGGAGTGTTTTGCGTGAAATATCCAGAACACTCAGTGAGTCAGGAGTTTCGCAAAGTAGCACAGCAAATTATAGAGGGGTAAGCACAATGCCAAATTTAGGAGATATGCAGTCCCTTGCCAGTTCCATTAGTGCAGTTACGTCGCCCTTTCGGAATTATTTGAACGATCTGTACGAAAAATATCGATCGCTAAACGAGGGCAAGGTTGCTGACTACATTCCCGAATTAGCACTGGCAAAACCAGAGTGGTTTGGCATTTGTGTCGTCACTGCCGATGGACAGGTGTTTGAGGTGGGAGAATGTCAACAACTATTCACAATTCAGTCCATTTCAAAGGCGTTTGTGTTTGGCTTGGCATTAGAGGATCATGGACGCGAGTATGTAAATAGCAAAGTCAGTGTTGAACCTACAGGGGAAGCATTTAACTCGATTGTGTTAGACGAGGCTACCAACCGTCCCTATAACCCGATGGTGAATGCAGGGGCGATCGCCACTGCGGATCTGATCAAAGGCAAAAACAGCACGGAACGCTTGAAACGACTACTGGAAATGTTCAGACTCTATACCGGAAGGGAACACGACATCAATGTACCCGTTTTTTTGTCGGAGAAATCGACTGGCTACCGCAACCGAGCAATGGCTTACCTAATGCTGAACTTTGGCATGATCAGCGACAAGATTGACGAAACACTGGATCTCTATTTTCAGCAATGTTCGATTTTAGTTAACGCTAAAGATTTAGCAATGCTGGCGGCAACACTGGCAAATGGGGGTATCAACCCAGTTACGAAGGAAAGGGCAATCGATGAGCGCTATGTTCAGGATGTGATTAGCATCATGCTTACCTGTGGAATGTACGATGCGTCGGGCGAGTGGGCGTATCGAGTGGGGATACCTGCTAAGAGCGGAGTAGGTGGCGGGATTACAGCAGTCGTTCCTGGCAAGTTAGGCATTGGTACGTTCTCCCCACCTTTAGATGCCAAGGGAAACAGTATACGAGGCATTAAGGTGTGTGAATACCTATCTAAAGATTTTGGCTTACATCTATTTAACGTTGCCAAGCCAGAGCGAGATTTACAACAATGGCTGGTAGGAGGAGACGGCATTAATGATTGGTAAAGCTATTGAGAAAACACCCCGTAAATTTCCTCTTCGTATCACCTTGGTAGTACCTTTTGTGCTGCAAATTGTAATTGCCGTTGGACTGATAGGCTATCTCTCCCTCCGTAATGGACAGCGATCGGTTGATAATTTAGCCAACCAGTTGAACAGCGAGATTGGTAAGCGGATTGAACAGGGGGTTTTAAACTACCTCGAAGAACCCCATCATCTCATTGATGCAACCTACTCAGCCATTCAAAGTAGCAATTTAAATCCGCAGGATTTTGAAGCATTGGGACGTTATCTTTGGCAAATTGTTCATCAGCAAAGGTTGATCGACTATTTCTACTATGGCAACGAGCAAGGGGAGTTTATTGGTGTTGAGCAAATGGAAGATGGCACAGTTCAACTCAAAATTCGGACAGAGGCATCAGCACCAAACCGTAAAACCTATTTATTAAATGAGCAGGTACAACCACAAAAACTCCTAAAATTATTAAAGTACGATCCTCGTCCCCGTCCCTGGTATGAGGCGGCGAAAGCAACAGGTAAGTCTACTTGGAGCAAAATTTATGCATCATTTTCTCGCCATAACAATTCCTTAGAAATTTCTCCGGTAAAACCAGTTTATGACTCAAATGGAAAGCTGCTAGGGGTTCTATCTATCAATATGCGGTTAGTACTGATTTCAGATTTTCTGAAAGATTTGTACATCAGCCCAAATGGACAAACTTTTATTATTGAGAGATCGGGTGATTTGATTGCAAGCTCGACAGTTTCCCAGCCTTTTAAGATTGTGGTTAAAGGCGATAATAAAGAGATAGAGCGGCTTCCAGCGATTAAGAGTAGCAATGCTATAGTTCAAGGAATCACCCAATCTTTGCAAAATCAGTTTGGTGGTTTTAATAACATCAATAAGCGACAGAATTTAAAACTTTTTGTGCATGGAGAACGGTATTACATTGAAGTAGTGCCGATTCGAGATGGGCGAGGAATTGATTGGTTAGCAGTGGTGATTGTTCCTGAAAATGATTTCATGGCACAAATCAATACCAATACCCAAAATACTATTTTACTATGTTTAGCAGCATTGGCTGTAGCGATCGCGCTTGGTATGTATACTTCACGTTGGATAACTCATCCGATTCTGCGCGTTTCTCAGGCATCTAATGAACTGGCTCAGGGCAACCTCAATCAGCAAATTGCACCTAGCCCGATTATTGAAATTGATACTTTGGCAGATTCTTTTAATGGCATGGCAGGACAATTGAAAAACTCCTTTGAAAGTTTGGAAGCCAAAAATGAAGAATTACGTATTGCCGAAGAAAACTACCGCAGCATCTTTGAAAACGCCCTCGAAGGTATCTTCCAATCCTCACCAGAAGGACGATTTATCAATGTCAATCCGGCACTGGCAAAGATTTATGGTTATAACTCACCTGCTGAGATGATAGAGAGCATCACGAACATTAGTGAGCAGCTTTATGTTGAGCGAGACAAACGCACTGAATTTAAAGAACTACTAAAAACACAAGGCACTGCAAAGAATTTTGAGTACCGTTCTTACTGCAAAGATAGTAGTATTATCTGGACACAAATTGATGCTCGGGCGGTAACAACTAGTCAAGGGAAGGTGTTGTACTACGAGGGTATTGTACAGAATATCAGCGAGCGCAAACGCCGAGAAGATGAATTGAGACGGCAATTAGAGGAATTAAAGATTGAAATTGACCATAAGAAACGCGAAAAAGAAGTAGCAATGCTGACTCAAAGCAGCTATTTTCAGGAGGTGCAGCAAGAGATGGCAGACGTGAACCTAGATGAATTTTGGAGTTAGCCGTGCTATAGAGGCAGTTCAGGAAAAGTAGTTGACAAGTAGATATGGCTGCTGTACACAATCTCCATGTTTTGGCTCAAATGCAACTTCCGAATCCAATCTACGGGTAATACATAATTATGTTTATTTGTCAATAAACTCTACTGGACTGTCTCTCTAGCAAGGCTCAAGTTATTGGCTGAGGTTTTGAAACGGAGAATATGGCGTTCATGAGAAGAGCTTTGATTATCTCATGCGATTCCACCGTTTACACGAATATTTTGCCCAGTGATCCACCTAGCTTCGTCGCTAGCCAGAAATGCTACTACGTCAGCGATTTCTTGCACATCTCCCAGTTTGCCAAACGCAGCCATTTGGGCTAAACGGTCTATCTGTTCTTGTGTTTTGCCTTCTCGAAATAGTTCTGTATCGGTGGGGCCAGGAGAAATAACATTAACTGCGATCGCTTTTGCACCTAATTCTTTAGCTAGTACCCGCGTGATTTGTTCAACAGCACCCTTGGTTCCGACATAGGCACTATAAGTTGGCAACATCATCGCCGTAGTTGATGAAGAAAAGTTGATAATCCGTCCTCCTTCTGCCATGTGTTGCGCGGCTTGTTGACAAGCAAAATAAGTACCTTTGACGTTAATAGCAAAAATCGCGTCAAAATCTTCTTCACTCACCTGAGTAATTGGTTTATAGAAGGCGATTCCGGCGTTGTTAACCAAAATATCCACTTTACCGAAGCGCTCAAGTGTTTGCTCAAATAACCGTTGGATGTCGGCTACTTTGCTAACATCAGCTTGTATAGCAACTGCCTCTACTCCCAATTTTTCAATTTCTGCAACAACTTCTTGTGCTTTGCCTGCATTACCTGCATAGTTAACGACAATAGATGCGCCGTTACCAGCTAATTTTAGTGCGATCGCTCGTCCAATTCCCCGCGATGCACCAGTGATAATTGCAACTTTACCGGCTATTGATGCCATAAATTCACCTGTTGTTGTTTCAGTTATTAAGGGAACTCCAAAAAATAAATTATCCCAATTTCCGGACTCAACACAACTAGTTTCTCCCCCCTGCCCTAACTCCGAACTCCTTACCGACGGCTGGTAGAAGGAACTTTGCTATTTTGACTAACATCTAGCTCATGAGGCTGACGACGTGGACTCAAACGATCGCGAATTTTGCCAATTACGATATATAAAATTGGTACAAAAAACAGAGTCAAGAAAGTAGAGACAATTGTACCACCAGCGATGGCAGTACCAAGAGATTTTCTGCTAGCTGCTCCTGCTCCTTCGGGATTTACCAATGGCCAAATACCCAAGATAAAAGCGAAGGAAGTCATCAGAATCGGTCGCAAACGTTCTTGTGATGCTTGCACTGCTGCTTTAGTAATTGAAAGACCCCGCTCTTGCAGTTGATTGGCAAATTCCACAATCAGAATGGCGTTTTTACTTGCCAGACCAATCAGCATTACTAAACCAACCTGGCAAAATACATCGTTAGCTAAACCCCGCGACATCTGCGCCGACAACGCACCCAAAATAGCTAGGGGAACTGACAGCATAATAATTAGTGGGTCAACATAGTTCTCATACTGAGCAGCCAGCACCAAAAAGACAAAGACAAGTCCCAATCCAAAAATTACGGGCGCTAGACCGCCAGACTGTTTTTCTTCGGCAACGATCCCTGACCATTCATAGCCCATACTTGCTGGCAAAACCTGCTTTGCTAATTTCTCCATTGCGACTGTTGCTTCACCAGAACTATAACCAGGAGCGGCGGAACCGTTGATTTCAATGGAGCGGAACAAGTTGTAGTGATTAATCGTTTGCGCCCCAGTGGCAGAAGTAATTTTCACAAGATTGCTCAGGGGAACCATCTGATTATTAGCAGAACGCACGTATAATTTACCGATATCCGCAGGATTAGAGCGAAACTGAGCGTCTGCTTGAACATACACTCGATAAGTTCGTTGGAGCAAATTAAAGTCATTGACATACCGCGAACCTAAGTAAGACTGTAGGGTATTAAAGATATCGTTTACTCCAACTTGCAGGGATTTAGCTTTGTTACGGTCTACTTCAATTAACATCTGCGGTGTATTTGCGCTAAAAGTGCTAAACACAGCTTGCAATCCTGGCGTCTGATTACCGCGTTGGAGTAACTGACCCATAACTTGCACTAAGTTATTTAAACCACTGTTCCCCGTTCTGTCTTGTAGCTCAAATTGGAAACCGCCGAAACTGCCTAAACCCTGAATAGATGGTGGATTCACCGCGAAAATTCTCGCTTCAGAAATTCCCCCAAACACTCCACTCAACTTACCAATGATTGCCTGTGCTGACTGTCCCGGTTCGTGACGCTTGTCCCAAGGCTGGAGAGTGGAAAAGATCGCACCACTATTGGCAGAGTTACCGCTAAAACCAAAGCCACCGATCGCAAAAGTACCTGTGACTTCTGGCAATTTGAGGATTTCTTTTTCTACCTTAGCCATGACTTCGCTAGTGTAGTTGAGTGAAACTCCCTCTGGCCCTTGGATAATGGTGATGAAATAACCTTGGTCGTCATCAGGGATAAACGCTGTAGGTACGTTGATGTAAAGCCAGCCCGTTACCCCCAAGGACAATATAAATATCCCCACTACGATCGCTTTTATCCGTGTCAAACCATTGAGTATGCGTTCATACTTCCTGCGTGTCCAATCAATAAACCTGTTAACCCGCTCAAAAATCCAGCCTAACCAACCGCCTGGTCTTTGTCCCTGGCGCAGCAGCAAGGCTGAGAGGGAAGGAGTTAAGGTAATGGCCAGAAAGGTAGAAATCGCCATTGAAAAAGCAATGGTCAGCGCAAATTGCTTATATATCTGTCCCGTAGCTCCTGGGAAGAATGCCACGGGTACAAATACAGCCATTAACACTAGAGATGTGGCAATCACTGCTCCAAACAGCTCTCGCATTGACTCAGAGGCAGCTTGGCGGGGCGACATCTGCTCATTCTCAATTAACCGAGAGATATTCTCGACGACGATAATTGCGTCATCAACCACCAATCCCGTTGCCAAAGTTAAACCAAACATGGTCAGGGTGTTGATCGAAAATCCAAAAACCTTGATAAAGGCAAAAGTACCAATCAAGGTTAAGGGAATGACAATCACCGGAATCAGCGTAGTCCGCCAATCCTGTAAAAAGATATAAATTACTAAAACTACAAGAGCGATCGCTTCTATCAAAGTCTTAACTACTTCTGCTAGCGACGCTTCCACAAAAAGTGTTGTATCAAACGCCACCTGATATTTCAGTCCTGGGGGAAAACTTTGCTCTAGCCGCAGCATTTCGGTTTTTACTGCCTTAGCAACGTCTAAAGCGTTACTTCCAGGGCTGGGAAATATCCCTAGTCCCACACCCTCGTTGCCTCTAAATCGCAGAAAAGTACTGTAATTTTCTGCTCCCAATTCCGCCCGACCCACATCTCTCAACTTTACCAGCGTGCCATCCTCAGATGTCTTGAGCACCATGTCGGCAAATTCTGTTGCCCCACTTAGTCTGCCAATAGCTTGCAAATCTATTTGATACATCTGATCTGGTAATGTTGGCTGCTGCCCAATTTGCCCAGCCCCCACCTGTAAATTTTGCTCATTGAGTGCATCGATCACATCTTGGGGGGTGAGGTTACGACTAGCAAGGCTACTGGGGTTGAGCCACAAGCGCATCGCATAGCGGCGTTCACCAAAAATCTGCACCTCACCTACACCTTTGATTCTTTTGAGGGCATCTACTATGTAGAGGTCGGCATAGTTACTTAAAAAAACGTTGTCGTATTCTTTATTATCTGAGTACAGCCCGATCGCTAAGAGAATGTTGTTAGACTGCTTAGTGACAGTGACTCCAGTTTGCTGTACAGCTTCTGGTAAGAGCGGTTGAGCGATCGACACCCGATTTTGCACATCAACTGCTGCAATATCTTTATTGCGCGATGCATCAAATGTAACTGTAATCGTACTATTGCCATTATTACTGCTGTTTGAAGTCATGTACTTCATGCCTTCAACGCCATTAATTTGCCGCTCTAAGATAGTCGTGACGGTATTTTCTACGATTTCAGCATTAGCACCAACATAGTTAGCTGTAACATTAATTTGAGTTGGGCTGATCTCTGGATATTGATCTGTCGGTAGTGTCGGGATACTAATGGCTCCTACCAACAAAATGATAATGGAGCAAACACTTGCAAATACAGGTCTCTTAATAAAGAAATCAACAAACATGGGGATTGGTGGTAGGTATTTGGTAGTATGCTTGGCAGTAACATACTACAATTTAGCATCCATCTTTAATATTCTGGAGCGATGGCAACACCATCCCTGAGATTGAGCAACCCTGAAATATTAACGAAGGCAGGAGGCAGAAGGTTAAATTTAGCGATCGCGTTGTAAAATGCCAACTTCATTCAAGGCAAAATCCCGCCAGCGACTTCAAGTAAACGTCAGGCGGGAGAAATGAAAATACTTTACAAGAGGTAAGGATACGTCCCTTCTTGGCGGCAGATTAAGGTTTGATGCGGCTTGGCGAATATTGTTGAATGCCTGAGTGTTCTTTGATGTAAACGCGATACTTATGGCGGTAAACTACGCCCTACCGAACTTGACAGAATTTAAGTGCTAATGACGCAGGTATTGTCTTGACCATAGGCTACAAACATCTTTGATAAATTATTTGTCTTCGTTAACCAAAAGCTCATCTGGTTTATTAAATCTGCCTAGATTAAAATTATCTGAAGAAGGGATTTTCTACACCTTCCCCTTGAATCGTACTAAACTGCGGACATGTTGTCCCAGATAAGCGTGTTCCATTAAATGTAAAAGTAGTGCCGTTGGAATTGATAGCATTACCACTTATCCTCCGATCTGAAACAAAATCTCCTGTTACTTCACCGTTAAGTGCGATATTTTGGTCTGAAGGTGGATTTGTGACTGCTTGCCAATTTCTCCGATCCTGACCTAGATTTGTACGACTATAAGTAGCATCTAGTCCACTAAAGCGTAGGCTGCTACCATTGGCGTTAAATTCAAAACAAGTAGTAAAATTATCTCCTAGACTCGACTGAACATTCACATCGTAGCTTTTGCCCTCTACTCCAGCTTGTACTGGCGCAGCAAACAACATTATTTGTCCGAGTAAACAAGTTAAAACTAAACCCCAATTAGATTGGATGATTTTCACTAACATAATTGTTTACCTCCGTTATGCAATCAAGTAATTGCTTACTTTCACTCATTGCTGACAGGTTAAGGTAATTAACCATTTGTCAATAAGTAATGGTGCTTAACATTCATTCCGAGGTCAGAAACGCAAATTTTCAGCCTGTGATGCCGTTTCCATAGCGTCTCATAGACAAGTCTGGCTACGCCTACGCATATTTAAAAGCATCGTTCATCCTTGCCTTAAAATTTAGTATAAAGCTTAATTAAATACTCAATAGCATGGATAATTTACAGCGTAATTACTATTGACAAAACGAGTTATATCTTAAACTTTCATAGACCTATAGGGGCTACTCTACGAGTTCTCTAACGGAGTACCCACAGGGTAAGAGCGATCGCTATAGTTAACGCTCTTGGGTGGGGATTGGTAAAAGACAAGATTGAGGACTTCTTTGCCACTCCCCTTAATTAAGTTTCTGGAACGATCGCAACACCATCCCTAAGATTGAGCAAACCTGAAATAATAACTTTATCTTCTGGCTGTAAACCTTCAATAACTTGGTAATTATTATCTTTGATTTCGCCTAGCTTCACTCGCCTTTGCCGAGCTACTTGTTGAGATACACCTTGGGGAGATGTTTCTGTTTCAACTACATAAACAAAAGTGTCTCCACCTACACGAGTCATTGCTGTTGTGGGGATTAAAATTCCGGGGCGCTGATTCCAAAACACTCTAGCCCTTACCAATTGATCTGCATGTAACTGACCATTAGGGTTATCAAAAAGGGCTTTTATCAGTATTCCTTGGGTTTCATTGCTAGCAGTAGGTGCAATGAAAAATACCCTACTTCTACCAAGTTTTTGACCTTGTGTGTTCATAACCTCCACTGGCATTCCCTTACGCAATTGAGGCCCTTGCTGTAATGGCACAGAGATGTTGACTTCTAAAGGTCGATTTTGCGCGATATTAACTAATTGTGTAGAAGTATTAACTAAATCACCTACTTTCACAGCGATTTTGCCAACTGTGCCACTAAAGGGGGCGGTAATTTTATCGGATTGGATGTTCCCTTGTTGTGGAATATTTACATTAGCTTGCTGCAAAGTTCTTTCAGCCTGTAATATGTTGGCTCGTTGTGCTTGAATTCTAGAATCAATTGCATCAAGATTAGTTTTAGCATTAGCGAGGCGATCGGCAAACTGATTGCGAGTTTGTCGAGACACGGCTCCTTCCTGGGCTAGGGCGACAAACTTTTCGTAATTTTGCTGGTAAAATTGCACATTTGCAACGTAGGATGGTCGTTGTGCTTCCAGAGATTTGAGTGTAGCGCGGGCATTCTCCAGTTGCACTAAAAATCCTTGAGCCACAGCATTGCTTCCACTTACACCTGCTTGTGATGTAGAATCTACTTGCAGAATTGTCGCTCCTTGGGCGACTGGATCTCCCGATTTGACAAATATCTGAGTAACTTGACCCTGAATCTTTGGCTGGAGTATGACTGAGCGCTGGGATTTTAAGCTAGCAATAAAATCTGAGCTTTCCTCAATAATGCCACTTTGTACTGTCGATATTTTGACTCTTACCCCTTGAGGTTGAGCATTAGTAGTTGAAGGTGCTGAATTTTGCGGACGCCAAACTAGAGCTGCTCCGCCCCCTAACAATAGTAATGCAGCTAAAACCCAAAGCCACCGCCGTTTTCCAGAAGGTGGCTCAAATGAGGTTTGTGGAGCTTTTTCTCCAAAATCAGTTTGAGGCTCAGGGGATGTCATGGCTTATGAGGAACTTAAGGAACAAATTAACTAGAATTCAATCAATATTTCATCTGTTGATATAGAAATTACTGATTTGGCATGAGGTGTTGTGGCAAATTATGTGTTACCCCATCCAAATATACAGTTTTAATCATTCCCTCTAAATCTACCCAAAGGTGAATCCCTCATTTTCTATCCAGTTATCATGAGCAGGGTTTGGTGATGATGGCATACCCATCCCACAGCGATCGCTACAACAGTGGTAGGGTAGTGGCGAGGTAGGTGGTTTTAAATGAAATGTCCACCTTCCTGAAACTTCAGAGACATTCATCTATATCGCCATGATTCGTATTATGGTCAGACGATTGGCATAATTTTTGACTGGTTTCGCCTTTTAAAACATACTTTAATAATAAAATACAGTCACAGATATTTGCCAAAATCCTATTAATTAATTGTGTTAATTGTGTTATATCTACTCAGTAATGGGAATATAAATTACAAATTCTGTCCCTTCTCCTAAAACAGAATTAACTTCAATTTTGCCCAAATGTACTTCTTCCACAATTTGCCGCGCGATCGCTAGTCCTAATCCTGTGCCTTTACCTACTCCTTTTGTAGTAAATAAATGGTCAAATATGCGTGCTTTGACATCTTCACTTATTCCTGTACCATTATCAGCAATTGATATTTTTAAATGATGATTTTCAATGACAGTTCTTACTATAATTTTGTGAGGATTTAGTTTTAGATACTCAAAACTTCTGCCTATACTTGACTCATTTAAAGCATCAATTGCATTAGCTAGAATATTCATAAATACCTGATTTAACTGCCCAGGAAAGCACTTAACTGGCTGCAAATTATCATACTCGGTTACAACTGTAATTTCTGGACGTTGCTCACTCGCTTTAAGGCGATGTTTGAGAATTAAAATTGTACTATCAATGCCTTCATTGATGTTAAATGACACTTTATAATCTTTATCGGCACGGGAGAAAGTTCTTAAACTGGTGCTAATATTTTTTAATCGATCAGAAGCTATGACCATTGCGTCGATAATTTTTGGTAGGTCTTCTAAGCTATAGTCTAAGTCAATTTCTTCAGCATGATTGAGAATTTCTTCTTCAGGATTTGGTAGAGCTTTTTGATATAGTTTTAGGTGTTCAGTGATATCAGTAAAGGTAGGTTTAGCTTGTATAAGGCTAGCCGAAATAAAGCCGAGGGGATTGTTCATTTCATGAGCTACCCCAGCAACTAAGTTACCTAGTGCAGACATTTTTTCCTGTTGTATCATTTGTAGTTGAGCTTGTTGTAGTTCTTGAAGAGCATTTTCTAGTTCTTGAGATTTTTGCTCAATGGCAGCTTCAGCAAGTTTGCGTTCACGAAGTGCAGCTTGCTGTTCGCTAATATCAATTAGAATTCCATCCCATACCATTTCACCATCCTCGCCGCGTTCTGGCTGAGAAGCAGCTTTTACCCACTTGATATTTCCATTGGGTGTAACAATGCGCCACTCATGCTGAAATGGGGTAAGATTTTGTGCTGACTCAACAACTGCGCGAAAGGCCTCTGCTCCATCGTCGGGATGTTCAAAATCACGCAGGCTACATTTCCCTGACAGGAAATCTTCTGCTGGGACTTCGTAAAGAGTTTGACATCCAGAACTGACGTAGGGTACTGAAGCTGAACCATCGGCTTTAATTCGGATCTGATAAATCATTCCAGGAATATTATCTGCTAGTTTCTGAAAGCGGGCTTCACTAAGCCGTAATTTTTCTAAAGATTGTTCTAACTGTTGAGCATAAATTTGTGAATATTGATAAAGACGTGCATTTTCTAGAGAAATGGCCGCTTGGGTACAAAGAAAGTTGAGAATGAGGATGCGATCGCTTGTAAACACATTACTAGTGGAGCGATTCTTTAAATACAAAATCCCAATTAAGTGTCCTTGATTAAGAATTGGCAAGCACAACAAACTTTTTGGTTGTCGTTGACTTAAATACTCATCAATTACAGGTAAATTAGTTTTGAGTTCGTTAATCACCACAATTTCTTCGGTGTTTTTGACGTACTGTATCAACTTAATTGGTAAGTCGGGGTTGCCCTCTAAAGGTTCGGCACAAAGTTCTGTAGTTTCGGGTGTAGCAATGGCTCTTACCAACCATTTTCCTTGAGTATTAGGTAGGATTAAGGCACAGCGATCGCCCCCAGAATGTTGCAGAATAATCTGTGTTAATTTGTGCAGTAGTTCATCCAATTGAATCGTGCCGGAAATAGCTTGGGAGGCTTTGAGGATAGCAGCAAAATCAAAAGTACTGATGTCGGTGCTAGAAGAACGACCCAAATTAGTGGAATTATGAACCGAAATCTGACGACTAACGCTGCTCGATATTGTTTCCAGCATATGCAGTGATTGTACTCTCTGCTGGAGAATAACGCGCAGTAAATCGGGATAGCGGTTTTCCAAATCCTCGGTTTTGGCTTTTGCGCCCCAACGAGCGTAACAGTAGTATGCCTCTTGCATATAACCTGCCGCTACTTTCTGTTTGCCCCAACTTAGATAAAATTTAGCGGCCAGTTCATTGCTGAGTGCTTCATCTTGCAGATAACCATGTGTTTTGGCTTGGGCAATAGCTAAATCGTAATGTTCCATCGCTTCAGTAAATTGATCAAGCACTCGATAGCGTTCTGCTGCTACAAGTTGCCAACGATGTTGATGATTGAATGGAGCATAAGTAGCCCAAGTTTGTAGTTTTTTTTGATGGGCATTGATTCGCTCTAAAATGGCTGATTGTTCTTGGGCATTAACATCGGTGTAGCGTGCTAGATGAATTAAAGCATCATAAAAAACTCTGACAGCTACGACGAAGTAGCCAGTTACAGCATTACTATACTGTTCTGCTAAGGCTGCTTGTTGTGAGGCTGCTTGGTATTCTCCGAACAAATAACACAGAACAGCTTGATTGAGATGAAGATAAAATAACCCCGTGCGATTGCTAGCAGCTTGTAAGCTGGGCAAGATTTGGGCGGCACTGAAGACTTTGCCCTCTAAACAATAGGGAATTTCCGCTTGTCCTAATAAATTGAGAATCGCTTGCTGGTAACACTCTTGATATTTTAACGTTGCTTCTTGTTTGCCTTGGCTGATGACTTGCCGATAAGTCTCCATTTCTTCAGCCAAATCATTTAATTCTCGACCACTCCAATAGCTACACTGACTATATGACACTAAGTTCAACGCCATGCATACCGAATCTCCGGTTTCTAAGCCACTCTGATAAGCGTCTAACAAAGATGGGATACTGTGATTTAATGGTTCTTTCCAATGTCGAATAAAGCTGTTGACAATAAAGTAAGCTCTACTTTTAAAAGCGTTAATCTGGTGTTGTTCTAGTAACTTTAATGAAAGCTGTCCAAACTCATACCCAGCATCAATATCTCCAATCAAACCACAAAGAGTCACTCCGTAGTCTGCATAAGAAAAAATAGCAATAGATGAATTGCCAAACTGGATAGCCATCTCCACTTGCTTAGATGTGAGTAATGGTAACAGTGTGGGTTTACCGATGTACGCAGAGGACACTAGTGTAGTCATTATTTGCATGGCTGCCAGTTGATGCGGATCGCTCATTGCAGGCAAATCCAACAAACTTAGGGGTGCGCGCCCCATCCATAGTTGCCTTGTCTGTTGAGTTGCTGCGCTAATATCAGCCATAGTTGGCTGTTCGGGAAATTCTACATCGAGTAACTTCAACACTTGCAACCCAGTCTCAACTACTTTAGCAAATTGACCTTGAGACCGGAATGCCGTCATTCGGGTTTCATAGACTTTGATAGTATCAAGCAAAGAAGTGGCAGATTCTAACACAACGTTACCCCATCCTGCCAGCTTGTCAAAGTCTGTATTTAGGCAGGCAGCTTCTAAACGTTCATTATGCAGATTCAGGGTTAATTTGTAATGTTCCATCCAGGCATCGAAGGGCAGTAAGTCAATACCTTGGGTGCAATATTTGACAGCAAGATTATAGGCGATCGCTGCTTTGGCTTTGCGCCCCGCCAGCAAATTCAGTTGTGCTAACTCCAATTTTTTATCAGGCTCAGTTATCAAATCAATGCCTATATTGAAGTGATTGACAATTTCAAAGATATATGTATCTAGTTGAGTTGCAGGCGTGTTAGCGTGCAATAATTGACCGATCGCCAAATGAGTAGCTTGTTTTTGGTCTTCGGGAATTAAACAATAAGCAGCTTGTTGGACGTGATCGTGCAGAAAGCGATAAGCAACATTTTTGATATTGTTAGTATTAACTTCTTGCTCATGGCTGAGATAAAACTTATAAACTTGACTTTGCGGTAAAATCAATCCTTCCTGTAAAGCCTTCCACAAAGTATCTGCCACCTGCTGTAGCGACTGTTGTGAAACAATTCCCAAAGTCGTTAAATCAAAAGAGTTACCAATACAAGCAGCTAACTTCAGGACATTTTGCGTTTGCTGGGGTAATTTTTGTAACTGAGTAGCCATAAATTCTACCACATCATCAGTCACAGATAGCGCATTGACCTGAGCAAAATCGCATTCCCAATAACCTTGTTGGTGATTAAATTTAATTTGTTTATCTTCGTATAAAGCCTTGAGAAACTGCGTGATAAAAAAGGGATTGCCTTTAGTTTTGCGATTGATTAATTCTGTTAGAGGCAGCGATATCTGTGTCGTACAATGTAAAGTATTAGCCACTAACTGATTGGTATCACTCAAGTCAAGGGGGGCAAGAGTAATAGTATTAACAATCTTACCAGCTTTCTTGAGTTCCTTCACCTTCAACATAAATGGATGTGTAGCTGACACCTCATTATCTCGATAAGCACCTAACAAAAGCAGATGTTTTTGATTTTCCGTCAGCAGTTTAATTAACTGTAGCGAAGCCAAATCTGCCCACTGTAAATCGTCTAGAAACATTACCAGTGGATGTTCCCTTGTTGTGAAGATAGCAATAAACTTTTGAAAGAGTAAATTAAACCGATTTTGTACCGCTGTTCCCGCTAGTTCTGGTGCAGGCGGTTGTTTACCAATTACCTGTTCTAATTCTGGAATTAATTCAATCAAAACTTGCCCATTGTCTCCAACAACTTGAAGAATTTGATTGCGCCACTGTATCAATTGTGCGTCTGATTCTGACAACAATTGCGCTATTAAGTCACGGAAAGCTTGCACAAAGGCGGATAAGGGAACATTACGATTGAATTGGTCAAACTTACCTTTGATAAAATAACCCTGCTGACGGGTAATTGGTTTATGGACTTCATTCACTACAGCAGTTTTCCCAATCCCGGAAAATCCGGCTACTAGCATGATTTCTGATGTGCCGTGAGTCACACGCTCAAATGCTTGTAATAAGCTAGCTACTTCTGTTTCTCTGCCATATAATTTTTCCGGGATCAGGAAGCGATCGCAGACATCCCACTGACCGATTTCAAAATCTCTAATTTTTCCTGTATCTTGGAGTTGGGCTAAACAAAGTTCTAAATCATGCTTTAATCCCAAGGCACTTTGATATCTATCTTCGGCGTTTTTCGCCATTAACTTCATGACAATATCCCATAAGACTTTTGGTATTTCTTTGCTTCTGACTTCTAGCTGCGATGGCATTCTCGCCAGATGACAATGCACCAATTCCATCGGGTCATCACAATTAAATGGTAACTTTCCAGTTAATATTTCATAGAATGTTACACCCAGAGAATAATAATCGCTGCGGTAGTCGATACCACGGTTCATTCTGCCTGTTTGTTCTGGGGAAATATAGGCGAGAGTTCCTTCTAAAACATTTGGACTTTTAATTTCTTGGGTTTCTTTAGGTAGTAATGAAGCAATACTAAAGTCAATGATTTTAATTTTTTTTGTTTGAGGATTAATCAGAATATTTGCTGGTTTAATATCTTTATGAATAATGCAACTTTCGTGTAAATCGTAGATAATGCGGACTAGGTGAATAGCAATATTTAAAACTTCTACTAAGGATATATTCGAGTTTTTAATGTATTCTTTTAAAGAAATTTCTCCGGTATCTGCCATCACCAAAATATAGCCATTGCCATAGGTTTCTAGCGATAAGGGATGAATAATTCCAGCAATATTGAGATTTTTACTGATTGTATACTGATGGCGAAATTGTAGTAATTCGTTAAAACTGGGATACTCTAAGGTCAGAAGTTTAATAACAACTGGAAGTTGGTCTGATAGGCGGATAGCTCGATATACGTTGGTTCTGGAGCCAGCGTACAGTTGAGAGTTAATTTGATATCCCGGAATGATGGGGATAGAATTTATAGTCACCATCTATACATACCTTATAATAGAATTTGGTTTTCCTTACTGACATTAGTATTCCCATTAACTTGATGTTAGATAACCTATCGAGAGGAATTGATGGCTGTTCTAGTCGCGGCAATATATGGACTAACCAATAGTATAAAAAGCGCCTATGAGCAAATTTCTACCTCTGCAATAAAGACTAAGCTGAGGTAGAAGCACTTTCAATTGCAGATTCAACGAAATCCGGGTTTGGTTCAACTCACTGTAATAACTGTTCCCGCACTCTCATTTGCCAATCTATCCACTGCACATACAGCATAGGTTCCCGCTAGTTGGACGGTAGCGAAGGTTGTGCCAGCAGACAAAATTCGTTGAATTGCCCAAGTATCGCCAGTTTGTCGATAAAGTGTCCAAGAACGAACGGGCTGATTGTCTCCAGGTTCCCAACTCAGTTTGCGGTTATTGACTTGTAGTTGAATAGGCGGAGGCGGCGGTGTTGTATCCTGCCAAGACAAAGTAGGCGGTAACGCAGGTTTGTTATAAAGCAGACTTTGGAATTTATCAGCAATGCCCTGACTATTTTCTGTCAAAACACCGACATTAAAGAAGATATTCCCCAGTGATAAGTTTCCAGCTTGGCTACGACTAATTTTCACCTGCTTTTCAATTTCATCACTCTCCCGACTCTTGTTGCTTGGTTCCGTCAAATTGTTACCAGCATAAACGTGTCTTTGTTTTGTGTTTACCTCTGTCCACCACTTTAGCAACGCCGAATAACTTTGTTGTGGTTGGTCTGTGCGCCAGTAAAGTTGAGGAGCAATATAATCAATCCAGCCTTCTGCTAGCCATTTCTTCGAGTCTGCATACAGCACGTTGTAAGCATCCAACCCAGTAATACCAGTGGGTTGTCCAGGGCGATAAATGCCAAAAGGACTAATACCAAATTTAACGTCGGATTTAGTTGCTTTAATTCCCTGGTAGAGACGCTGTACCATTCTGTTAACATTGTCTCGTCGCCAATCGCCAAGGCTGAGTGTCCCCCCGCCTGCCTTATATGCAGCGTAGGTTTTATCATCGGGGAATGGTTGCCCCTCAATGGGATATGGATAAAAATAATCATCTAAGTGAATGCCATCAACATCGTAGCGCTTCACTACATCGAGAATTACGTTATAAGCTCTATCCTGAACTATTTTCAGTCCTGGGTCCATCCAACGTTGAGTTTTCCACAAATAAACGCTTTCTGGATTGGTAGCAGCTATGTGGGGACGGACTGTTTTAGCTGGGTCGGTGGAAGTACTGGCGCGGTAGGGGTTGAACCAAGCATGGAGTTCAATATTGCGCTTATGACATTCTGCGATCGCAAACGCTAAAGGATCATAAAATGGTTCTGGTGCTTTCCCCTGAGTTCCTGTAATCCAAGCACTCCAAGGCTCTAATTTAGATTCATATAAAGCGTCTCCCTCCGGTCGCACCTGAAAGATGAGGGCATTGAAGTTTAGGGCTTGTAATTTACTAATAATCTCGCTAAGTTCAGCTTTTTGTTGGGCAACAGAAAGTCCTGCCTTGGAAGGCCAATTACTATTCCACACACATGCTACCCACGCTCCCCGAAATTCCCGGCTATGACTTACCCTAACGCTACCGATAGGTGTGGGTATTGGCGTTGGTGTCGGTATGGGTATTGGTGTTGGCGCTGGCGGCTGCACTAGGTAACTAGAGGCAATTTTTTCTGCCTGACCTAAATACACTAAAGCTTGATAAATAATCACTGCCACATCTGCACGGGTGGCTGCAAGATTAGGATTGAGTAATTTGATATTTGGGAAACTAACAACCAATCCTGCGCTGGTGGCAATAGCTACCTGATTTCTACCATACTCAGGAATCTGAACAGAATCTTGATAAATTTGTGGGAGTTGTGAGAGGAGGTCAGATTTTACTTTGGTGGCAATTTCTAAGCCTCCTACCAAAGAAACTAAAACTTCTACCCTAGTAATTCGGTTAGCTGAACGGAAAGTTTTATCAGGAAACCCGCTAAGAAATGCTTTTTCGTAAGCTGCTTGAATGGCGGCGGTGGCCCAATAATTAGTGGGTACATCAACAAAGGGGACATACTGCCGTTTCTTTGAAACTGTCCCAAATGCCTTGGCGATAATAGCGGCAAATTCAGCGCGGGTAACAGAGTTATCGGGGCGATAAGTGCCGTTAGGCAACCCATTGACAATACCACGTTGGGCTAAGGCTGTAATAAATAAACGTGCCCAATGGTTTTGAATATCCGAGAAGGGAGTAGCAATAGATACCATTGTTGAAAAGCAGCTAGCTGGCCTGGATTTTGATTTCCTTAGCTAATTTAGCAATATCAGAGCGATCGCTGCTGCAATGTCTTATAAACTTGGGCATGGGGCATGGGAAAGAGGACTTGGGGACTCTTGAGAATTGGGGACAAGGGGAAAGACTTGTTGGAAGCTCTAAACTTTTGTCACCTTGTCCCCTTATCCCCTCTGCTCCGCTAGCTCTCCTGCTCCCTCATTCCCCATTCCTCATCTACTAAGTAGGATTTGCAGCTTCATTAGTAGAATTCAAGGTAGAACGTGCATTCAATGACAGCATTACGCGTGAAACGCCAGTGAAAATAATGCTAACACCAACTAGTGTGCCAAGAAGCCAGGGCGCATTAAATGGCCACTGGAACCAAATCATTGCGCCTAAGACCAATGTAATAATCCCATCACCTAGTATCCACGTCCAGTTCTCTTGGGGACGTAACTTAAATGCCAGAATTAACTCGAATGTACCTTCAGCCAGTAAAAAGCTGCCAAGCAATAGAGTTAGTGTGAGAATACCTGTAGAAGGATAAACAAACAGCATTATGCCGGTTGCAATATAAAGTCCGCTCAATAAAAGTTTCCAAAGAAAACCTCCTTGATGGCGGGTTTGAGTGGCATAAACTAATTTTGTAAATCCGGCGAAAATCAAAATTACCGCAATCCAAGTCTCAGCAAATAAGGTCGATAGACTAGGCGCCGCGATCGCAATAACCCCTAAAATACTCAGAATAACACCACTTATAAGTGACCCATTAACATTCTTCTTAATATCTCTAGAAACATCGGCTGTCATACAAATCTGTTTCCTATTCTTAGACTAAACTCTACATTTAGGTTAGGGAATTTCTAGGTAACAAGGTATGAACCCTAAGATAGACTCATCAGTATTAACTTCATTGCCATCGCTACTAAAATTCACGACTATTGAGACACTAAGCCAATCATTTGATGATGTAACCCTCATAAAAGTTCTGCAAGATTGCTTAGGCGTTCATAAACAGCGATGAGACGATCTCCTTCAAGTTCAACAGAAGTATCTGGATAATTTTGAATGGCTCCAAGTAGTGTAACTTCTCCATTTTGTTGAATAGATGTACTTAAAGCACTTCGCAGTGCCTCCTGGTTTAGTTGTCCTGCGGGAGGGTGAACTACTTCACCAATTTGGCTAACTAAAACTGGCCCTGCCCAGCTAGAGAGTAAGTTATTTAAAAACGTAGTATCGGCTTTTATTGGGGTTTTAAGTGCTTTACGAGCTACTGTGGGATCTTGCTGCGCCGCCTGTAAATAAGCCCTTAACGTCGGGGTAGTCTTGCCAGTTTCTGTAAACTGAGTTAATTCTTGAACAGATATTTGCCCCTGAAAAGTACCATACTTCAAAACAACTTGCTCGGCAGCATTAGCATTAGCACTTGAGAGGAGAACAATAGCACCTAATCCTAAAGCTACTGTTTGAGTAAGTAACTTAGTGAATTTTTTACTGTTTAATCGGTTTAAAAGTTGATAAATCTGCATTTTGTCTAACTTGATAATGGTGGGAAGTGTACATAGGCATAAAATGCCTAAGCGTTATATTATTTCACGAAATTCCTGCTACAGATAGATGTTAGGGACGTACAGTTATACGTCCCTACAGGCAATTTCTTCGTTGGAAAGATTTTTGGAAATGGTGTTATTAAGCCTTTTCCTTAAGCGAAGCTAATGAGGTAGTATTGACTTATCTTCGTCTAAGGTTGGTGCAGGTATACCTAAATGCTTCCTTGCAGATTCTTCAGCTAGCTTTCGGTCTTGTTCGTTCTCGAACTGACTCTCATCTAACAAATGAGGATCTTTTGCCGCTTCATCTCGGCTTGGTTTATAGCCATTTTTCCACTTGTACTTCAAGTCCATAATTTGAAAAGCAGATATACTGCGATTTGATTACCTAGTTGTTCATATTAGGGGCTTAATCGAACATAATACTCCTGCTATAGGTTGAAGAGGCTCATTCAGAGGGTACAAATTTAACAGAATTTTTGAGTGAGAATACTCTATTGAGCAGGACTTGATAGATACCACGCTGAGACAAATCGAGTGGCGATCGCTTAATAAATTAAATTATAGAGTAAAGTATCTTCTTATTGATATCCCTGCCAAGGCGTAACTTCCAGCGTGCTGCTAGGCTTAAATATCACTTGGAAGTGGGCGAGAGGTTTTTTATCGTTGGGAGCTGCTACATTGGAACCGTAGACAGCGTTGAACATTTTAGGAAGAGGTGTTTCGCGGAAATAGTCAAAGGCGACTTGATTAAGTGGTTCATAGTCAGCAATTACACCATCTTTGTTGACTGCTACCCGATATTTCAAATCTCGTGTAAAGGTAGGAGTGCCACTCCAGCTTTGGCGAACTGTGTTATAAAGCTTTTGGTTTAAACCTTTGACTATATTAGGGTCAGTAATTTTTGCACCTACTACCTCTGGCGTCCTAGCATATCCCCGCCAAGGGCTAACTTTAAGCAAACCTTTTGTATTAAATACTACTCGAAATTGGGCGATCGGTTCTTTAGAAATGGAAGGGCGGGTAGCTGTATTATAAATAAGTACGCTAGGCAGAGGAGTTTGACCTACTTCTATATTTGCCTCTTTATTCACCGCTTTATAAGCAACGATCGCTCCATCCGCAGCTACACCCAAACGATAGATCAAATCCTGTTGCAATCCTGAACGATTATTCCAAGCTGGATGAATTTGGTTATAAACTTGACGATTCAATGCACGCAACTGTGATGGATCAGTAATTTCTGGAACTGTATTTAAAAGTGCATCCAAATCTTTAACCGCAGGGGATGTAGTAGGTGTGGGAGTAGCTAATTTTGGGGATATATTAGGTGTGGGAATAGATGATTTTGCTACAGGAGCATTGGGCTTGGTTATTGTCGAATGATCCTGGCGAAAATAATTTATAATATATAATGTGGGAAATCCAACTAACCCAGATAAAACAATTGCCGCAATACCTATAAAGGACTTATTTTTGAAGTAGGTAGTTCCTGATACAGAAGTTACTGCTATGGGTTGTTGCTGTTCCAGCATCTGAGCATCTGACTTTTGAACTAGCTGCTGATTTAATTTATGGGATAACTCAAGTTTAGCTTGAAGTTGATCTGTCTCTCTTTGTCTAACAACTTTTTCTTCAATTCGTCCTACTTCTTCATCTCCAAGTTCCAAAACCTGCTGATATCGCTTTAATTCCTCACGAATCTCCTCACTAAACGGATACTCATGCAGAATCGTTTGAATTAGCGCTTGTTCATACTGTTGTAACTTTTGTAGATATGCTTCAATTTCAACAGTAATTCGAGCTTCAATCGGAGCAATATTTTCATCTTTGAGACCTAACGTTTGCTGTTCATGCCTGAGTTGATTACGCTCCATTGCACTCAAGGGATACTGCTGCTGTGTAGCTCTAGTAAATGCCTGTTCATACTGTTGTAACTTTTGTAGATATGCTTCAATTTCAACAGTAATTCGAGCTTCAATCGGAGCAGTCTCTTCATTTTTGAGACCTAACATTTGCTGCTCATTCCTGAGTTGATTACGCTGGGTTGCACTCAAGGGATATTGCTGCTGTGTTGCTTTTATAAATGCTTGTTTATACTGCTGTAATTTTTGTAGAGAAGCTTCAACCTTAGCCGTAATTCGAGCTTCAATTGGAGCAATATCTTCATCTTTTAAATTTAAGTTTTGCTGTTCTTGTAGCAGTTCATAACGCTTTGCTGTACCAACAGGATACTGCTGTTGTGTTGCTGTAGTAAATACCTGTTCATACTGCTGCAACTTTTGCTGATATGCTTCTATCTCAGCAGTGACGCGACTTTCAAGTGAAGCTATATCTTTATCACTGAGTTCCCATACCCGTTGCATAATCTGCAACTGATCGCGAGCAGCTTGACTAAGAGGATATTCTCGTTGCATTGCCTCAGCTAATCCCTGTTCATAGTATTGCAGGTTTTGCTTATATGCTTCAATTCTTGCCTTAACTTGTGCCTCTATTGGCATTGTATCCTCATTCCTCAGCCCCAAAATTTGCTGAAGATTCTGTCGTAGCATATTGAGATCATCTTCACTGAGAGCTACTTGCTGCTGGAGTGCCTCACTAAAATCCCGCTCATATTGCTGTAACTTTTCTCGAAATTCCTGACGAACAACTGCTAACATCTCATCTTCAATTGCTGTTGCTTCCACCTTGGATAGTCCTAAGCGGCTTATAAGCGCATCCAAAATCTTCCGACCCACAAAAGTAACTTCGCCACGCTTACTGTATCGCGCCACTTCTTTGCGATACTTTTGTTTAGGATCGCCTTGGGGAACTTTTGTAAGTCGAATCTTAAAGCCTTCTCTACTTGTGTAGATTTCGGGCCTCATCGTCGGCTGTATTTCTCTAACTTTTCGGCTGGCATACTCATGCAACTCGTCAATGGAGACAACGCCATCTTCATCTAAGTCTGCTGCGCCTGTTGTAATTCCCTCTATCAAATAACGGGTATAAATTGAGAGGTCTGACCCCTGTTGCTCAAAGGAATATTGAGTTGAACTAGATGATGTGAGAACAGCCCGTCCCTCACCGCCTAATTGCTCACGGATATTTATAGTACCGTCGTCCTTGGCTGATAAACCTTCAGCAAAAGCACCACTAAAGCAACTATCCAAAATGACAACTTGCCGCTTAGAACGGCTGTGACTCATGCTTTCATGGACAACACTGGCTGCTACTGCCGATGAGCGAATTAAATCTCCTCTTGGAGTTTTACGTGTAGTGCGGGTTGCTAAAAAAAGTCTACCAGTATCATCTTTAATGCCATGACCGGAGAAAAAGAGAACTAACAAATCATCTTTTTGACGATGGGCAAATAGATTTTCGATAGCTTCCTCCATATCTTGGCGCTGGGGATTTTTTAGCACCATAATATCTGCCTCGGCAAAGCCACCCATTTCTGGGTGTAACAGCACTTGCTGCATCGCTTCAACATCTTTTACAGCAGCAGGTAGCGGGTTCAACCCAGGCTCATACTCACTCACCCCAATCAGCAACGCTACCTTAACCATCTGTGATTCTTTACCCTGCTACAAATTTCTGTGCTGCTTCAATTGCTGCTTCTAACTCTTGCCGACTGCTGGCTTTGACTTTCAGTTTCTTGCCATTAGCCTCGATTTCTAGTTCAATGGTTTTGCTGCCAAGGCGATCGCCTAAAAATCCCATCAATGCTTTAATATTCTTGGCATTCACCTGCGCTGTTAGCCAACCTACAGCCAGCCCTGTAAGTGATTTGCTGTCTGCTGGTGCTTCTGCTTCACGGAAAAGACTAGCATCTTCCACTTCATCCAGTTGTAGCATCTGTTGCAATAGTCTCTGTGTTTCGGCTTGCAGTTGTTCATCATCTAAATCAGGCTCTTGGAGGGCGATGGTAATCTGGACGTTGGATGTATTTGCCATTCTCAACCTTTAATTGTGGTTAATGCTTAAATTATTACAAGGATCTTATACAATCCAACTAGTAATAATTCCAGCCTAGATTGTCGTAAATACAAATTTTGCCAAGATGCATAGCGGGCTATGAATAGAAAGAGTACTGCAAAGTAAAAATAGATACTATTCCTGACCACAGCTAGCTAGGTTAGATTTTATTTCCTTTGCTAATTTTGCGATATGAGAGCGATCGCTATTGCTGTGTCATATAGAATAATTCTACACTTGCAGAATTTGTTTGGTTTTATATTTTCATTCAAAAAGCGATGTACCCTTCTCTACGGGATACAAGCTATATGCAACCGTGATTTTTAATCGTCACGTATATTTCCTGATTACTTTATCAAAAACGCTAATTGCTTTATAAAAAAGCCTGGGTGGGCGACGCGAGCACCCGTAGCTAAAGGCGGACAAGATATCCACTCCACAAAATTAGATAATTTCTTGATTGGAATAAAATTTATGTCTAAAGAAATAAGCACACCATTCATATTTCTATGTCCAAAAGCTGTACATGTACATAATAATCACCATCAACCAATATCTCTATAGATATAACTAAAAAACATAATGTTAGGATAATTCCATCTGTAGGCTCACGCAATTTAAACAAAAAAGGTTAATACTAAAAAATAACTTTGCCAGCATCAAACCTGATTGTAATCAAAAATTACAGTCAAGGAAAAGCAAATAGAGGAAAGAATACAAACAATGGCAACTTCTACAGACCGCGAACAACAGATTCAAAAGCTGCACGAACTAATCAAAAATATTGATTATGGTATGTTTACCACAGTCGATGATGATGGCAGTTTGCATAGTTACCCTATGTCAAAAAGTGGTGAGATTAACTCTGAACCCACACTCTGGTTCTTTACTTATGCTGGTTCCCATAAGGTGACTGAGATTGAACACTATGAACAGGTAAATATTAGTTTTTCGTCACCCGAACAGCAGCGATACGTTTCTATCTCAGGTTCAGCCGAACTCGTAAAAGACCGCAACAAGATGCGAGAGCTATGGAAGCCGGAACTTCAAACTTGGTTTCCTAAAGGACTGGACGAACCCGATATTGCTTTGCTTAAGGTGAATATTAGCCAGGTTAATTATTGGGATAGTACCTCGAGTTTCAAACCACAAACAATTAGTTTTTTGACATCATCACGCCTGTAACTAATTCGTAATTCGTAATTCGTAATTTGTAGTTAAGGATTCAATTACGAATTATTTACAAATATGTAATGGGTGAAATTGACAAAAGTATTTTTAATTACGATAAATCAATGGTAAGAGAAGGTAATGATGAAGGTGTCCAAAAACATCTACCTTTAGAGGTAAAGCGGCGACATTTTTTAAAAGGAATAGGCTTTATTGGTGCAGGTGCAGGGGCAATTTTTGCTGACCACATTCTCAATGCCAATCCTGAAGTAGAAGCGGCAGAGGTTCCAGCGTTATCTGCAACTCCAACCAACAGCACAAACACAGGTGAAATTCCTCTCCGTCCACTGGGGAAAACAGGGGTGAAAGTGTCGGCGATCGCTTTGGGAGGTGCAACTTTAGGGCAAGCAAAGAGTAAGGAAGAGGCGATTCGCATTGCTCACGAAGCTATTGACAATGGTATCACCTTCATGGATAACGCTTGGGAGTATAACAAGCATCGTAGTGAAGAGTGGATGGGAGAGGCGTTGCAAGGGCGACGAGACAAGGTTTTTTTGATGACGAAGGTTTGCACCCACGGACGCGATCGCAAAGTGGCAATGCAGCAACTTGAAGAATCTCTGCGTCGTCTCAAAACCGATCACCTCGACTTGTGGCAAATCCACGAAGTTGTTTACTACAACGATCCAGAAATGATTTTTCGTGCCAACGGGGCAATTGAAGCTCTGGCTCAGGCGAAAAAAGAAGGTAAAGTTAGGTTCGTTGGCTTTACGGGTCACAAAGACCCCGCTATTCATCTAAAAATGCTCTCTTATAACTACCCTTTTGATACAGTGCAAATGCCGCTTAATTGTTTTGATGCCAGCTTCCGCAGTTTTGAGAGGCAGGTGTTACCAGAACTCAACAAACGGGGAATTGCCGCTATTGGCATGAAAAGTCTCAGTGGAAATGGTGATGCAGTAAAAAAAGGTGTAGTGACTCCCCAAGAAGCTATCCGTTACGCCATGAGTTTACCGATCGCTACACTTGTCAGTGGTATTGATTCTGTAGAAGTACTGCGACAAAATTTAGCGATCGCGCGTGGTTTTCAACCGATGCAGGCAAAAGAAATGCAAGCATTGCGCGATCGTTGCGTCCAATATGCTGCCGATGGGCGTTTTGAACTCTTCAAAACTTCCAAACAGTTTGATGCTGATGAAGGCAGAATCCAACATGGCTTTCCACCTCAGAGTCAAGTGCAGACATGAGGTGAGAGAGCAGGGAGCAGGGGGAAAATTCCTCTGGCTCTGCACCCTTTCCCCTATTTAATTAAGAGGTATATTATGTCTGATATATCAAATAATTAATTAGTAACTTTGGCTTGTCTGGGCAAGTTAAAGCCAAAAACTTAAAAATTTTTGTCAAAAAGTGAGATTGAATTAGGACTTACACATCAACTATGAAATTTAAGGACAATTTAAGAATTGCTCCTACGGAAAATCAAAGCTTTCACTACCTTTTTCAGTAAATTCATAGAATTTATTCCATCAAGTAAGAAAACGAAATTTATGCCTTACCAACATATTGCAGACTTACCTGATTCAGTCAAAGAAAATTTACCCAAGCACGCCCAAGAAATTTTTCGAGCTGCATTTAACAATGCTCAAGAAGAATATGGTGAAGAAGAAAGTGCCTTTCGTGTTGCTTGGAGCGCTGTGAAACGCGATTACGAAAAAGGTAACGATGGACAATGGCACAAAAAACCAGAATAGCTCATACCATTTTGCATTGTAGATTCGCAAATAATTATATCATATCCGCTATAAAGACTTATCATTAACACCGTAGGAGCAAGAGGAAAAAAGGGTTTTCCTATTTTTGCACAGATGTGATAACTTTAACTAATTAGCGGGATATGATATTACTGATAATTGTTTTTAGACCTTCATCTGTCGAAATCATTTTCAAATTGATATCAGATTGTATTGAGCAGTTTTATTACTGCACAAAAAACTTTATTAAGTGAGGTCTTATGAATTATCTTGTTGCAGTTTTACCAGATCGAATACAAGCAGAAGCCGCATACTCTGCTCTGGAAAAAGCAGGCTTGCCAACTTCACAAGTCAATATTTTGGGCGATGGTTATTTAAGCGCTGATGAATTTGGACTAATTGATCCCGACAAGCAAGCCCGTAAACAATCAAATCGGCTCTTGGGGGGGCTTGTAACCTTTGGATTTGTTGCAGGTTATGCCTTCAACCATTTCACAGAAGTTGAAATATTTCCCCAGTTTGCTCGATTTGGCAATGAATTTCTTGCTGGTATCTTAGGAGGTATAGGCGGTGTTTTGGGCGCTGGTTTAATCGGTCGAAGTGTCGGGTTAACAGCTAGCAGTGGCGATGCTTTACCTTATCGTAACCGTCTCAATGCAGGCAAATACTTAATTGCAGTTACCGGAAATGAGGATTTAATACGCGAAGCTACGCGTGTACTGGGTCAATTTGAACCAGAAAATATTCAAGGCTATACAGATTATTCACGAAAGAACAAACTTGTGAAGAATTAAGGGGTGGGAGCGTCAACTTTCTAAAAAAGCTAATCTACATCGGGTTCAATGCCGAGCTATGTCTAACGACATATATAAAACTTCGATTTGGTTTTTGAAGTCCACGTAGTACCATGTCAAGCTTAAAATAGGGCGTTGCTGATTCCATGTATGATAAATGATTTTGCATAATACCAAAATCCTTGTAGAGACGTAGCAGTGCTACGTCTCTAAATCCACATTCATACTTTAATTCTGTAACGCCTAAAATAGTGCATTAGATGTAAATTGAGTTGAGCAACGCGAAACCCAACAAAGAGAAAGAAAATGTTGGGCCAATACCGTTCGGTTAAGAAATTTACTCGTTTGGGCAGGCAGTGGGAGCAGGGGGAGTAGAGCAGCAGGGGGGGAAAGAATAGCTTTTCATAAACTCTTTACCTCCCCTGCCTTCCCTGCTTCCCCTGCTTATCCGAACCGTATTGAATGTTGGGCTACCTACGGAACGCTAAAGGCGAACAAGTCGGCAGAGCTGCCCAACGCAGTGGCTCTCCAACCTACAATTTTTTTGCAACATTTTAGACTTGGCACGCCACTATAAAACTAATTAAGTTTTTTCAAAAATAATTTACTATTCTTATATACACCTCTTTATTAATTACTGAAACTCTTTAATATTCAATCAAACTATTAAAACAAATTAGCACTCAAGGCTTGTAAGTGCTAATTTCTGGCTAAGATTTAATGCTTCTAATATAGTAGATATAAACTATACTCTTTCTAGATGCTTTAGTTACTTCTTAGACATTATGTTAAAAAACTAAAGCTTTACTGCAAGTAATTTAAAATTGGGAGTGCTAACATGAAATACACTTTTGATATTGTCGGAGTATCTCCACTTTTGCAGTTTTTTAATCAGCAACAGCAAAATGGACAAAAACCACCTAGCCAAGGCGTAGAATACTTGGGAATGCGTACCTGTACACTAGATACGTTTCTAGAATCAGTGGAATCAGTTCCAACAAAGCGAGATTGGAATCTGGATCAAGTGGTAGATACCGTGATTCAGTTTTGGTTGAATAACTCAGACAGCATTCGTTATTGGAAAGTACGTTTAACTGATGCAGGTAAAGATAATTTACTCGTCGCAAGATTGGCGGATATCAGCGCCTTACAAGCTGAATTTGAATCCCTACTAGATAAGGAGTGGTGAAGGAAGAAATAGGTAAAATTGCAAAAGAATTCAGAGGTGGAGTAACTTTTGCTCCGCCTTTAATCAGAATGCACGCTTTTTCCTGTTGTTTTCGTTTTCAAGTGCTTTGAGAACTTTGAGATATAAACTTTTTAATAGTATTTTTTAAGACGTTTGCGTTAATTTTAACACTGATACAGATATTACTTACGTGTATGCATACAAATCATACAAATCCAATATTTATCCAACTTTCTGCTTGAGCATTGTTGTACCCTGGAAACAATTGCAAATTAAGGTTTTGTGATTCATTGCTATTTGAAAATTTCAACTTCAGTAGTCTAAAATATAGCGCTCAGTGTTGACAATTTTTTAATAATCGAATAACAAGGTGGCAGCAGCATTAAAAAAAAGCGTTAGTGCATTCCTACCTAGAAACTAATTAACGCCCTTCATTAAACTTCATACGGTTAACATAATTATGCCAGAAAATACGGATTATCAAGCTTCTAAATCAGACAATCAAGCTATTGCCTATAAAGAACGCCTCAATTCTTGGGCGATCGCTCGTCTACTTCCTAATACGCAACGGGAGATTGTTGCTCGCTTCCGCAGCCGTTCTGATGCCGAAGGCTATATGCGGCATCTCCCCCAGGAAAAACCAAATGCTTCTTACATGGTTGTTTTTGATTGTCAACGCCAAGAAGCTGTGATTTAAGGTATTAAGTATAGGCAATAAACCTATCTTGAAAGAGGGCAGTTTTCTGTAAGCTAGAACTGCCCTCTGCCTTCCTCGATAAAACTTAAAAATGTCTAGGCGTAGTCCATCAAAGACATCGCTTACAACTCCAGATTCAAATTCACGCTTCACTTAAAAATTCTGGATGTTGTCAACAAGCATATCAATCTTTGTATTTTACGTTTTCAAACCCAAGTTTCCGAGCGAGTAAGCCTTTATGCGTAGAATGTTAGTAAGCAAGTAATACCAATTTGAAAAAAGAATGGGACAAATAGACCATTTGTAGAGACGCGATTCATCGCGTCTTTACCCAAGGATGTGTTGCAATCATTAATTGAATTGGTATAATTTTAAGTTTGTTCGCGTCAGTGGCACATTAGCGATCGCCACCAGAAAGGGCGGGTACACCATCGCGTCTCAGACAAAAGCCTAGTACCGCAAGCTAGAAGCGAAAAGGAGCCAGTGCGTTGCGCTAATTAAAAGCCTTGTAACCCTCCGGGGAAGCAAGCTATGCACAGCGTCTCCCTTTGGGAGAAGCAATTAGCTCTTAAAATTTAAAAGGCTTTAATTTTGGACTTTCTGGTTGTAATAGAACTGCCGTTAGCGCAGCGTAAAGCCTTCGGCATGGCTTCGCTTAGAGCGAGCCTGTAAGCGTCACCTGAAGGGTAGATTTATTTCTGCCGAACTGTACTAGTATAGAAAATTTGATGCTATTAAAAAAACGATAATTATAGCCATAAATTATTAAAGTTTTTGACAATATTATATAAACATTTAACTTAGAAATAAGTTCCGTAATTGCCCCATTGCTATTGATATTTAAAATTAATTAAAAGTAAAAGCTAGTGCAATAAACCCTGAAAGTGCTGGAGGGTTAATAAGTGGTCAAACAGCACCGATATAACTGGTTAAAAGCTGTGAACTTTTTCCGTAAACGAAAATTTTTAGCGTTGTTGCTAGGAATATTATTTTCAATTTATATAGTCCTACTCTGGCAGAGGCTTTTTCTATTGATTGTATGGTTATTAGTTATTGTTGCGCTGACATTATCAATCTATTTTGCTTTGACTTTACAAGCAAATAACCAGCAGATAAAAGCAGAAAATCAGGATTTAACTTACAAAATTTTAGAACATAAACAGATAGAAATTTCCCTCCGCACCAGCGAAAATCGTTTGCGGCAGTTGCTGGAAACTGTCAAAGTCATCCCTTGGGAATTAGACTTGAAAACTTGGCGATTTATTTACGTTGGGCCGCAAGCGGTAGACTTGCTAAATTATCCGCTCGCAGAGTGGTACGAAGAAAATTTTTGGCTCAATCATTTACATCCAGATGACTTAGAAAAGTCTGTTCGTTTTTGCCAAGAAGCAACTGCTAGGTGCAAAAATCACGAATTAGAATACCGGATGTTAGCAGCCGATGGGCGAGTTGTTTGGCTGCGAGATGTTGTTAGCGTAGTTGAGGAAGCAGGAAGTCCTACTATGCTAAGGGGGTTTATGTTTGACATTACTGATTTAAAACTGGTTGAAGAAACCTTGAGGCTAAGGGAGAGGGCACTTGCTGCTACCAGTAATGGAATTATCATTGCCGATGCTAGACTCGCCCATCATCCAGTTATTTACGTCAACCCAGCTTTTGAGCAAATAACAGGCTACAGTACTAATGATGTGATTGGGCAAAACTGCCGATTTTTGCAACGCATAGATAACCAGCAACCAGCACTCAATGAACTGCGCTTATCTATTCAATTTGGAACAAGTTGCAAAGTTGTTCTCCGCAACTATCGCAAAGATGGCACTTTATTCTGGAATGAATTGAGTATTTCTCCCATTCATGACGAAAATGGTAAGTTAAGCCACTTTATTGGAATTCAGACAGATATTAGTTTACGCAAGCTTGCCGAAGCCAATCTGGAACGGCAATTGCATCGAACTCTACTACTTGAACAAATTACTCAAGAAATTCGTCAAAGTCTTGATAGCAGAAAAATATTCGAGACGGCTGCTACCCAAATTGGCAAAGCATTTGGAGTTGAACGCTGTCTGATCCATTCTTTCATTAGCGACTCCACACCCCAAATTCCCCTAGTAGCAGAGTATAGTACACTCCCTGGCCATTGCTCCATGTTGAAATTGGAAATTCCCATGACCAATAATCCTCATGCCGAGCTGATGATGGCACAAGAAATAGCGATCGCTTCTCCCAATGTGTACCTTGATCCTTTACTCCAGACGGTTGAACCTATCTGCCGACAAATTGGGCTGAAGTCTATGCTGTCAATTCGCACCTCCTATCAAGGAGAAGCTAATGGTGCGATCGGCTTACATCAGTACAGCTATTTTCGCCAGTGGACACAAGACGAAATCGAATTACTAGAAGCAGTGGCGGCTCAACTAGGTATTGCTTTAGCACAGGCTCACTTACTGGAACAAGAAACCCGCCAACGTGAAGAACTTAGCTTGAAAAACTTTGCCTTAGAGCAGGCAAAATGTCAAGCAGAAGCCGCAAATCGGGCAAAAAGTGAGTTTTTGGCGATGATGAGTCACGAAATTCGGACTCCAATGAATGCTGTTATTGGCATGACTGATCTATTGCTAGATACTGATCTCACGCCTGAACAGCAAGACTTGGTGGAAACAGTTCACAGTAGCGGAGATGCTTTACTCACCATTATCAACGACATTCTAGATTTCTCCAAAATTGAGTCGGGCAAACTGGAATTAGAAGAACAGCCTTTTGATTTGAGAGCTTGTGTAGAGCAGGCTATTTCCCTATTAGCTCATAAAGCTGCCCAAAAGGATATCGAACTAGTTTACCTAATCGAGCCGCAAGTTCCTACTCAGATCATTGGCGATATGACACGTCTGCGCCAAGTCTTGATGAATCTTCTTAACAATGCCATTAAATTTACTGAAAATGGAGAAGTGCTACTCTCTGTTGATCTGGGGACTGGGGATGGGGGATTGAGGATAAGGAGTAATGGGGATTTGAATCAAGAAGCTTTTTCCCAGTCCCCTATACCTGCTGGAGAGCCGCAACTTCTATACGAAATTCAATTTGCTATCAAAGATACAGGTATTGGTATTGCACCAGAAAAGATAGGGCGGTTATTTCAACCCTTCACTCAGGCTGATGTCTCCATGACTCGACGCTATGGCGGCACAGGATTGGGACTGGCCATAAGTAAGCGGCTCAGTCAGATGATGGGCGGCACTCTTTGGGTGGAAAGTCAAGGGTTTGTCGGTGGAAATCCTAAACCTCTATGGAAAGGTGGAATTTCCCAAGGTTCAACATTCTACTTCACTATTAGTACGAAAGTGGCTCCTGTGTTAGAACAAGCTAAATTAAGCAGTTCGCCAGTGCAGCTAGCCAGTATTTCTCACTTTCCCTTAGTTGATCGGCTAAATGCCCATCGACTGCCATTGCGAATTCTTTTGGCAGAAGATACGATTGTCAATCAGAAAGTTACTTTACTGATGCTCCAGAAAATTGGTTATGTGGCGGATGTCGTAACTAATGGGTTAGAAGTGCTAAAGGCTTTGCAAAAACAGCTCTATGACCTAGTGTTGATGGATGTCCACATGCCCAAAATGGATGGCTTAGAAGCAACTCGAAGAATCTGTCAAGAATGGGGAGTAGGTTTTCGTCCCCATATCATTGCGATAACTGCCAATGCAATGCGGGGCGATCGCGAAGTCTGTCTTGCTGCTGGTATGGATGACTACATTAGCAAACCCATTCAGCTTCAAGAGTTAGCTGAGGCACTTAGCAAATGCCCACCCCAAAGAAGGTCTGAATTCACTTCCAGAGGAAAACAAGGTAAGGTGATGTGCTTAGAATTACAACCTTCGCAAAATATCCTACAATTAGAGCAAAACCAAACATCAAAAATTGCCAAACTTGATGCCAAAATTCTCCAATCTTTGCAGAATATGCTCCGAGGAGATCGTGTGGCATTTGTTGAACTGATTGAGTGTTATCTTACAGAGACACCGAGATTGGTCCGAGATATCAGCACATCTATCACAACTCAGGATGCCCAGACTCTATTCAACACAGCCCACCAACTTAAATCTAGCAGTGCTTCTATTGGAGCGATCGCTCTGTCACAGCTTTGCAAGGTGTTAGAAGCACAGGGATACAGCAGTAAATTAGAAAACAGCCTAGAATTAATCTCACAACTATATCAAGAATATGAACAAGTTAAAGCTGCCTTAGAACAAGAACTTGCAAAGGATGTACCATGAAAGCTGATGCTCAAGAAAGCCAATCTTTAGTTCTAATTGTTGATGATGAACCTTTTATCCGCCTGATACTGCGGCATTTCTTAGAGCGGGAAGGCTATCAAATCGCGGAAGCTCAAAATGGCATAGAGGCAATAAAAGTTTTTAAGCAATTGCATCCTGATATAGTACTTCTTGATGCCATGATGCCAGATATGGATGGTTTCGAGTGTTGCACTCAGTTACAAAATTTTGGTTATAGCAAGTACACTCCAGTTTTAATGGTTACAGGGCTTGAAGATCAAGTCTCAGTTGACCGGGCATTTGCTGTGGGGGCAATGGATTATGTTACTAAACCGATCCACTGGGCAGTTTTGCGACAACGAGTAAAACGCTTAATTGAGCAATCTCAGTTACAGCAAAAACTAGAAGCTGTTAATATGGAATTGCAACGATTAGCTGCTATCGATGGATTAACTCAAGTCGCTAACCGCCGACGGTTTGAAGAGTATTTTAACCAAGAGTGGCAGCGCATGAAACGGGATAAATGCCCCCTTTCGCTGATTCTTTGCGATGTTGATTTCTTCAAATTATATAACGATACTTATGGTCATCGGGTAGGCGATCACTGTCTTCAAGAAATTGCTAAAGCGCTCAAAGATATTATTAAACGTCCCGGAGATTTAGTTGCCCGTTATGGCGGGGAAGAATTTGCTGTGATTTTACCTAACACAGACGCTGAGGGGGCAACTCGTGTTGCCGAAAACATTTGTGATGCTGTCCGAACACTAGCAATTCCTCATAAAAATTCCCAAGTTAGTCCTTATGTTACCCTAAGTGCTGGGTTTACGACAGAAATTCCTCAGCCAGATTCTGATATAGAAGAAATGATTTCCGCCGCAGATTGGGCATTGTATCAAGCAAAGGCAGCAGGACGCGATCGCTTTGTGCAAAATATTCAACTACCCAAAAGTAAAAATTCCTGCTAGTGCGCCTCAAAACTCAGCTATTAGCCCAATGCCCAATGCCCAATTTAAAAATCTACCCCTCGTTTAAGCTCTACACCTTGATTGGCATAGTGTTTGTGGCAATAAACCTCTGAGTGGACGCTAGCCAAGTCGAAGTAGGCAGGTGGATTTTGGCAGCGACCAGTGATTATAATTTCGGTATCGCGGGGTTTGCGGAGTAAAGCTTGCACAATCGGTTCAACGGGGAGTAATTCTAAATCAACAGTGGGATTGAGTTCATCAAGAATAATAGTTTTATACAATCCAGAGGCGATCGCAACTTTAGCGATTTCCCAACCTCTTTCGGCTTCTACATAATCTAATTCTTGCCGGGAATTTCGCCAGACGATCGCATCTCCACCGCAGCGCTGATGATCCACCACTTCTGGATATGACTGCTGTAAGGCAGCGATCGCAGCGTCTTCTGTGTAGCCACTACCACCTTTAAGCCACTGCATAATCAACACACGAGTAGACCCTGGATGATTGATTCCCCTACCAATGGCTTGTAAGGCTTTGCCCAAAGCACTAGTAGACTTGCCTTTACCAGCACCAGTATAAATTTCAATTCCTTCAAGAAAGAGAGCTTTAGCTGTTGGGTGGTGATGAGGTTTCATTTCTGAGTGCAAATCTGCAATATCAAGCAACTTTTGCGGTGCGGCGCGTCCGGTGGCGATGATTTCCAACTCTTGGGGTTTAGATTTTAATGTCCGTACCACTTCATCTACTGGTAGCAAACCCAAATCCAGAACCGGGTTAATCTCATCCAAGACAACAACTGAATATAAACCACTAGCGATCGCGCCTTTAGCTACATCCCAACCCCGCATCGCTTCATCTCGGTCAAAAGTGGTAATTTCTTCATGACCAAAAAATTCGGCTCTCCCAGTGCGAACCTGGTCAATTAAATGAGGAAACCCACGTTGCAAAGCTGCGATCGCCCCATCTTCATCATAATCACGTTCAGGCCCTTTCAAAAACCGCAGCAATAAAACGCGGTTAGAATTGCTAGGCGTATTGATCCCCAAGCCAATAGAGCGCAAAACCACCCCCAAAGCTGCTTGGGACTTACCTTTACCCAAGCCATCGTAGACGTGAATTTGACCGACGAGCCGTTCTTGACGCACTTGCGCTGTGCGAATACCAATACCGTTCCTTGTCATTTCTCGAAAAGCTATAAGTGGCAGTCTTTAATCTTACCTAACGTCTTGTAATCTTAGGTAGAGAAACTGCTCCTCTCATGCATCCGTATAATGTATAAATAACGACAATATAATATTGGCACACCAAACAAAAACAATCAGATAATTTCCACCATCACCCTCACTATCCCAGTTATACTCTCTACAGTTAACTCTTACCCTTGACCATTTATGCCTGAAAATTGGATGCTTCCCAGCATTTTTCCTATTGGTGGAATTCTGTTTGACCTTTTATTTGTACTGATTGCTATCCCCATCGAAGCCTATGTTTTGCATAATCGACTAAAATTTGACAAAAAAACTAGCACTTTTTATGCTATTTCTATGAATTTGTTTTCTAGTGTAATTGGTTGGGTCATATTTTTTGTAGCTGAACCAATGTTGCCGATACATCTAAAATCAGAATTAATTAGCTATATGTTTTTTAATAATTTTAAATCAGCAAATACACAAAGCTTAATAATTTTAACTGCTTGTATAATTTTCTTTGCTACTTTTATAATGAAGTTTTTCATTTTAAGGGTATTACTACTATCATTGAGTGAACCAGTTGCTAAGAAAGAAGAGGAACCTCAAACATACCAACGGCGACGATGGCGTACTTTTAGCACTGCTAAATTACAAAATACTAATTTAGTGATTACTACATTAATTGCGAATTCTCTAAGTTATAGTGTTATAACAATTATTTTATTCTTTCGCTCAAAGTAGCAAAAATTTACTTTATTCAAAGTAAGATTAATGATTAATCAAGTGGAAGGAAGAATATGAATACGTTACTTAAAGATGTATTTGGGGTTTTTAAATTTGCTGAAGGGCTTTATGCAGGAATTAGAAAGGTATTAGTTCCACCGAAAGCTTATTCTTGGCAAACATTTATTTATTTGAGTATTTTTTCTTGGATAGTTTCATATTTTGCTATAGGTTATATAAAAGATATAATTGCCTTTTTCGGTTGGTTATTTTTAATTGCTGGCACAGCTTGGTATACAACTGAAGATCCTTTGAGGGTTCCTGGTACTTTTATGCCAGTCGGGGCAGTGATCACAGGATTTTTGGTGAGTGTTTTTGCATTTGGAGATCAACGGGATGTCATTACACCAAGAACAATCGTTTTTTGGCCAACAATCTCAGCACTAATTACAGCTATCCCAGAATTTATTGAAGGAAATGATACCGATGCCAAAGCTAGAATTCCTAAACCACAAGATCGCCAAAGAATCATAATTTTAGTTGCTAGTAGTATGCTGCTAAGTTGCTGGATTCAGTTTCACTTTGTGATGAATAATTGGTTTCAACAATATCCTAGTTTGCAGGCAGATACTTTTAAAGGTAGTACCGTTCTTGTCAGTACGGAAAGACGCCTAAAAATTCCAAGAAACGGCGCTATAATTTTAGAAAAACTTCAACCACTAGTAATAGAAGAAATAGCTAAAAGACCTTGGTCAGAAGTAGAGAAATGGCTGATACCGAAAAAAGATGTCGAACCTCGGGTAGTAACTTTGGGTAGGGGAGTAATTCAAAAGAACTTGGGTAAATATGAAGAGAAGGAACTATGGCGTGTTGAACCGCGCGTAGCTAATACTAAATCTGGATATATATTAGATTTATTAAGTATTTGGATGGGCCCGAGTTCTAACCCAAGGGGTTATTACTTGAAAAAATCTTGTCGCATTGAACCAGTTGCAGCAACTAGCAATTCAGACAATAAGATTACAGTTGCAGAAATTGAATGCGATCGCGGCAGTAAACTTTTTGCTGGATCACCACCTCCGCAAGCTGGGGAGGAGTAGGGGAACAAGAATCAATGACTAATGACTAATAACAAATGAGTATTAACAGAATTTTTGTATTGGCAAAGAATGTGTTTCAGGAAGTGGTACGCGATCGCATCCTATTTATTATTGGTTTTTATGCGCTGATAATCGCCATTGCTTTCCGTGTCCTTCCTGAATTTGCAGCAACGACTGAAGACAAAATCTTTTTAGACTTTGGGATGGCGGCAATGAATGCCATCGGGTTAATTGTGACGATATTTATTGGTACGGGACTGATTAATAAAGAAATTGAAAAACGCACTATTTTGGTATTAATTGCTAAACCTGTCAGTTGCAGCGAAATTATTGTCGGCAAATACTTGGGTTTATCCGCAGTATTAGCTGTGCTTGTCGCCACAATGACAGTAATTTATCTAGTATTTCTGCAATTTGGTAGCATTCCTCATCCAACCGTGAGCATTCTAATCGCTGCAATTTTTTTATTATTGCAGTTGTCATTAATCACGGCTGTAGCTATTACCTTTGGTGTTTTCACTGCTTCTTTACTGGCGACTGTTTTAACCTTTGCGGTATATTTAATCGGAAATATTACTCAAGATTTAGTACAACTTGGTCGCCTGAGCCATAACCCTGGTATAGAACGTTTAACTCAGGGTTTGTTTCTCATCTTACCAGATTTATCTCGATTAAATTTAAAAAACGATGCCGTTTATGGTCTGCAAGCCCTACCTGACACAACTGCATTGATTACAAATGCTGGTTATGGCTTACTTTATAGTGCTATGTTGTTAGCGATCGCTATTTTTATTTTCTCACAACGTGAGTTTTAGTCATAGGGCATTGGGGCGAACAAAAACTTCTTTCCTAACTAATGATAAATAACCAATGACTAATGACTAATGACTAATAAATCAATATCTGAGGTTGCTCAATTGTCCCATCAGGCATAATAGTATCCCGGAGTTTGGCATAAATCAGGTTTGTCTCCCAAAGGTTTGCCTTATTCAAGTTTGTCTTAGTTAAATTTGCCCATGTCAGGTCTGCACCAGTTAAGTTAGCCTCAGTTAAATTAGCTTCTAGTAATTTTGCTCCACATAACTTTGCTCCTGTGAGATTTGCTCTAACTAAATTAGCTTCAATCAGTGATGCTTCAATTAATTTGGCTTCACTTAAGTCTGCTTCTCTCAAATCCACATCACATAAAGAAGCACCCCAAAGATTACTACCTATGAATTTTGCTCGCCATAAGAAAGTTCCGCACAAATTTGTTCGTGTTAAATCAGCATTAATCAAATTAGCTTCGCACAAAGATGCTTCATACAAATTAGCTTCGCGCAGGCTAGCTTGCATCATGTTTGCGCCACTTAAATTAGCACGAGTGAGAACACAACCACATAAATTTGCATCACGTAAATCCGCTCCTATGAAATTAACACCACTTAAATCAATTCCTTTCAGGTCGATTCCACGCAAGTCACATCCACTGAAATCTCGGCGCTGAAAATATTTATTTGTGATTTGACTTAATATAAATTCCTGTTGAGTAGCATAATTATTCATGGTATTCACCTCTGGGTGTAATTTATCTCAAAGGTTGAGTGTGATAGTTACCGTATATTGAGAGTACACCGCAAATGGAGATCAGTTGAGTAAATAATCAGAGATAAATTCCCAAAAAATCGCTAGAAGCCTGAAAATGCGCTTTTTAACTGGTTTTTAAAACAAAAAATGCTGACATAGGTCAGGAAACATTGATAAGTCAAGTAGAATCAATTAGGTCGGTGAGAATAACTCAAAATTACCATTACTTCTGTCAGCACCCCACCTACACTTTTTAGGTCTACCGATTTTGGTTTTTTCATCAGGGATTAGGAATTAGCCGTTACTAATGTACGGCATAGGCATAGCCCATTGTAGATATCGCTACTAGTTGTACCAATATTGGAACCCAAAACCACGCCCAGAGATTCTACAAACAACAGTAAACCGGGACTCACCATTGATTTAACTTTAAATTAAACAAACATTAATATTTAATGCCAGTCAAACAAATGTTGTAATAAAAATTGCAAATTAAATCATCCAAAATGAATTTTTTACTATTTACAAGGTTAGGAGATTAGTGCTTTCTATATCGCTGGAAACTGAACCGTATTGATATTTAATCACAAATATCTCTGAACGTAGGCTAGGCTGTAAAATCTTTATATGCTAAATTTTAGATAATTGGCATCTGCAATCTTTGCCAGCATTGTAGTTTTGCATGATTCACTTTCACTTATAATTAATAAATTTCTTTATGATTAGCTTAGTCTTGTTATTAATTGGGTTAGCGACTTTTTTCTTTGCTTTGAGGACTAAGGAGGAAATTCATCGCATTGCGGCTATGGTAGTTGGGACAATTGTTCTGGTTTGGGGATTTGCTCTGGCTCCTTTGTCATTTCAATTACTATTTGAGATAATCTCCGTTTTAGGGGCTTTTTTTGTTTGTATGCGATGTTTGGGTTGTGGTTTCAAGCAAGATTGATTATAAACTTGATAATGTATTAGCTTTCTGAATAAAATTTTACATATTCTCCATTGGTATCATGAATTGAGCGAAGAATCTTCATGCGATCGCCTGTCACAGGGTTCTGAATCTGTTTTCTATTTGAATCTGTGGTAAAGCTTACATCAGCAGCATCAGAGCGTAATTTTGCAAATATCATTTTGAAAAATTCTTTTGGCGTTGTCTATACTCTCAAGGTATGCTGTCTGCGAAATTTGGAATTGACAATCAAAAAAAAAGCGTAGGCTGTGCCTACGCTGATTTTTAGATTACAAAATACATCTTAAGCAGCAACAGGTTCCAACAACTTAATATCAGAGAAGATAAATTCTTGAATAGAAACTTGTCCTGCTGTCTCGGTGCGAATCTCCCGACGATTTAGAATAAAATAGTCACCAACTTTTTCATATTCATCGGTAAATTCGCTTCTACCGCCCTTTTGTTCCCCAGTCTTGGGGTCATGGTACACAGAGTCATAGCGGTGGGATAGGTAGCCTTCGCCAGTGTCGTGACTGCTGAAGGTGTCAATTGTGACATAAGTACCGTGAATTAAACGGTGAACATGGCATACTTCATTATTGCGGACTTTGTATTTATCGCCCTCAGCCTTACCACCAATTAAAAGCTCAACCGCACCAGTTTCGTCAGTTTTGCCATAGCTAAACGTATTGGCGCTGTGAGTGTCTTCAAAGCTGCGGCGGATGCGGTGAATTGCTATCTCCCATGCTTGACCATGAATTGCTTTCTGGGCCGACTCGTCATCTACATCCAAAACTTCGGCTTTGAGATTGGCGTTGATGATTACTTTGCCCGTAAACACTTTATCATCATGCTTAAAGGTAATATTTGCGGTATAACCAGGGAAATTCTTGTCCCAAGTGTAACGGTTCTCATAAGCAGCCCGGAAAAGTTCCTGAGCAGAGAGTTGTGTAACTGTCATGTGCTTCTCCTAGTCGCTACTGTAATTAGCGTTTTAGTTTCCTTGGTATTAGCATAGAAGTAATTGTTGAGGCTTGGATAGTCCCCAACTGGGTACACTTATGGTTAATTCTCTTCACGTCGTATTTGATGCGATCGCCAATGTCCAAAATGAGCAAGAATTAAGGCTAGCTCTCACGGATAAAATTGGTGAGCATTTTGGTGTGCAAAATTGGGGCATTTATTTCCTAGATGAGCAACCAACGGCGCAAATCGATGTTCAGGGCATTCCGGCAGTATGCTTAGAAAGCAATCCAGTCGGACGCTACGTGGTTGAGCGTCACGCTCCCGCCCATGAACAATTATTATTATCGCCAGGAGACTGGAAGCATTTTTGCTCGCGTTCCGATCACGAACACGTAATGACTGGGCCAATTGTTTGTAATGGCCGTCTTGTAGGAACGCTTAACTTAGCTCGTGACAAGGGAAATCCTGCTTTTAATGGCAACGATTTAGCTGATTTGAGTGCCTTATGCATTCATTTATCAGCAAAAATGGCAACTCTACGGACAGAACCAAAAATATCTCATTCCCTTTTAGTAAATCCTTTAACAGCGCGTGAGTTAGAAATTGCCGAGTTAGTAGCACAGGGGTTAACGAACGCAGAAATTGGGGAAAAACTTTGGATTACACAAAATTCCGTTAAACAAGCTTTGAAGAGGATGTTTCGTAAGTTGAAGGTTTCGGCGCGTGCAGAAATGGTGGCAAAGTTACAAGACATACAAGTTTCGTGACATCTCTTTGACTTGAAGGTGCAGAGGTTTAACTATTTCGTCGTAATTCCTGCGCGATAACGGTACTCCGTTTAGCGTCGGGATATAAGACAATATAGTTCAGTTAAGCATTTCTTTCTTCTCTCTGCGTCCTTGGCGTCCTTGGCGGTAGCCTGCGGCAAGCCGTTCGCGTAGCGTCTCGTAGAGAAGCGTCTACGTTAAAAAAATTGAGTTTGACAAAGAGTTTTAGCCTTAACTGAACCGTATTGGGATATAAGACGGGCGGTGACGATTGCATCTTTAACCTGTTTTCTTCCAATGTTGGATTCTGAATTGTACAGTGCAGGCAATGTCTACGATGGGCTATTTTGCATCACTTCTCAAAATTACTATTGTTTAAATGCAACATGCAGTAGGGGCGCACAGATAGCTGTACACCCCTACTAAAGGACTATATTTTATGCAATTGAGAAACGCTACAATCTATCATCAGCACGGGTAAGCGCGTTACCCAAGTATTAAAATTCGGTGATTAGACACCAGCGCCCCTATTATTACTCTTTTATTGGCCAAAAGTTATTAGTACTTGCTGCCAATACAATATCTAACGCATTTAGCGTCCAACTACATCTTTGGCTGCCTCTGCGGCACTGTCGCCTACATCACTAGCAGTTTCTTTAGCGCCCTTTACGTATCCGCCTCCAAACTCTTTAAAGGCTTCTCCTGACTGTTGCCCAATCTTCTGAAGTCGTTCACCAGGAGAATCTTCGGTTTCACGAGCATCCTTAAACCACTGCCCTACTGTTTTGGGTCTTTCAGCATCATTTTGCTCTACCTGTTGGCGAACTCTTTCCTTTAAGCCTTTGTCATTTGGCCCATCACTAACATTCGTGGTCAGCACTAGAAAACCAACTACGACAACAGCCAAAAAAGATTTTACCTGAAGCCCTTTAAGTAAGGAACTGATGTTAGCAATCGTCTTAGAAATCAAATTTATCATGCCAATTAGCTTTTTTTTGACTACAAATAAAGATTAATTGTATAAGGGTAATTATTCTTCTAGCAAAAGGCATATTTTAGTTATAAAAAATAAATATATTTTAAATCTTTCTTTGGGAAGAGGTAATTTGTTTGATGCTAATTGGTCAGAAACAAAGCGATCGCAACATCTCTATTTGGCGATCGCTTCATTTTACAACTTTTAGAAAAGCTAGCGCGTTAAGCAAAGCTATGCCGTTGACTTTACGCTTCATTCGCAATTGAATTGTAACGATTTTGGTAAATTTACTTGCATTGGGATGCTCCCATTTTTTTAATCTACTAAAGAAAATCATTATGTTCAAAAAGCTACAACAACCCCAAGCGATTATCACTTACAAAAACTCAGAAAACTTGGGTCATAATCTATTTGCTTGGCGATATTTAGTCACTCACGATATTTTTCATGTATTACAAAGAAAGGCAGAAGGCAGGAGGCAGAAGGCAGAAGGAAGAAAACTAAAGTTGCAGGGTATAAAGCCTAGTCAAAAAAGAATTGGATGGAAAAGCATAGCGACAAAAGGGCGAGAACTAGGCAAGAAAGCTGATTTTCTGTTGGGCTAGCGCTTTGAAGACCATTGAGAAGAACTAATTAAGAGGATGTTTAAAAAGTCATGATTCATGTATCACATATTTTTTACCCCACCCTAACCCTCCCCTTATAAAGGGGAGCCACTGCGTTGGGCGGGCAATGCCCGACTTGAAGCATGTGGCGTGAGGGAACCAGATTTTTCTTGTTTCCCCCCTTTATAAGGGGGGATTAAGGGGGGTAAAAATGTGATTAAAAGCACAAGATACCACTTTTCAAACATCCTCTAAGGATGTGAGAAAGCGGTTGGGATTAGCATAGACTTCCGCAATTCACCCAAAAAAGCTTTTTAATGCTCAATAACAGCTTTCTCAGGAGTCTCTCTTTCTGTTTATAAATGATGCTTGAGATTACTTATGCTGGCAAATGTAGCACTAAATACATTTTTAATGCTACATTTGGTCTTTAATACAGATATAAGTTAAATAAAACATGTATCTTTGGTTAGATAAATTATCTATCTTAAGAAACAGATACTTGATGCATAAAAATAAATAGCTACTAATAACAATAAATAGTAAGACGACTTTTAGGCTAGAGACATTTTGTCTCAATGAGTGGATTTATACCGTAATCCTTAGATATTGAAGGGTTTAGAGACGGCAAATTAATCCACATTTTTTCCTCAATACGAGAACTGGTTCAGGTGGAAAGCCAAAGGATGAAATACTGGATTAGGAAATTCGCAATCTGTATAATATTAATGTATAACTTGCTCCTATCAAGTGATTACGCAGGAGCAAACCCACTTTCAAATATAGATGTGCAACAATTAAATGCACTCCCGACTATTGAAAATTTAGCAAGTGCTGACAATAATCTTACTAAGAGTAAAAAAGAGGATTTTTGCCAATTTAATGAGATTGTCAAAAGAATAGATAAACTAGAGGGACTCTTCACACTTTATTGCAGTGGCGATTCGGGCAAAATTTACTTAGAAATTAAACCAGAACAGCTAAATAAAGACTATCTAGCTATAGTCACATTGGAATCTGGCGTCGGGGAAAAGGGAATTTATAGTGGATTACCTCTATCTGATTTTTTATTCTACTTCCAACGAGTAAAGAATAGATTGCACTTTGTGGTTCGTAATGTTAAATTCCGCGCAGAAACTAGACCAGAACAGCGATCGCTTGCTCGTTCATTTAGCGACTCAGTTCTTTATTCACTCGAAATACACACTATTAAACCAGGCGGTAAAAATATTCTCATCAGCCTAGATGAACTGCTCATGCAGGATTTTCCCGGCTTGACTACCTTATTAAAATCCTCTTTGCAGGCTGATTATTACTTGGATACAAGAAAGTCTTATTTAGGTAATGTTAATAGCTTTGCAGAAAATGTAGAAATTGATTCGATTTACGGTTTTTCATCACCAGAAGGAGCAAATTTAGTCACAGTACCCGATAGCAGGGCACTTACTCTGAAGGTACACTACAGTTTTTCTCAGCTTAGAGAAAACACTGGTTATATTCCTAGACTTGCAGATGACAGAGTGGGATATTTTATTACTGCTTTCCAAAATTTATCTAATAATAATGCTCACGAATCATTTATCCGCTACATCAATCGTTGGCATCTAGAGCCATCAGATCCTAACGCCCCTTTATCTCCACCCAAAAAGCCTATTGTGTTTTGGATTGAAAATGCTGTGCCGCTAGAGTACCGCGATGCGATTCGTGAAGGTGTTTTAATGTGGAACAAAGCATTTGAAAAAGCTGGATTTCAAAATGCTATTGAAGTGCAGCAAATGCCAGATGATGCTGATTGGCAACCCGCAGATGTACATTACAACACTATTCGCTGGTTCAATTCTTTAGATGCAGGTTTTGCCAAAGGCCCAGTGCGCGTTAACCCACTTACCGGGGAAATATTGGATGCAGATATTATTGTGGATGCCAATATGGTGCGTTCAATTCAGCAAGAATATCACGCACTGATGGAAGCAAATTCATCTTTTACGGATGGACACTTTTCTCAACTGGGCAAAAACCCATGTCCAGGTAATTTATCTGCAACATTCTCGAAAGGTTTTAAAGCTTTTCCTGAACAACATTTAGTAGACAATGACTTCTGCTATAGCATGGAGTCTTCAGACCAAGCCGCAATGGGGGCATTGGCATTGTCAATTTTGCCAAACACTACACCTAGTAGTGAAAACATGAAAAAGTATGTGCATCAATATTTGCGTTCTCTGATTGCTCACGAAGTCGGGCATACTCTCGGTTTGCGCCACAACTTTCACGGCAGCACTATGTTAGCGCCCGAAGAATTAAATAATACTGAAATCACTCGAACTAAAGGTTTAGTAGGTTCGGTGATGGACTATCTACCCGTGAATATAGCACCACAAGGAATACAACAAGGCGACTATTTCCCAGGAGTTGTTGGGCCCTACGACGAATGGGCAATTGAGTATGGTTATAAAAGAAGCCCATCAGTAACACTTGAAGGAATCATTCCAGAATCAGAAAAAACTTTTTTGGAGCAGATTGCTTTAGTGTCGCCTCAACCAGAATTATCTTATGCAACTGATGAAGATATCTGGGACATTAATCCTTTGGCAAATGTCTGGGACATGAGTAGTAATGTGCTACTTTATTCGCAGTGGCAAATGGATAATGCCCGTTTTATGTGGCAGCGCCTTGACAAAGGTTATCTATCGAAAGGCGAAAGTTATAGTAATCTGCGCGTCTCATTTAATAGAGTTCTTAAATATTATTTTCGCAACGCCACCTTACTTTCTAAATACATTGGTGGACAATCGTTTCGGCGTCTCCATGCTAGCGATGATACTTCTTGGACATTTGTACCAGTTTCACTTTTAAAACAACGTCAAGCATTGACAAAGTTACAAGAGTATGTGTTTGCTGAGAATGCTTTTAGTTTTTCACCACAATTGTTAAATCAACTAGCACCATCGCGCTGGGAACACTGGGGTAATTCTGTACCTAACAACCGCCTTGATTATCCAATTCACGATCGCATTCTGGGTTTCCAAAGTGCGGTACTGCGATCGCTATTAGACAGTGATCGCCTGAATCGTTTACAAGACATAGAATTAAAAACTCCCCCTGGAGAAGCGCTTTCCATCCCGGAACTGTTCGACACCTTGCAAACAGGCATTTGGACAGAAGTTTTAACCCCAGGAGAACCAAAGCCAATTTCTAGCATCCGCCGTTCATTGCAACGAGAATATCTGAATATTTTACTAGAGATGATGTTGGATACTAATGATACACCAGAAGATGGTCGAACACTGGCTTGGTATGAATTGCGCCAACTGCAAAAAGCCATTAATGTCAGACTCAAACAACTTAGTGAAAGCCTTGATATTTACACCCTAGCTCACTTAGAAGCTTCTGGCGATCGTATCGCTAAAGCATTAAATGCACAGTTAATTTCTAAGTAGTCATTTGTCATTTGTCATTTGTCATTAGTTATTCTTCCCCTGCCTCCCCTAATCCCCACTCCCCCAAGATACTTTTGCAATAAACCAATGAAAACTTCTGGTGTTTCCAAATGAGGTAATATTCCTGTATCTGCGATCGCATAAAAATCTTGAATTGCACTTGGATTTAAATTTGCCAAGCGTCGTCCTAGTTTGATGCTGGTAAATTGTGCCTTTTCTCCCCAAAAAATGATTGTGGGAATTGTCAGTTGTTTAATATATAAACTCAGATCAAAGTAAAGATCGCCCCGCAAAAATGACAAAGCGGCAAACTTGGCATTAGACTGTTGTGCGGAGGTTAAATAAGCCTCCACCATTTCTTGAGATACTCGTTGTGATTTGGCAAACAGAAAACTTTGTAAAAAATTTCGGACTGCAATTTCATTTTCAGCACCAAGCATATAAATAAAATTGTCCAACAGAGGCGCATTGATTACCGAAAGCGGAAGTCTGCGTCCAGCACCCTGCCCAAAATCATCAAATCCAGAAGGGGACACCAAATACAATGCTTTGAATAAATTGGGTTGAACAATAGCTAGGCGAATAGCAAACGCGGCTGTTAGAGACGAGGCTACTACTGTCACTGGTTGACGACAAGTTTCAATGATAAACTCTGCGATCGTGCTGAGATAATCCCTAATTTTATAATCCCGGACTGGATGAGCCGATTCTCCCCAGCCGATTAAATCAGGAGCTAAAATATGGTAATTATAGGCAAAAGCCGGATAAACTTTAGACCATTCATAGGCAGACGCTCCACCACCAAAGTTATGGAGAAACAGTAGTGGAGGTAAATCTTCAGTATCAGCGAAAGGCCAAGGTGCATTCGTTTGGGTATAGTAAACCATTGCCCCCAAGGATGTATGGATAAGTTTATGTCCAAAGCCAGGAGGTTGAAACTGAAGCATAAAATTAAAAAGTATAGTTTAATGGCACTTTACCCGAAGGCAAAATTATAAGGTATAAAGTTAAGCTTACCGAGAAATATCGAAGTAAGTAAACTTTTTGTCTTTTCAGCTATTTCATATTTAATTTGCATACAATTCATCCTTGCTTTTGATTACTATCTCCTGTGATCTGAACAAGTTCATTTAGATTATCACCACTGATGTGATAGGCTGCCCCAAAACCAACTACAAAACGACCTTCACTTGGTGTTAGCTGGAAAATCCGAAAGTCAGATAAGCCGCGCAAAACCTCGATAATTTGACCAAATCGCGCTTGAAATTGCTCAACAATTTGATTCCACTTATCAGTTTCACGCTCTATCAAATTTGCCCTACAATCAAAATTTAAACGACGACGGGCAAAAATTAGATTACTCTTGGCTTCATCCTCGATAAACAAGACACTAACATGAGGATTTTCATAGAGATTTTTGGTATGAGTTGAAAGACCACTGACGTAAATGTAGATGTTTTTAGAATCATCTATTACAAAGGGAGCATAACTAGCATTGGGTATTGCCTGTGCGCTCACGGTGCTAATAATTACACTCTCCAATTCTTCTGGAAACTTTTCATACTCAGCTTGAATGTCTTCAAGTTGGCTCATAAGTAAATTACCGTTTGATTAGGAACACCTCATTAAGTATCCTAACGTGATTGAGCGATGTCTACGACGGGCTATTCTGTGTCGCATATAATGCCAAAGATTTGGTTTAAGGGAATAGGTTACAGGTTATAGTTATCTCCTGTACCCTTTTCCCCAATTAAAGCAATTGAGTATTATCCAAGCTCTGAGTACCGGAGGATTTGGAGAAACAAACATTGGGCTAAACTGAAGAAAGTTATGAGGACGCAAATATGACTGACAAAAATCGTTCTCAATGGGATTTAGGCAGGTTTATTGAAACCCTGACTTACTTTGAGGTAATTCCTTTCCTTAACTGGGTACAGCAGTTAATTCAAGGCCGTCCTAAGGATAGTCAAAATAGACCCAATGGAGGAAGAAATGTGGGTGTAATATTAGTAGCAGGTGCAACAGGCGGTGTAGGTAAACGAGTGGTAGAGCGATCGCTCCAACAAGGTTATAAAGTTCGCGCCCTAGTTCGAGACATTGACAGAGCCAGGTCAATTATTGGTAATGATATAGACTTAGTAGTTGCGGATATTACTCAACCAGAAACTTTAACTTCTTTAGTTATGGCTGATATCCAAGCTGTAGTTTGTTGCACAGCAGTGCGCGTGCAACCAGTTGAGGGAGACACAGCAGATAGAGCTAAATATTATCAAGGTGTTAAATTTTACCAACCAGAAATTGTTGGCGACACACCAGAAAATGTAGAATATCAAGGTGTTAAAAACTTAGTCCAAGCGGCTGCAAAATATCTACCTCAAGCAAGCGAAAAACCGATATTTGATTTCACCAAGCCATCAGCAGAATTAAAAGATTACTGGGGGGCGCTGGATGATGTTGTCATGGGTGGCGTAAGTGCCAGTAATATCCAATTACTAGAAAATACAGCTTTATTTGCTGGTAATGTCTCCACCGCTAACTCTGGCGGATTTGCTTCTATCAGAACCAAGAATTTTGATCCACCCTTCAATTTATCTGATTGCGAAGGTGTGAAATTGCGCGTCAAAGGTGACGGCCAGCGTTATAAAATATTCCTACGGACAGATACAAAATGGGATGGTATTGGCTACAGCTATTCTTTCGATACCGTAGCTGATACCTGGATAGATGTTCACATTCCCTTTGCAGATTTGATTCCCGTCTTTCGGGCAAAAGTTGTCAAAGATGCGCCACCAATTGAGCAGAATAGAGTTTGTTCATTCCAACTAATGTTGAGCAAATTTGAATATGATGGTGCTTTGAATCCAAAATTTTCTCCTGGTGGTTTTGCTTTACAGTTGGAATCAATAAAAGCTTACGGCGGTGCAACTTTACCACAATTTATCCTCGTCAGTTCAGCAGGCGTGACTCGTCCCGGTCGCCCTGGCATTAATTTAGATGAAGAACCGCCAGCAGTGAAATTAAATGACCAATTAGGAGGAATTTTAACTTGGAAGTTGAAGGGAGAAGATAGTTTAAGAGAAAGCGGAATTCCTTATACGATTGTTAGACCTTGTGCCTTAACTGAAGAAGCAGGAGGTAAGGAGTTAATATTCGAGCAAGGTGATAATATTAAGGGCAAAATCAGCCGTGAGGATGTGGCAGAACTTTGTGTGCAAGCTTTAAAACTAGGAAAAGCTTCTAATGTCACGTTTGAAGTGAAACAGGCAGATAATACTGTTAACTCTATCGATTGGCAGAAGTTATTTTCTGATTTAGTAAAGGATAAATAAGGAAAATGACTACAGATTTATACTCGTAGCCATTCCAATATATTCTGTCTAAATAGACTGTTATGAAAAAAATCCAAGTGCTAATATTTGCCGGGATTTTAGCAACAATTCTCTGGGGTGGATTATTTGGAAACACTGCTTCATCTCAGCAAGTAGAGTCTCGCATCTACAACCTGGAAGCAGACTTAAATCGTGTCGAGTCACGATTAAACCAGATCGAGTCTCAACTCGGTCGAAGTGGCCAGTCTTCATCGCCAAGAACAACACTTACCCCACGCCAGTCAACTGGTTCCAGAAGGAACTTATCACAACAAGATCCGATGTTTGATCGGCTGGCAACTTTGGTGGTTGAATTGAAGCAACAAGTTAACAAATTAGAGACACGAGTTTCTAAATTAGAAAGTCGCTGAGTATTTCAAAAATGAAACTCTGCCTTTAATACTTTGTCAATACCAGCATTTTTAAATCTTGAGCTTTGTTACTATTCCCACCTCGGAATAAATTCCAAGGCAGGATATCTGGTAAACACGACACTTCGACTGTTACAAAAATGTGCGTAACGACAAGCCATAAAGGGAACTGTAGAACCAATTTTATTAATTCGTATAAGCTGGTTTCAACTTCCCCAGGAAGTTAAGCATAGCTGAAACCACAGCATCCGGCGATTCAATTAAGAAGCCATGACCCCCACCGTTGAGGACTAAAAGTTCAGCGTTAGGAATGCCTTGAGTAAGTTGTTGGGAAAACTTTAGCGGGGTGAGAATGTCTTGTTTACCAACTAGAACTAGAGTAGGACAATGAATTTGTTGAAGGCGATCTATTGTGTCAAAGTCAAGCATGGCTCGGCTGTGATGATAGAGTGAATGAGCCGCAGGTGGGAAAGGATATCTGATTGCAAATTCAATCAAACCTTCGATCATCCCAGGAATCGAATAGAACGTATCTGTAAATATCCAAGGTAATACAACTTTTTCATAAAGTTTCAAGTCTACATTTTTGCAGAGGTCACCCCAAGTCTCGATGATGCTGTTAAATAATCCATCACCCTTAGCCAATGATGAAAGTAGCATTAGACTTTCTACCTTTTCAGGATGTGCTAACACTAACTCTTGGGCTATCTGACCACCCATTGAATGACCTGCTACATGCACCTTATTGATCGCAATATGATCGAGCAATGCTGCAATGTCATTAGCCATCTGCTTCAGACTATAAGGGTTTTCGGGAGCAGAACTCCGCCCCATACCTCGGTTGTCTAAGCGAATGACTTGATACTGCGAAACCAGCGATGGCATAATCAGAGACCAATAGGCATGATCGCAAAGGAAGCCAGCTATTAATAGCAAAGGCTCACCCTTTCCCTTAATGTCGTAGAACAAATCAATCCCGTTAATCTGAACTTTGGGCATAGTAAATAATTCTCTTAAGGGACTTCCAGAAAATAAATTATCCAATTTACTCAGATCATATTTTCTTTCTCCCCCAGCAAGAACTGCTCCCTGCCCCCCTGCCTACACCACGATAGAATATTTTTTTAGTTGGAAGTTCCTAAGCAGGGATAGATAAGGCTACACTCCTATGTCTTAAATCGCTCGTCCACCGGAATTTGATAGCCGTTGGCGAGGCGATTGGTCATGTTGGCAGTGGCTGCGATCGCCATTAGTTCCGCGAACATGGTATCATTCATGCCCTTGGCCCGCGCCCCTGCTGTGTGCGAGGCGATGCAATAGTCACAGCCATTCGTCGCACTCACGGCGATGTAAATTAGTTCGCGCATTAATGGATCAATCTCACCAGGGCCAGTCATAACTTCCTTTACCGCTTGCCAAGTTCGTTGCAAAGTAGGGGGATGATTGGCTATAGCTTTCCAAAAGTTATTGATATAGTCATTCTGGCGTGTAGCGCGGATGTCGTCATATACTGCACGTACTTCGTCGCTGGCTTCTTCGTATTCAATCAGCTTAGTCATCGAAAATTTGGGTTATTCCCCGTCCTTTTATAGATACCAAAATGTAGGATACTACGTTTTTAGCTACGGACATTAGCGATGATGAAATTCGACCTCTTTTTCTAGAATCTTGATATCATAGCTGCCAAAGAAATCGTGGCCTAGTAAGCCAATGCTTGCTTTTGGTGCGATCGCCACCCGAAGATTATTGGTTGTAACTCCACCTACTGCAATAGATTTTAGCTTACTGGTTAGAAATTCTACTTGGCTACCATCAGCAATTTGGGCTTGCATTGTCCCTGTAGGCTGGAGTTCAAGTGTATTCGCCATCCCTTGAGTGATAATAGTTTCACTAGAACCTGTATCTACAATCATTTCAAAGGTTTTTTTATTATTGAAGGTGACATCAATCACAGGAGTTCCACCAAAGCGGCGTTTGATTGGGACTCGAAAAACTCTGTTCTCTGAAGCTACGGGTATATTGCCACAAAGCCTTCCCAATTCAACGGTTTTACCAGAAGAGGTTATCATGTAACATGCTCCTGGATCGTCAGCTGTTGCCTGATGAGAGAATGCTAAAAATATCAGCGTCGGCATTAGTGCGTAGGCGTAGACCGTCGTAGACATCGCAGTTAGGTTAACGGTTTTAATCCAACGCCTCCAAGCATTCTTCATGTTATATTTTTCTCCAATTATGCTGATATCTTTTGATAGCTTAATTCATCATAATATCTACAAAAAATTGGTGCTATAAATCCATAGTGTTAAGAGTAAGCAAATTCTGATACTCCATGATTACAACGAAGTTTTCAATAAATACTGTTGTTTTTGTTACAACTATTGTCGATGTTAATTACACAATTTTTATAGTTTTAAGTTATCCAGTCTTTTTTTGTTTATCTAAATGCCTCCAGTAGATAAAATTGCATTTTACTCAATACATAATATCTATAATTACTGATTGATAAATTAAAGATTAGGTAAAGACATGATAAAACTACTTAAAACATATTAAATCTAGCAGACTAGGAAGATAAATTTGTGATTATTCAAGGGTTTCTGCTGCATGTACAGCAGTTGCGATCGCATTTGTAACAGCAATATCCTTTTGTTCTAAGATGATATTTTCACTAACAGTACGCCCAGCAACTACACCACAAATAGCAGCAGCAGCAAAATTATACACTCCTGCCATTTTGAATAATGTGCCGCATTCCATCTCATAATTTAAGATATTTAATCGCCGATATTCTTCTGTAATACCGTGCAGCGATCGCATTAAATTTGGATTCGCTGAATCAGTACGTTCTTGTCCTTCGTAAAAAGTATCAACTGATGCCGTAATTCCTATGTAATATTCAACCTTTAATTCTCGTGCGGCTTTAACTAAAGCGACTGTGAGAAAAGGATCGGCTGCGGCTGGATACTCCACAGGTGCAATATCATTTGCTGCACCTTGGCGACACAATGCTGCACTGCTAATAACAACGCTACCGACTGCTATATAAGGTTGAATGCTACCACAAGTTCCAATGCGAATAATTTGCCGGATTCCTACTTGGATTAACTCATTGACCACAATACTTAATGAAGGCGCACCCATACCACTAGTAGCTGATAAGATAGGGCGACCATTAGGTAAGTATCCTACATAGCTATTGAGTCCGCGATTTTCTGACAACACGCGTACATTTTGTAAATAAGTTTGGGCAATTAGACGCGATCGCTCCGGGTCGCCCGATAATAGAGCAATGCTGGGAGGCGATGAACCTAAATCGTCTAGTTCAAAGCCAATGTGATAGAAGCGTTTATTCGGCATAGAGTGAAAAATTAGCGATCGCCCTAACACAATACTATGCTAGGGTGACTTTTATTTTCTTAAAGCAAATCTCCTCCTTCCCATATCTGAAGTTGTCTTTCAGCCGCAACTATGCAATTAAGATGTTTGGGTATTCTACAGAATTGCGTAGACGCGAAGCGGCTTGTCGTCAGACATCGCTTACTTCTGGTATGGTTACTTTTTCAATGGAGTTTGCCTGTTATCGCCAATCCTGAACCTATTAGACATCTCCGAAAAAGAATATAGAGACGTAGCATTGCTACGTCTTTACAAGGGTTTTGGGTAACGCATATTTAATTTCTGGAGATGTCTATTTGTGAAAATTCGCGGTGTTCAGATCCCCGACTTCGTAAAAGTTGTCGGGGATCTAATTTTTCACAAATAATTTAGGATTACTACAGTTTAAATTAGCGATCGCCTTTGCTTGGGTTTAAATCATCTCCACCATTTATCGAATCAATACTATCTAGTTCAGTTAGGGATATATTGGAAGCGATCGCACTATTTTTTAAACTACTAACAGCTAGTTTATTTGGCAACGTATTTAAACTATGTACATCGGTTACTAATTCATTATTAACTGGTTGATATTCAAGGTTATCTCGATTACCACTTGCTATTTCTTCTGCTTTGCCGATAAAATCCTTGGCCAGCCTTTCACTAAAGCCAACAACGAATGCGATTACAAAAATAAAAGACCTTTGTTGATCTTGAGATGATTGTTGATTGGTAGTTGGATTGAGCTTAAATACACTTGGGTTAATAAACATTAATATTATTCCAGAGTTAATCAAGGCTAAAAATAAAACAGAAAATGCTCCTCCAATCATTGGTTTAAAAGCACCAACAAGGAAAGGAGTTAGTGGATCAGAATATTTCTTATTCTGAAATTCTTCAATTCTGATTAAAATACTGATAATACTACCTAATGTTCCTGCCGCGATAGCTAAACTTAGCTGGAGAAGAAATTCGTTAAATTTCTCATTTACAGATTGCCTTTTGCTATATTGTGTATTTAATTCAGCAAGATTATTATTTAGTGTTGTTAGCTCTGAACTTTTAAATTCAGTATTTTTTTGTGATATTATAGTTAATTCTTTAATTTCTTCTTTACTTTGTTTCAATTTATTAACATCATTATCAAGAGTAGAATTTGTATTTTCTGATTGGTTTTGTTGTTCCGCTTTGTTTTGGATTGCCTCTACCCGGTTATCTGTATATCTCTGGATCTCTTTAATTTCATTTTGTAATGCCTTCTTGTTGGTATTATAATTATTGTTATTATAATAATTAACAACTTCTGAAAAAATCCAAAGCCCTGCAAGAGAAGAAGTAGTAATTCCTCCATATATAAAAACGGCAGTTATAAGTCCAAAAATTACTTTAGTCGTTGTTGATGGTGAACGGTGGATTGATAAAAATGGGTTGATGATAAATCCTGTAAGAGGATGTTCATATTTGCAAACAATTTGTTCAACATCAAATCTAATAGCCTGAGCAATATTTATATTAGATGATGATTCACGCAGAGCTTCTATTGCAAATATTAAAGCTTTCGAGAGTTCGGTCAGTTCCCTTTGAATTTTATCTCTATTGTCAGGTATAACTATTCTCGGTATTTTGTCCCACCAAATATTTTGCGGTGTATTTCTATTAATGAGCTTTTGAAGTCTATTAAACAATATAATGATTTGAGATATTTCTTTTCCTGCTGCTACTAAACCTTCTTGCTTAATTGGATCTGCAAAACTATTGAAATTGTTTTTATAAAAATCCTTTATAAGTGCCTGAATAAGTGTCCTACTTTCATTTAAATTCCAATCATTATCAGTTATATTTTTATCAGAAACCATTGTATCTCCAATTATTTTCTAAAGTTTATCGGTATATCTATGAATTGGTTTGAGGGAATTGGCCAAGATAGTCAATCACTTTGTTCTGCTTACTTACTGCTTATATCCACATTATTCTTAGCATGGAATATACGATTGGGCAGTGAATAGTACACTCAAGGGTACTTATTGTGTAGACGCAAAGCTGTTTGTCGCTAGACATAGGTGCGGTTATTCTAGGTCTAACCAGCTTCACAAGTGGCATTGCTATTATTCCCAGAACTTGACCTTGAGTTTCTCTAGTTCTTGTTCTAGTTTTAAAATTCTGGAGTTTATCTCTGTAGCGATCGCCTGCTCGGCAATAATATCTACAAGTTGTTCTAGAGCCAACTAGAGAAGAGTTTCACGCTCTAATTTCAAAGGCAGGTCTTTTTCTATAATTGTGATATTCCGCCTCAGATGTCACACTTGTCAATACGTCTTTACCTAAATCCTTACGTTTATTTGTGCAAAGAGAGAACCTTAGAAGACAACTACTGCCAAGGTAAATCTTTGTTTTATTCGGTTGATGCTTAAAAGGCTTGCTGCACCTCCTTAGATGTCAAATGGGTTTTATAAAGAATTTTTAAGAAATTAACATTCTTCAGAAAAGGAAAGACTTAATGCTGAAGTAATCCTCACAAGTTCAAAAGCATATATTTTGTAGTTTCCAGACACCAAGCGTGTTAGGAGAGAATTATGGCGTCAGGAATGATGATCCAAGGCAAATGGATAACCGATAAAAATAAATCAGATAAGAGCAGTAATTTCAATGAGACGCCGACAACGTTTCGCCATCGTGTAACCGCCGATGGTTCTAGCGGGTTTAAGGCAGAAGCAGGACGCTATCACCTCTACGTTTCTTTATCGTGTCCGTGGGCGCATCGCACCTTAATTATGCGAGAACTCAAAGGTTTGAATGATGCAATCTCAATCTCTATCGTCGATCCGATTATGAGCGACTTGGGATGGATGTTTACTTCTGCACCGGGAGCTATTCCTGACTGGGTGAATCACACTCAATATTTGCAAGATATTTATCTGAAAGCCAATCCCAAATATACAGGAAGAGTCACTGTTCCGGTGTTGTGGGATAAGCAAACTCAAACAATCGTCAATAACGAATCTCGTGAAATCATGCGGATGTTTGACGTAGAGTTTGGGGAATTGGCAACACAGAAAATAGACTTATACCCACGCGAGCTTCAACAGCAGATTGATCAAACAATCGATGCAATTTATCTGCCAATTAATGCTGGTGTATATCGCTCTGGTTTTGCCAGGGAGCAAGTAGCATACGAAAATGCAGTAACTGAACTCTTTGAAAGTTTAGATCATTGGGAAACCGTTCTGAGCAAGCAACGCTATTTATGTGGTGTTCAAATGACTGAAGCCGATATTTGTATGTTTGTAACTCTGTATCGCTTCGACTCAGTATATTACGGTCACTTTAAGTGCAATCTGCGGCGAATTATCGACTACCCAAATCTCTGGAATTATCTATTAGACCTATATCAGTGTCCTGAGTTCAAAGCGACTTGCAACCTAGACTATACTAAGCGCAGCTATTACATGAGTATGACTGATATTAATCCAAATCGAATTGTGCCGAAGGGGCCGAGCATTGATTTTGAGCAACCGCACGATCGCGTAGGCGTAGCCCGTCGTAGACATCGCTTCGCTAAGGCTCCCGTTGCGATCGCTGCTTCACAATCATAGCCATAAAAGCAAATTGCACAATTTAACTGGAGTAACGCCATGAATCTTGTATCAGGTATCCACCATGTTGCAGTAGTAACAGCAGATATCGACCGCTTTATCGACTTCTATACTGATGTATTCGAGATACCAGTAATCTTTCAAGAGACGACCCCAGCCTTTCGTCACGCACTTCTACGGGCTGGCTCACAGTGCATGCTTCACGCAGCAGAGATGCCTGATAATGTCCATAGCTCTGGATTGCCGGATATGTTTGAACGAGGACACATCGACCATTTAGCTTTGAATGCCTCAACAGAATCAGCATTCCAGATTATCCGCCGCAAACTCATAGACCGGGGTGTGAGTGATGGCACGATTGCCGACCTTGGCCCAGTACTTAACTTGTCATTTTCTGATCCTGATGGTATGCATATCGAAGTTTGCCTCATTGTCGATGCTTCACTTCAGGGTTTTCACCAACCGCGACCATATTATGTAAAGACTGTCAACTAATAGGATAAAAATCTCCACCAAATACAATGGCAAAGCCATATTTCAGTTTTTGAACATTAGCCAACGATATTTCAAGTCGTCTTGCTAGTTCATTCTGCTGCAAGCTTCTGGATTCTCTGAATTGTTTCAGTCTGATTTGAATTCGTGTACCTTCAGCAATTATGCAAGGTTGTTTTGAAATTAAATTATTAAGCAGAGGTCGAAACCAAGCAATTAAAGCTGCTTCAATTTTTGATAGTAAATTAGCGTCAGTTTGTAAGTATGTCAATATCAGGGGGACAAGGAAGTTATTTTTTTCACTTATCTCCCCCTGCTTTGATATCTAAAGCGATAAACTCAAATTGCTAGTTAGTTTAGGAAATTTGGAGTACCTTTACCACCATTCTTACCAACCGCAGGAATTTCTAGTAGGTTATCGGCAGCTTTGCCAGTACCATCATTGGCAACAAACATAGAGTTACCTAAATGTCCATTAGGAACGAACAGTTGCGGGTGGTCAAAGGGCGCTTTCTCAGAGACAACTCGCTCATCAGTGAGTCCTTTCAGGAAAGCCACCAAGTCATCTTTTTCAGTTTCGCTTAATCCCAATGGGCGGAGAACCCCGTCTTGGCGGAAATCTCCACCACGATTATAGAAGTCCACCACTTGTGGCAAAGTCAAATAGCCACCATTGTGGAAGTAAGGAGCTGTGAGTTCTATATTGCGTAGTCCAGGAACCTTAAACTCTCCGTCTGCAACTACTGTGTCATTGGAACTAACTGTAACATTGGGGCTTGAACCAAGAAGTAGTGAGAATTTACCCAAAGCAGCGACCCGCGACTCCGAAAGCGGATTACCAAATGGATCTTGACCACCAAGACTGATGTCTTCTAGGGTGGGTCTAACACCAATATTGAAGTAACCTTTGTCCGAAACGGTTCTGGGAGTGGTGGTAGTGGCTCTAAGTCTTTGGTTCTTGACACTGCTAACCGAGGCGCTGGTGAGTTCCAACCCACTATGGCAGAAGATGCAGGCAGCTTTCCCCTCGAATAGTTGTTTGCCTCGTTGCTGCTGCACGGTGAAGGCGGTGGTGTTTCCTTCTAAGAAGCGATCGTAGGGCGTATCGTTGGCAATAAGTGTAGACTCGTACAACTGAATTGCAAGCCCAAAGAATAGCGAGAAGTTATAATCTAACAGCCTGTACTCATTGGTTTGGGAAGAGTTATCAGCGCTATTGACAAAAGTCCGTTTACCTTCAGCATCAACTTGGATGAGTTGATTAGAGTTCCACCACTCTGGTTTAAAGGCATCTTTAATCAGATCCTCGTAGGTTATATCCTTGAGTCCGGGTTGAGGATATCCACTGTCTGCACCTAAAACGCTGTCTTGTGGATGCACAATCTGTTTGCCTAGTGGTGTCAGTCCAGACAACTTTTGTCCCAAGACTCTGGGGAGCTTTGTACCCCCGATTGACAGAATATTTTCCAGCGAACCTAGCGAGTTGTTGACAAATATAAATTTGCTGAGGTCAATTTGACCAAACTTATTACCAATTTCTTGAAAAGTGCGACCATCAGCAGACGACTCGAAGGAACTGAGTGGCGGGCCGACCGCCTGGGAAGCCAAAGACGAATTATTCAGGCTGACTTTGACAAATTTAAGCTGATTTGGGTTTTCTGCTTTCGCTACAGAGGCGTTAGGGTCTCTTAAACCGAAGGGATTCACCCCATTAAAGATATCTTGTGCCCTTCCATCCCAGAAGTTACGGAAGTTGAATGCTGCATTAATTACGGTTGGCGTATTACGCGGCTGGACGCGGCGCACATTGATACCTGCCACTTTAAATACTGGATCTGGCTCACTTGTTTCTAGGTCTCTTGAGCTACCAGGTATAACACCAAGAAATTTTGTATTTGCGACTCCTTGAGAGGAGCTAACATCGTTACTGTCAGATACCACAGTCGCAGAATCATTTGGATTTGACAGCTTGTGAAAGGGAAAATCTTCTTTTCTTAGCTGGTAGTTTGGCGCACCGCCTATATTAAAAATTATATCTGGATTCTCTGTACGGTCAGGGTTAATTCGCAAAAGCCCAGGAGCAATCTGATTTATGGATCTATTGTCGGCTCCAGCATGGAAGTGGCAAGTAGCACAGGAGGTCACTCCGTCGCTCCCAACTTGTATATCCCAAAAAAGAGTCTTTCCTAACTTGATTGCAGCTGCTTTATTTTTTACAAATTCTCCAAGATTGTCAGGTTCTGGAACTGATACGCTCTTGAGCGAAACTGAAGACGACCCCGTAACCTGCGCGGATACACTATTTCCAGCGATTACTGCTACCATAATAATTACAGCAATTGCTATAGTCTTGGAAAATCTTGTTCCTAGTTGGTTAAGCTTGCCAAAGTTAAGCCTCCACCATTGGCAGTTTATTTTTCTCATCAAAGATTTGAGCAAAATTCGACCTCTTGAGGTCAGTAGGAAGTAAATTGATAAGCCAGTAATAAAGGTTACTAAGCTTATTATTGGTATAATTCCCATGAGTTTTGTCATTAAATAACACCGAAACATCCCACAATGGTTACGTAATGCCAGATCAAGTAAATCTCAATTAATGCTCGTCAAGCAAGTACCCGTATAACTTACATTGGGCACACAAGTTTTATGCAGAACCAGCTAATTGTTTACAAAAGTTTATAAAAAATATGGCAACCATTTATGGGCGATCGCAAGCGGACGAGGCTTGTGTACTAATGATTAATCTACGCCCTGCCACGTCTGCTGACTTGAACCTGCTGCAACACTGGGATCAACAACCTCATGTCATTGCCTCAGATCCCAACGATGATTGGTATTGGGAGGTAGAACTGAGTCGCAATCCTGACTGGAGAGAGCAACTAATTGCCCAGATCAAGGGTCGTCCCATTGGATTTGTCCAAATTATCGATCCAGCGCGTGAGGAAAGCCGTTATTGGGGCGATGTTGCACCGGATCTTCGTGCCATTGATATCTGGATTGGGGAAGAAACAGATTTGGGCAAAGGCTACGGCACAAAAATGATGCAGCTTGCCCTAGCTCGATGTTTTGCCGACCCGCGTGTGACGACTGTCCTCATCGATCCACTTGCCAGCAATACTCGCGCTCACCGCTTCTATGAACGTCTTGGCTTTCAATTTGTTGAACCACGAAGGTTTAGCAACGATGACTGTTTTGTTTATTGCCTGAACCGAGCAGATTGGCATCCTGAAGACGCGATCGCATCGCCGTAACGGCAGCTAGTCAAAAGAGGCAGGGGAGCAGGGAGCAGGGGAGAAGAATTTTTCCCCTCTGCCCCCCGCACCCTGCCCCTCTGCCTCTTCTCGATGCAGTCAAAATTACCAAAGTATAATTGCCAAAGGAGCGAAACTGATGAGTTCATTTGTGCTTTGTTTTCAAGATATTGATAAAACAAAACTCAAACTTGTCGGGGGTAAAGGCGCGAACCTGGGGGAACTTACCAGGATTGAAGGAATCTACGTACCGGATGGCTTTTGTATTTCTACTGAAGCTTTTAAAAGAATCATTGGGGAAACGTCGTCGATTAACGAATTACTCGATCGGTTATTGCTTCTTAAGGTGGAAGACCGAAAAAAAATCGGTGAACTTAGCGGTGAGATTCGCTCTTTCATTGAAGGGATAAACATTCCTCAAGATATTAATGAAGAGATCGCCCGCCTCCTCTCTAGGCTTGGAGAAAAAAATGCCTATGCAGTACGATCCAGCGCAACTGCTGAGGATTTACCGACAGCCTCTTTTGCAGGTCAGCAGGATACGTATTTGAACATTATCGGTAAAGAGGCAATCTATCAGCATATCAGCAAGTGCTGGGCATCGCTATTTACCGAGAGGGCAGTAATTTACCGCCAATTATACGGCTTCGACCACCGTAAAGTCCACCTATCTGTGGTTGTTCACAAGATGGTCTTTCCGCAGGTGGCAGGAATTTTGTTTACTGCCGATCCCGTCACTTCTAATAGGAAGGTGTTATCCATTGATGCTAGCTTCGGACTTGGAGAAGCCTTGGTCTGTGGTCTGGTGAATGCTGATATCTATAAAGTGTGTAACGGTAAAGTTATCGATAAAAAGATATCCACCAAGAAACTGGCTATTTACGCCTTAAAAGATGGCGGTACGAAAGAACAGGAGATTGAGCAACAGAGGCAGAATAGGCAAGCACTGACAGACGAGCAGATTGTACAGCTTGAGCGCATCGGTAGAAAGATTGAAAAACATTTCGGCTGCCCCCAGGACATCGAATGGTGTTTGGTGAATGACACATTTCATATTGTCCAGAGTCGCCCCATTACGACTTTATATCCCATTCCTGAAGCGAATGATGAAGAAAATCACGTCTATGTATCTGTCGGTCATCAACAAATGATGACTGACCCAATCAAACCATTGGGATTGTCTTTATTCCAGTTAACAGCTGCTCGCCCTATGTATCAAGCTGGTGGAAGGTTGTTTGTTGATATCACCCATGATTTGGCTTCACCTGTGAGAAGAACAATTCTGGTAGATGTTTTGGGAAAATCCGATCCGCTCATAAGGGACGCACTGATGACCATACTAGATCGGGGAGATTTCATAAAATTGTTACCAGATAACAAGCAAGAACAAAGTTCCGGTAACAGCAATAAGGGTGCATCGTCTTTGGATTTTCAAACGCTGACCGAATACGATCCGGCGATTGTTCCCGATTTGATTGGGCGTAGTCAAACCTCGATAGACGAGTTAAAACAGAATATCCAGACGAAATCAGGAGCGGATCTGATTGATTTTATCCTGGAAGATATCCAGCAATTAAAGAAGAGCTTGTCTAATCCACAAAGTTTTGGTGTAATTATGACTGCTATGAATGCTTCATCATGGCTCAATGAAAAAATGCAGGAGTGGTTAGATGAAAAAAACGTAGCAGACAAGCTTTCTCAATCTGTACCCAACAATATTACTTCCGAAATGGGACTGGAACTATTGGATGTTGCGGATGTGATTCGTCTTTATCCTGAAATAATTGATTATTTACAACAGGTAAAAGATGACAACTTTCTGGATGAACTGATTCAGTTTGAGGGTGGACAGTCAGCTAGGGACGCTATCTATGGTTACCTCAACAAATACGGAATGCGATGTGCCGGTGAGATCGATATTACAAGACCTCGTTGGAGCGAAAAACCAATGACGCTTGTCCCCATAATTCTCAGTAATATCAAAAACTTTGAGCCTGGTGCTGGCGATCGCAAATTTGAGCAAGGGCGACAGTCAGCTTTGAAAAAAGAACAAGAGTTATTAGATCGATTGAAGCAATTACCGGATGGTGAACAAAAGGCCAAACAGACAAAACGAATGATTAACCTAATTCGGAATTTCATCGGTTATCGTGAATATCCAAAATACGGCATAGTTAATCGCTACTTCGTTTATAAGAAAGCTTTACTCAAAGAAGCCGAACAACTCGTACAAGCGGGCGTTATTCATGAAAAAGAAGATATATATTATCTCACTTTTGAAGAACTTCGCGAAGTCATACTCACAAATAAACTTGATTACCAGATTATCAGCGAAAGAAAAGACGAGTACAAATTATTTGAAAAACTAACTCCCCCTCGTGTGATCACGTCTGATGGCGAAATCATTACAGGTCGGTACAAACGAGAAAATCTCCCTGCCGAAGCTATTATAGGTCTGGCTGTTTCCTCCGGAGTTATAGAGGGACGAGCGCATGTCATCTTAAACATGGAAGATGCCGAGCTAGAAGATGGAGATATATTAGTCACCTCCTTTACTGACCCTAGCTGGACACCATTGTTTGTATCCATAAAAGGTCTAGTCACCGAAGTTGGTGGACTGATGACTCATGGAGCAGTTATCGCGCGTGAATATGGCTTACCAGCAGTTGTTGGAGTGGAGAATGCTACCAAGCTGATCGATGACGGACAGAGAATCCGGGTTAATGGAACGGAAGGCTATGTAGAAATCCTATATTAAAGCGAAAATTACTTTCATTGGATTTTAAATATTGAGGATTAATCTTTCTGTTAAGATGGTAGCCTAACAATTCATTCAAGCCGCTCGGTGCTGAACGATTCATCCGACACATTTTCACTCATACTAGTTGTGCAAATGCTTACCGCTCCACACAAGCAGCTACCTTATTCTATAATCTAATAATTTTTTGCACGTCCGGCGATGCTGGACTTAGGGCTGAACTGAGCGCAACCGACGCTCTAAAAAGCGGCGTTCGCTATCATTAGTGACGAGAACGAGCGCGATCGCGTAGCTCTGTGCGGCTTCTTGGGAGGCTCCGATACGGCGCAGCAGATCGGCACGGGTGGCGTGAAATAGATGGTAGTCATTAAGTTGAGGGGCAAGCCCATCGACGAGTCCAAGCGCGGCCTGAGGACTGTCTAGCATTGAGATTGCCACCGCGCGGTTGAGTGAAACAATCGGCGAAGGCTGCAAGCCCTCGAGCAAATCGTAGAGGTGGACAATTTGCAACCAGTCTGTTTCTTGTGCCTGTGCTGCCTGACAATGTAGTGCTGCGATCGCTGCTTGCACTGCAAACGAACCAATCTCGCCTCGCAGTGCTTCTTCAACGAGCGGCAATGCCTCAGAAATCTGCTGTTGGTTCCAGGTACGACGATCCTGATCTTCGAGCAACACCAGATCGCCCGCCTCATCCAAACGGGCATCGCGCCGAGAGTCGTGCAGCAACATCAGCGCAACCAGGGCAGTGACTTCTGAGGGCGGTTGTGGTGCCATCAACGTCCTCACTAGGCGACCCAGCCGAATCGCTTCTGTGCAGAGGTCAGCCCTGACCATCGTCTCGCCCCTAGTCGCCGCGTAGCCCTCGTTGAAAATGAGATAGATCGTTGTCAGGACTGCATCTACCCGCACAGACAGATCGTTCGTATCTGGCACTTTATAGGGAATACCTGCATCCCGAATCTTGCGCTTGGCACGCACCAGCCGTTGCGCCATCGTTGCTGTGGGCACTAGAAACGCCCGTGCAATTTCTTCTGTCTCAAGTCCGCCCAGCATCCGCAGTGTCAAAGCAACCTGCGCCTCGATGGACAGTGCGGGATGACAACAAGTAAAGATCAGCCGCAGTCGCTCGTCTGGAATTTCATCGGTGTCGTAGGTAGGCTCCTGGCTTGTTGGGATTAACCCTGATGCACTGTACCATTCTAATTTTTCTGTTAGCCGCGTCCGGCGGCGGAGGCGATCAATGGCTTTATATCGAGCTGTTTTAATAATCCACGCGCGGGGGAGATCGGGAATACCCGTGGATTGCCACTGATTCACGGCAGCGATAAAAGCTTCCTGTGCCGCCTCTTCAGCCACATCGAAATCCCCAACCAGCTGGATGAGCGTGGCAACAATCCGACCCCACTCGGTGCGATAAATGGAGGCGATCGCGATTGTTACATCTGATTGTGCGTTTGAAGTCATAGCTGACGTCAGAAAAAATTTTACCAGAGGTGTCGATTTAAGCAATTGCCGTTCGACTTACTCACAAAAGGAAAGAACACAGTTAAAGCTTGATTGTATCTAAAAGATAAAAAAATTTTACTAGAGGTGTCGATTTAAGCAATTGTCGTTCGACTTAATTACAAAGGGAAACAACGGAGGCAATTCAATGAAATATGTACTGCTGATTTACCTGGAAGAAAATGCCATGAGCCAAACCGAGCGGGAAGACTGTTATGTGAAATCCGCGCAACTGGCACAGCAACTCAATTCAAAAGGGCAATATCTAGCCACTGCCCCGCTTCACCCTGTAGCGACTGCAACCAGCATCCGAGTGCGTGATGGTAAATCTCTAGGCAACAAGGTAAATGGCAGGTTGTGCATGAACATTGTTCCGTCCCCTTCGAGCCGCAAACATCTCAAGCTGTCCTCACGCTAGTAGTGTACCAACCCAAAATTGCTACGTGGAGGTAAGCAAGGGAGCAAGGGAGCAGGGGAGAACAATTGCAGTAAGTCTTTCCCCCCTGCCCCTCTGCCCCTCCGCTCCTCTGCTGACCACAACGCAAAGTTTCCTTGGCAGACTACTAGACGTATAGCCCAATCTACTGAATTTATCTTAGGAGCCTTCATGAAAATTAATCCTTATCTCATGTTCAACGGCAACTGTGAAGCAGCATTCAAGTTTTATGAGCAATGTCTGGGCGGCAAAATCGTCATGATGCTGACCCACAAAGATGCACCCTCAGCAGAAGATGTGCCCGCTCAATGGCATGACAAAATTATGCATGTCTGCCTCGATTTGGGCGATCGCCTCTTGATGGGGTCTGATAGCCCACCTGGATATTTTGAAACACCCCAAGGCTTCTACGTGCAAATCAGCGTTGACGAGCCAGAAAAAGCAGAATGTATCTTTCATGCCTTGGCAGAAAACGGAAAAGTGAAGATGCCGATCGAGCAAACCTTCTGGTCTGTCCGCTTTGGCATGTTGGTTGATCAATTCGGTATTCCCTGGATGGTCAACTGCGAACAGGCGGCTTGACTTCTTATTACCAAAGGTGCTTACGAACTTTTTCGCTGATCTTTCACTGTGCAAAATTCAAAAGGATGAATCCATGAGTACTCAAATTTTCGTTAACCTGCCAGTCAAAAACCTCAATCAATCGATCAAGTTCTTTACTCAACTCGGCTTTGAGTTTAATCCTCAATTCACTGACGAAACTGCCACCTGCATGATTGTGTCTGAAAGTATCTTTGTCATGCTTTTAACGCATGAAAAGTTTAAAACGTTTACTCCCAAAGAAATTTGTGATGCCACAAAAAGCACAGAAGTTCTTGTGTGTTTATCTTCTGATAGCCGAGAACAAGTCGATGAAATGGTTCGCCTTGCTGTAGCCGCCGGTGGAACAATCTATAATGAACCGCAAGATCACGGTTTTATGTATGGACATGGATTTGCTGACTTAGATGGCCATATTTGGGAAATTATCTACATGGAGCCAAGCGCAATAAATCAAGGTTGAAAATGCGATGTTTGAGGAATTAATTCTTAAACTGGTCTGCACTAAATTCAACTTTTTCACACCATCCACTTAGTCTACTTTCACACCCTCTAGAAGGATATAAATTTTGGATAGCGATGTCAGGTGAAGAAACTAGAAGCAACAGCAAACTTTTTAATAAGATGATGGTTAGGAGCGATCGCTACTAACCCAAGTTTCGAGTTACTTAAAACGGCAGGATTGCTCTATAGTCGGAGTCTCTTCAAGCTGTACCATTATCAGAACAGCTGGCGCATCGCCTACTGTTCCAGATAAGTGACCCTTATTACCTTGCGCGTCCGCTTTCGTACCCTGATCTTCTCCAAATGAAATTTCGCCAGGGCCCATCTCTACTCGCTGTCCGTCCATAGTCTCCACAAACCAACGTCCCGATAGAGGGATGATCCACTGTGGTTTAGGGTTCTCATGCCAGTTACCAACCCATCCTACAGGTAGCACAGTAAAGGTGATTGTAGCACCAGACTGCTTCAAATTAGAAAGCCACTGTGGTGAGGTATCGGGGGCTATGCCTTTTTCCATGAAGTCTTCAATTTGACAACGAGATTGGTGACTTACACCGTTTCTATCAGTCCAGACGTGCCAGTATTCAATTGTTGGTTTGGGTGATGAGTTATTTTGCATAATAATGGCTCTTTTTGATCCTAAATGTATTGAAAGGCGAATTATAAATAGTACTTACGCACGAGTAACAGAAAACGAACCACAGAGGGCGCATAGGTCACGGAGAAATGAGAGTTTTAGAGGGTTTTTGGTAATTCCTAATTAATTAGGAATTACGAAATTCTAACTATATAATTATGTCCTTCCCACTTACTGCTTTCAATCCAGAAAAAGGTAAAGTTGATTGGCTGTTGCTGATTATCAGAAATAGAGATATCTACAAAATTCACTCCTAATTTTGTAGAAGTAGCAGGTGTATTTTTTACGGTTTGCCAATTATCATCTGACCAGTACAACTGAAAAGATGCTAAAGCGTGAATTCGCAATGTATAACCTTTTTTAACTTTGTCTATTTGTCGGTTAAACTTCCATATTTCAAATGATTTACACTTTCGTCTTTCACCTAGATATCGATTTGCCACCTCTGGAATCAAATCAAATACCTGTCCATCATTATTTGACCGTAGCAGCTTGATATACTCTGCGTGCGCCCACATTAAAGGCATGGCGGAACCTGTTGGTTTTCCTAAATAGAGATGGTTTTCAGGTTTATCTGTTTCATCCCAAACCTGTTCGGGTAGTAAGCAAGTATCTGATGCGAATCCTTCCATCGCCTTGATATATGTTTTGACATCGCCGCCAACAGCTAATTCATAATGTCCCCGTTCTCCTGTTAAGAGAGGCCAAGCGCGTCCCTTACCATAACTAGTATAAGGACTGCCGTCTTCTTGCTGGCCGTAACCGTCGTGGTTGTAACGATGCCAACAAGGCCCAGCAGGTGTATCAACTTTTAAAACTGCGTCAATTACTTTGACAGAATCAACAATAATCGGGTCATCAGGTTTGCGAATTCCATAGCGTACTAATTGTAAAAACCCAGCATCAACAATTTCCTTCGCAGGAAATTCTGATGGTTCACCAAGTGGTTGACTGCTAATAAAAAGAGTTCCTTGGTTAGGATTTTCGTTGGGTTGAGGATTATTTATATCTGTAGGAGTAATCCGAATGTAATGGCGTTTGATGCCAGGAACTAAAGTTCCTTCAGTAGTAACTGTCCAAGCTTCGATATGAGATTCTAAAAAATCAGCATATTCTTCTATAAACTCTGCTGTTGCTTCATCTCCACGTTCACGAACAAATTGAGCAGCACAAATTAAGGCGGCAATGTTAGATGCTAATGTTGATGGTGAATAACCACTATTTTCTTCCCAGCGTTCTTGTTGGGTAGCTGGTCCGTGACGAATTAAATAACCAGCCGCTCGCAAAATCATCGGATAAATATCAAAATTTAAACAAGTTTTTTGCTGGTGCAATAGCCATGCTAACAGAATGGGAAATGCCACCTCGTCAAGCTGAATACCTGTCCAATAAGGTTTACCATCAACCCAGAAATTTTGGGGAAAACCGCCATCTTCCTGCTGACTAGTGACCAGATAAATTAGCGATCGCACTGCTGTATCTGTTTCCCCAGCAGCCACCAAACCTGATACACTGCTAACCATATCCCGTGTCCAGACAAGGTGATATCCTCCTTGATCTTGGTCGTCTTTGGCTTCACCCCAAGGGATAGCTAGAGATGCAATTAATGCACCTGGATAGGTTTTGTCTTCATGTGCTAACAACAGACTAATGCTGTTGTGATACAACTTACCTTGATCATAAGAACTATTTTCTAATGAGTGGATGCCGTTGCGCGATCGCTTCCACTGTTCGTCATATTGCTGCTTTTGCTTTTCAAAAGGAATATTGAGTGATTGAAACAGTGTAGAAATTGCATTATGCAGATTTGTCCCAAATGCCAAGCCTAAAGTAAACTCTTTAGTACTATCTAAATTTAGTTCTCCAGTTAAAGCAAGGTTGCCATCTACAGCACTATCAAACTCCCAATCCATCTGAAAATTATCAGCTAAATCTGTCCAACCATCACTTTCACCAACGTAGCCACAAGAAAGACGAGTTAAGGGAATTGTTGCACCCAACGCCAGCCATGTTCCTTGTTTCTCGGCTGTGATAATTCGATGTCCAGCAACTTGTACAGCGTAACCATTATTACCTATACCTCCAACTTCCAGATGCGGCGCACACAAAACGTATAACTGGAGTTGGGAAATAAAATCGCTATCTCCAGTTAACTTTGTATGTTGTAAAATACAGGATAAATGCGGGTCAGCAATTACTTCTTTGATTACAGCATAACGCCCTTGGGGATCGGAATTAGTGATGCGATATCCTAAACCATGAGTCCACATCGGTTCAACTTTTAATTCGAGATGGCGTTTCTCTTCGTGAAAAAAGCTTTTTCCATCAGAAATTAGATACTGTAAATCCCGAACTTGTGGTTTATCTACTGTGGGATGGTAGACTTCGGTAATAATACCATTCCAGATAGTAAACCAAATGTTACTAGAGGTAGAGTAAGCTGTTCCTACTCCATCTTTATTAGCATGAGTCCATCGAGGCTCGATACCAGGTGAGCCAAAAGCCTGTCCTTGACTAAGAATTTTTACCATAATTTTTGTCCAGTTCAGTGCTGTGGTTAATATTTGTTTGATTAAAAAATTATTGAGAATTTTGAGAATATTTGCGAGATGCAGTTAATGATTTAGCTTCAATAAAAATTTGTTTTATCTCAGGATGCTTTTGGCTAATTTTTGCTTCTAAACTTTCTACAGTTAAGGCTATTTCCTCACCTGTAAGATTGTGAGAAAATTGAATTTCTAAGTTGAGTAATACTTCTTTGGGAGCAAGTTGCATTGTTAGCACTCGGATAACCTCTTTCACTCCTGGTTCTGTTTTTGACAAAGAACGGATATTAGCTATAGTTTGAGGATCGGCGCTTTCACCAACTAACAATCCTTTACTTTCTCTTGCTAGTACTACTGCGACTATAGCTAAGATAATGCCAATAATAATTGAAGCGATACCGTCAAAATAAACATTATTAAATAGATGTCCTAAAAATATTCCGATTAAGGCAACGAATAAACCTAAAATTGCGGCAGTATCCTCAAATAATATTGTAATTACTGTAGGATCTTTACTATTTTTGATTGCTTGCCAAAAATTTTGTTTACCCTTAGTCGGCAAAAACTCTTTTAAAGCTACAGTCCAAGAATAACCTTCAAATAATATTGCTAAACTTAACACAATATAATTCCATGTTGGGTCTTCTAAAGGGCTGGGATGAATTAAATGAGTAATTCCTTCATAAATTGACATCCCGCCGCCAAGGGCAAAGATGAGGATAGCAACGATAAAAGTCCAGAAATAAAGTTCTAGACCGTAACCAAAGGGATGGCGATCGTTTGCTGGCTTTTGGCTTCTTTGAATTCCCAGCAAAAGTACTAATTGATCGCCAGTATCTACCACCGAATGAATCCCTTCAGATATCATGGCGGAACTACCAGTAATGGAGGCGGCGATAAATTTAGTAATAGCGATCGCTAAGTTAGCCCCCATCGCCGCGTATATAGTTTTATTAGATGAATCATTTGCCATGATTGTAAATATTAGCTTCTAAATCGGTTAAAAAATCTGGTAGATTTGGCTGTACTTTCAACTGTTGTTTTGCAGCATCAGCTTTGAGTCCTAAAATAGTACAAAAAGTTTTCTGGTTATTTTTCAATCCCAGTTACAAAACTTAAATACGAATTACGAATTATCTTAACCATTGTCTGTAAAACCTGGATACAAAGTCATTCCACCATCTACAAATAGCGTTGTACCGTTGACATAATCAGAGTCATCAGAAGCCAACCAAACTGCTGCTTTGGCGATGTCTTCTACATCTCCCACACGTTTCGCTGGAATTAGTTTTAGTAAATTTGCCTCTGCTTCTGGGGTATCCCAAGCTGATTTATTAATTGGGGTTTTGATTGCACCAGGAGCAATACTATTAACCCGAATTTTGTGAGGAGCAAGTTCTTGGGCAATACTTTGCATCATCATATTAATACCACCCTTACTCGTAGCATAATTAACATGACCAGCCCAAGGAATTACCTGATGTACGGAACTCATACAAATAATCTTACCTGCCGCACATGAAATATCAGGCTTCACACCTCGCCGCAAAAATTCCTTTGCAGCTTCCCTAGCACATAAGAATTGTCCCGTTAGATTTATCCCAATCACTGCATTCCATTGATCGAGAGTCATATCTATAAATGCTGAGTCTTTTTGAATGCCTGCATTACTTACTAAAATATCAATAGTGCCAAATTGTTTAAGGGTTTGGCTGAACATTGCCTTTACTTGGTCTTCTTTGCTGACATCGGCTTGTATGGCAAAAGCTTCACCATTAGCAGCTTTGATATCATCAACAATTTTTTGGGCTGATTCAGCTTCAGAACGGTAGTTGATAGCTACTGCTGCACCTGACGCAGCCAAATAGCGAGCGATCGCTTCACCAATTCCAGAACTAGCACCTGTCACAAGTGCTTTTTGACCTTTAAGCAGATAAGGAGAATAACTCATAATACTTTTCAGAATTTTTGCTATATATTTTCATTTGTAAAGTTTGAGGATAGCTGATATTGAAAACTTATGATTGAATCCAAATTGAAGCAAGCTGTTCTACATTGAAATGAAATTTTTATACCAATTACACGTTTTGCTTATGTGTTTAATTTTTGACAGTTATTTTTGTGATTCTGGCATTACTTTAGAGGTTTGCAACAATTAACGCTTCTAGCCATTGGAATAATAAATATCTCTACCGAAAGAACTATAAAAATTTCATCACGATTTCATTATTGGATGAAATCTTTAAAGGATGAAGTCAGTTGCATGTCTTTCTTAGGTGGGAGATAGATTTTATATAATTTAAATTTTTTGATATTAATTTATTTATACAAGAGTTTGATTAATGACAAGTAACCATTTACTAAAGTGATTGATTAATCTTGTAGAGATGGATATTTTTAGGCGTGTATGATTATTGATGATAAAATTCAATGGATTTCTTTAGTAATCACCGATCCTGATACCCCAAGGAACAAGCGATGTCTGCCTTACCTCTTAATAGCCAGAATTTACCATACCCCGATCCTTTGCACCCAATTATCGTTCACTTTGTGATTGCGATGGTGTTTTTTTCTTTCTTCTGTGATGTTCTAGGCTATTTCACCCGCAACACGCGTTTGTTTGAGGTGAGTTTCTGGAATATGTTTGTTGCAGCGATCGCAATTTTCATTGCAATTATCTTTGGTCAATTTGAAGCAGGACTAGCACAAGCCCAGAAAGCAGCCCAGTCAACACTGAATTATCATACCGTCTTGGGTTGGTCACTGGCGGCGATTGTTGCGGCGATCGCAGCTTGGCGTTTTGTGATTCGCAACCGCAATCCCCGAAAAGTACCACCTGCTTACTTGGGGGCTGCAACATTGTTAGTCTGCCTAGTGTTTTTGCAAGTGTATTTGGGGAGTAAACTGTTTTGGGTGTATGGATTGCACGTTGAGCCTGTAGTTCAAGCCATGAAACAGGGAGTTTCACCATGAACCCGCAACTGATTGAGCAGTTGAGATTACGGTTGGGCGCTAACGGATTACCTTATGAGATTCCTATACATCCGCAGTTAGTACATCTAACCCTTGGTTTATTTATTATTGCCATTCTTTTTGATATAGCAGGAGTGCTGTTTTCTTTAGAAAAACCAATTTTCAAATTTTTGGGATTGGCTACTATCCGTTCTAGCTTTTTTGATGTCGGCTGGTACAACCTCATAGCAGCAGCAGCAATTACATTTTTTACGGTTGCGGCTGGTTTTTTTGAGCTACTTTTGGCAAATCCACCAGTCGATCAAAAGAGTGCTTGGGGGTTGAGTCCTGGTTGGACGATGCTTTTACATGGTTTGGGTGGCGTTTTGCTGTTGGGGATCATTGTCGCCATGACTGTATGGAGAGGTTTACAACGCTATCGCTGGCGTCAGGATGCTTCTAGACAAGTGCAGTGGAGTTACTTGTTAGCAGGGATTGCGATGCTAGGCATATTATTCGTCCACGGAACATTGGGGGCGCAATTGGGAGAAGAATTTGGGATTCATGTTACTGCTGCTAATACCATTTTTAAAAATGTTTACAACAAATAATTAAACGAGAATTTATTGAATTTTATGTTTAGTGTTTTTGAATATGTATTAATAGCGGTTTATGTAGCAGTGTTGCTCGTTGTCAGTCGGTGGATTGGGCAACAGGCGTTTTCTTGGATGCCTCCGCAAGCTACAGCAGAAGCACAACGAGTAGATGATTTGTTTAGCTTCTTAGTCTCAATTGGAGCATTTATCTTGCTTGGGCTGGTTGGCGTTATGGTTTATGCGATCGCATTCCATCGCGCCCCCCCAGAAGACTACACCGAGGGACACCCCTCTAGAGGTGATGCGAGGTTAGAAATATTGTGGACAGCAACCCCAACTTTGTTGGTAGTGTGGATTGCTTTCCAAAGCTTCAATATTTATCAGCAGTTAAATATTTTAGGTCTAACCGAAATCGTGCATTTACATACACCCATAGAATCTGCCTCCGCCGCAACCATCAGCGATGTCCCTAAACCTGCATCTGAAACTATTGATGTTCTCGTTAAGCAGTGGGATTGGTCTTTTCGTTATCCAAATAATGTTACAAGCAATCAACTGCATTTGCCGATCAATCGTAGCACTCGCTTAAATCTGCAAGCGCAGGATGTAATCCACGGTTTTTACGTCCCTGAGTTTCGCTTAAAGCAGGATATTATTCCAGGGCGCAACATTGATATTGTGCTAACACCTATTCGTGCAGGCAAATATCGGCTGAAAGATTCTCAATTTAGCGGTACTTACTTTGCCTTAATGGAAACGGATGTATACGTTGAATCCCTTGATCAATACAATCAGTGGCTCACGCAAACTGCTAATAGCGAACAAACTCCAGTAAATCAGGCGGTTGCCGAAAATATCCAACCACCAAAAACATTGTTTAATAGCGGCTGGTACACCGTCACACCTGCTCAACCTGGTATTGCCAATAAAAGGAAGCTAAATAATGACACATGATTTTAGTCAAGATATTACCGGGGATCGAGAATCAGAAAATTATCAGAACCAAGAGGGTAATAATTGGCGGGAATATTTTAGTTTCAACACCGATCATAAGGTGATTGGAATTCAGTACATGGTGATGACCTTCATGTTTTTCCTGATTGGCGGGCTGTTGGCGATGCTGATTCGGGCTGAGTTACTCACCCCAGAATCAAATTTGGTCGATCGCCCGCTTTATAATGGTTTGTTCACCATGCACGGGACAATCATGATTTTCCTGTGGATTATTCCCTTCAATGCAGGGCTTTCTAATTACTTAGTGCCACTTATGATTGGAGCGCGGGATATGTCTTTTCCCTTGCTCAACGCCATCTCTTTTTGGATTTTGCCACCCGCAGGTCTTTTACTATTATCTAGCTTCTTCCTCCCAAACGGCACTGCACAATCTGGCTGGTGGTCTTATCCGCCAATTAGTTTACAAATTCCAGGTGGTGAACTGATTAATGGTGAATTTATTTGGATAGTTAGCCTAGTGTTAATAGGTATCTCTTCAATCATGGGGGCTGTCAACTTTGTGACAACCATCTTTTGGATGCGGGCTCCAGGAATGACATTTTTTCGGATGCCTGTGTTTGTTTGGTCAGTTTTTAGTGCCCAGTTATTGCAACTGATTAATTTACCTGCCTTGACAGCTGCATTGATACTACTGTTGCTTGACCTATCCATTGGTACACAGTTCTTTAAACCGGATGGGAATGGCGATCCGATTATTTATCAACATCTATTTTGGTTCTACTCTCACCCAGCAGTTTATATCATGGCACTACCAGCCTTCGGTATTTTTGCGGAGGTTCTGCCTGCATTTTCTCGCAATCCGTTATTTGGTTATCGGTCAGTTGCGATCGCCACCTTGGGTATTGCTTTAATCAGCATTTTCGTTTGGGTACATCACATGTTCACCAGTGCCACCCCCGGTTGGATGCGGATGACCTTCATGGCTACCTCAATGTTAGTTGCCATACCCACGGGTATTAAAGCCTTCGCTTGGACAGCCACCATCTGGAGAAGCAAGCTACATCTAGAGACACCAATGCTGTTTGCGATGGGAGGTGCAGCCATGTTTATTTTTGGCGGTGTTACTGGTGTAATGCTTGCTGCTACGCCCTTTGATATCCACGTTAATAACACTTACTTTGTTGTGGGACACTTCCATTACATCGTTTTTAATACGATCACAATGGCAATCTTCGCGGCAATTTACTACTGGTTTCCCAAAATAACTGGAAGAATGTATGCTGAAGGTTGGGGCAAGTTACATTTTTGGCTGACCTTTATTCCTGCCAATATTACCTTCTTCTCTATGCACCCATTAGGTTTACAAGGAATGCTACGCCGAGTTTCTTCCTACGATCCGCAATATCAAGGATGGAACGTCATCGCTAGCTTGGCATCATTCTTACTAGGAGCATCCACACTGCCTTTTATTGCTAACATAGTAGGCTCTTGGCTTTACGGGCCGCGAGCAGTTGACAATCCTTGGCACGCTACTGGATTGGAATGGACAACCTCTTCACCACCTCCACGAGATAACTTTGAAGAGATTCCAACTGTAACCAGACCTCCTTATGACTACGGCAATCCAAAGTACTCAGTAATCGAAAATTCTAACAACATTGAGTAAGAAATTAGACCAATTTTAATTACGAATTACGAATTATGCGTCGCACTCATATAGATGAAAGTCCAATCCGTTTTGATTTGTGGCGGCGACGCTTGCCCAATTGGTTACAGCGCTTCTTACCAAGTGGTGGCGGTAGCCATGAAGATCATCATGGTAAAGGAATGTTCGGCTTTACGGTATTCCTGCTGTCAGAAAGTATCATTTTTTTGAGTTTTATCTTTACTTATGTAGCTCTACGACTGACTACTAAAAACTGGCTACCGCCCGGTATTTCGGGGCCGGAATTGTCTACACTTGTGGTTATTAATACGATAGTATTGCTTTCTAGCAGCTTTGTTATTCAACCAGCAGAAAATGCCCTCAAACATAATCAACTCAATAAATTCCGTTGGCTATGGTTAATAACGATCGCAATGGGGAGTTACTTCTTAGTTGGTCTGCTAATTGAGTGGAAAGGTCTCGACTTCAAGATTACTACAGGGTTAGTTGGTTCGACATTTTACTTACTAACAGGTTTCCACGGTCTACACGTTTTGGCTGGTGTTGTGCTTCAGATAATTATGCTGATTCGTTCATTCATCCCAGGCAACTATAATAAAACTCACTTCGGGACAAGTGCGACTACCCTTTTTTGGCACTTTGTTGATGTAGTTTGGGTCTTTCTATTCTCACTTCTCTACCTTTGGCGAACATAAAAACATTCAGAAACCACAGTTATTTAAGGAGTAATTTGATGAATTTATACTTGCAAGATATACCAGCTTCAGAACTCGCACCAAAAGCAGTACAGGGAACTCCAGCACCAGTTCAAGATCCACTAATTGCACGCGGATTACAAAAAGAGCAATATGCTGGCATTATTGGGCTAGCGATCGCTCTAATTGCTGCTGTAGGATTTTTTAGTCGCAGAGTCGAATATGCTATTGCCTTTGCTTTATTCCTCAGTGCTATTGTGATAGCTTTGTTTTTTATCTAGCAATACTTCCATTAATAAAACATTCTAATTTAACAAGATTTGCGAGGGATTTTATGAACAATCCAGTTTATCAAACTGTGATTATCGGCGGTGGTTTTACCGGACTATTTACAGCCTTACATTTAGCTCACGAACATTATCCTCGTTCTGTTATCTTGATTGATAAAGATGAGCGTTTTTGCTTTAAGCCGCTACTATATGAATATTTCGATGGCGAAATGGATAGCTTTCAGGTAGTCCCGCGTTTTTCGGAACTACTTAAAGGTAGTGGTGTCATCTTTGTGCAAGATACAGTGCAATCAATAGACTTGCATGAACGGGAAGTTAAATTAGCTTCTGGAAACTCCTATAATTACAGCAACTTAGTATTAGCTTTGGGCAGTGTTACTGGCTATCATCAAGTTGAAGGTGCTAGAGAAAATGCCTTTCCTTTTTGGACGCAAGCAGATGCGATCGCTCTTGACCATCATTTACGTGACTGTTTGCAAAAAGCTATCCAAACGGAAGATGTAGAACAACGCCGAAAACTATTAACAGCAGTCATAGTTGGTGGTGGTGCAAGTGGTGTAGAAATGGCAGCTACTTTAGCGGATCTTCTACCACATTGGTATAGTGCTTTAGGAGGCAATTCAAGTGAAATTCGGGTAGTATTGCTTAATCATGGTCAAAAAATCCTTGATGGCGATATTAACGATCCACTACGCCCAATTGCGGAGAAAGAATTACAAAAACGCACTATACCAATTGAAATTCTGACGGGAGCAGAAGCCACTGCTATTCACCCTAACACAATTGAATATAAGAGCAACAATCAAGTTAACATACTGCCAACATATACCACAATTTGGACTGCTGGTACTTCTATTCATCCACTGATTCAAGACTTACCAATTCCCAAAGAACATCGGGATCATCATAACCGTCCCCTAGTCACTCCTACTATGCGACTGCTCGACTTTCCAGAAGTTTTTGCAGGCGGTGATTGTGCAGCAGTTCAGGGTAGTTCACTACCACCTACAGCCCAAGTTGCTTATCAACAAGGAGCTAATATTGCCCAGAATTTGAAAGCGATCGCTCTAGGAGAAGAACTCAAACCTGTTAAGGTTAACATCCGAGGAACTCTCTTAAAATTAGGGTTAAATGATGCTGCTGCTAACATTTTCAATGTTTTTGAAGTTGCAGGCGAATCAGGGCATTTAATCCGTCAAGGCACTTATTTAACACTATTACCAACACCAATTCATGACTTTAAAGCAACAACAGAATGGGTGGATGAAGAGGTTTTCCATCAACACCTTGACCCTCATGATGTAGGTAAAAAAGTCGTGCAAGCAGTGGAAGTAGTTGGTGCAGGATTTTTAGGTGTTTTAGCTGCCAGAAAATTATTAAAAATATTGGGAGACGAGGAGAAAAGTAGATAAGGAATAGAGAGTGGGAACAAGTTTTTAACAAGAAAGGCAGAGGGCAGGAGGCAGAAGGCAGAAGGGAATTCTGCTTCCTGTCAAGAGCCTGCGACCAAAGGGAGCAAGGGTTTAAGTCCCCCACCAAAATCGTTCGCGCAGCGTCTCCGACAGGAGAAGATTTGGTGGTTCGCAATCAGTCTGGGTCTGTTCGCGAAGCGTTCCCGAAGGGTAGCCCAGACTGTATTGCACCATAAAGCCCTCTGCCCTCAGCATAGCTGCCTTCTTCACCCTTTGACATAATCTCCTTTAACAGAACGTTAATTGTAAGTACAAAGGCTGTTAAGTATGTCTAGTCAAACCGATGTACAAGTACAAAAAATTAGAGCTATTGGTTTAACAGTAACAAACTGCGATCGCTCTTTGGATTTTTATATACAAGCACTTGCTTTTGAACTAATTTCTGACATTACTGTTGAAGGAGAGGATTACAGCGATTTAGAAGGCGTACCTGGAGCAAAAATTCGCATTGTCACTTTACGATTAGGTGATGAACTTATCGAGTTGATGGAGTATCTTAATATTCAGGGTAAACCCATCCCCAGCGATTCACAAAGTAATGACCTGTGGTTTCAACATTTGGCAATTGTAGTGAGTGATATGGATCGTGCTTATGCTCACTTGCGTTCATTTCCCATTGAACCAATTTCAGTTGCTCCCCAGACTATACCACCTGAGAATAAAGCGTCTGGTGGTGTCCGCGCTTTTAAGTTTAAAGAGCCTGATGGTCATGATTTAGAGTTAATTTGGTTTCCGCCTGATAAAGGAAAAGATAAATGGCATCAAAATAGTCATCGCTTATTTTTAGGAATTGATCATAGTGCAATTGCTATTTCCAATACCGAGCAGAGTCTACACTTTTACTGCGACCTCCTGGGAATGCAAATTGATAGCCGCAGTCTCAACTGGCGTGCAACTCAATCTCGCTTAGATAATTTACCAGGAGCCGAAGTCAAAATTACAGCACTGCGACCTGTTCAAGGTGGTGTGGGAATTGAACTGTTAGATTATATTGTGCCTGGGAAAGGCCGCCCTATACCGAGTGACTGGAAAAGTTGCGATATTGCACATATCCAAATTGAGCTAGTTGTAAATAATCTTGAGCAGTTAGTGGATAAGCTACGGCGTAACGGAGTTCAGTTTGTATCGTCGCGGATTGTGCAGTTTGCAGATAGTACAAGTCCTTACCGCCAAGGTTGTTTAGTTAAAGATCCTGACGGACACGGAGTCATGCTGATTGTGGAATAAGTCAATTGAAAGTTAAAAGCCTTTTATCGTCCAAAAATCGAAGCATCAAGCGAATAAGCACCAGGGCCTAAAACTGCGATCGCAATCAGCATAACGCAATACATAAAAGCCTTTTCCCAACTTGGGGGTTCACCTTGTCCTAAAGCACCTTGATACTGATCTTGAGGAATTAAGTATGGATCTTGGGCTACAAAAGGCTTACTTCCAGTGATGTGCAAATATATCGCAAAAATCATTGAGCAGAGAATGGGCAAAGTTGCTAAGAGGGTGAGGAATCCAATAATCAGAAAAATTCCGCCACCTAACATCGATGCAGCTGATAAAAAGCAAAGAAAGATAGGCATTTTTAGAGACTCAGCCCACCGTCGAAGATGCGTTATTTTGGGATAGCCGTGTAATATAAACAACCAGCCAACGCTAACTCTGAGAAATAAAAGTGCCAATCCTGGGAATCCGTTAGGATACACAGGAGAAAGTGAACTTAACAAGTGTGGACTTAATGGGAAATCAAATGCAGCTAGTAAAAAAGCGAGTTCCTCCGGAATAGCTCCGCTTAACGCTACACCCAACCCAAATTGATAAATCATAGTTGTACACCACGGGTATTAAGGTCGATAACATATAACGAATGACCGGCTGTGATAAATAAGCGATCGCTTTCCTTACCACCGAAAGTCAGGTTAGCTGATGTCTCCGGTACAAAAATTTTTCCTAAGCGAGTTCCGTCGGGGGCGTATATCTGCACGCTATCTTGAGAACTAGTAAAAACATTGCCATGTTCGTCAACCCGCAGTCCATCCGGTTGTCCTGGCTCAATGACTGCAAATACACGCCCATTCTTTACATAGCGATCGGCCATAACCTCATAGACACGAATATGGTGAGGCCCCCCAGGAATATTAAACGCAGCTGTATCTGAAACATACAGTATGCTTTCATCTGGACTGAAAGCCAACCCATTCGGGCGCACCATGTCTGTTACTACAGGATAAATCTCACCTGTTGACGGGTCAAAGCGATATACGTAACTTCCGGGTTGTTCTTGTTCGCCGCCATAACCTTGGTTTGGCTCGGTAATCCCATAAGGCGGATCGGTGAACCAAATTGTACCATCGCTTTTGACTACTAAATCATTTGGACTGTTCAGGCGTTTGCCTTGGTAGCGATCGACTAAAACCTTCCATTCACCATTGTTTTCGCGTCGGATAATAGCACGCAAACCAGAGGAACAGGCAACCAGACGACCCTCTAAGTCTCGGTAATTACCACTTTGGTAATCAGATGGATCTCGTAGGACAGTCACATTGTCAGTGGGACTCCACCGCAACAGGCGATTGCCATGAGCATCACTCCATACAACACTGTCATCTTCGTGGAAGTAAACAGGCCCCTCGCTATGGACTGCACCGTTGGCAAGCTTTTGAAGTGAGGCTCCTGGGCGTACAATAGCACGCAGGCGATCGTCATAAATTTCAATAGCTTCAGGCATAGAAATCTCCTGTTATTTAACTTGGCTACTGACGATAAATAGCAAGTCTAAAATAATATTAAAATTCTGTACATGTATATTGAATATCGTACAACAAAATGGGTGTAAAATTTTTAGCTATTTCCATCAGTTTCTCAATCCAACATTGAATTATTATAAACCTAATTCTTACTTTATTGTTTTCCATTAACATGGAACCATATATAGAAAATTGCATCAAAAGACTATTTTATTTCAAAATTAAATATTTTTTAACACAATCGAATTAATAGATTCATTAAAAATGCCAGACAAAATTTATTTACTCTTTTTGTAAAGAGATTATATGGCTAATTCACACAATAGAAACAAAAAATGAAATTAAAATGAAATAATAACCTGTCTTTAGACATAAATAAATATTAATCCATTAGAGAGAAGCAATATTTTAGTTAAAGCTTTAGTCTAAGCATAAGAATCTGTCTTTAGAGCTATTTAAATTTTGATAAAACTTATAAATTAATTTAAAATATTGCCAAATTAGTTTGTGGCATCAAATAAATTAAACCGTAATTAATATGAAATTACTAATTATCAATTATGACTAGCATCACAGAACATTACGACATCATTATTATCGGTACAGGAGCTGGTGGAGGTACATTAGCCCACCGCCTTGCACCCACAGGTAAAAAAATTCTAGTATTGGAAAGAGGCGACTTTTTACCGAGAGAAAAAGCAAACTGGAATCCAGAGGAAGTCTATCAAAAACATCGTTACCATACTGATGAGCAATGGTATAACAAGGAAGGTAAAGCCTTTCGTCCCCAAACAGGCTATTGGGTTGGTGGCAATACCAAACTCTACGGTGCAGCCCTAATTAGATTCCGGGAGCGAGATTTTGAAAAGGTAATTCATAAAGAAGGAATTTCTCCAGAATGGCCTTTGAAGTATCAAGACTTTGAGTCATACTACACCCAAGCAGAAAAGCTATATGACGTGCATGGACAGGAAGGAGAAGACCCCACAGAACCACCTCGCAGCGAACCATATCCTTATCCGCCAGTGAGTCATGAGCCAGATATGCAGTCTCTTGCTGATGGCATTCGGGAACTGGGTTACTACCCATTTCATTTACCACTAGGATTAAAGCTCAATGAAAGCGATCGCCTAAATAGCCCCTGCATTCGCTGCGATACCTTTGACGGATATCCCTGTCTGGTACAAGCAAAAGCCGATGCTGATGTCAACGCCATTCGTCCGACTCGTGAAAAGTATACCAATGTTACTCTCTTAACTAACACCAAAGTCTTGCGGCTACATACCAGTGAGTCGGGGCGAGAAGTGACGAAGGTAGAAACTGAAATTGCAGGAGAGCAACATTGGTTCACAAGCGATATTGTGGTTGTTGCCTGTGGTTCTGTCAACTCAGCTGCTTTGCTGTTACGCTCTGCTAATGACAAACATCCCAACGGATTAGCAAATAGTTCCGATCAGGTGGGACGGAATTTCATGAAACAACTGGAAACGGCTATAGTTTCCATACATCTAGAGGTGAATCACGCCAACTTTCAAAAAACGATCGCTGTCAACGATTTTTACTGGGGAGAGCCAGATTTTCCTTATCCGATGGGCATGATTCAGAATACAGGTAATGTCCTAGCTGATATGATTCCCGGAGAAGCACCCCCACTAATGGCTCCATTTGTCAAGCTGATTCCTCATTTTGAGCGCCATTTGCTGGCCGAGCGATCAGTTGGCTGGTGGTTGCAAACAGAGGATTTACCAGATCCAAATAATCGGATTCGGGTAGTGGGCGACAAGATTCATGTTGACTATACACTGAATAATATTGAAGCAAGCGATCGCTTAATTCACCGATGGACATCTGTACTCAAGTCAATCCCTGGTTCTGCTAAACACGTCTTGCCATTTAGTATTTATCCCCGCACTCATATACCAGAACAAGCAGTTGCTCATCAATGCGGTAGTTGTCGATTTGGCACAGATCCTAAAACCTCAGTACTGGATCTCAATTGCCGTACTCATGATGTCGAGAATCTTTATGTTGTAGACAGTAGTTTCTTTCCGTCAAATTCGGGAGTTAACCCTACGCTCACGATTATGGCAAATGCTTTGCGTGTTGGCGATCTGCTTGCAGCAACGCTTCTCTAACGCATAGCTGAAGGTTGGAATTTACTGTCGCCAGCGATATTTTACGGACAGCAGTAGCACCCACCCGCCAGGATATTTTGAATTTAGGAGCGATCGTTTTGCTGCGAACCTTGCTGAATTATTTCTTAGAGCGTTGGTTGGACTAGAACGCTTTGCTCTGTGGCTTCTGGTACACCTGAGCCAGAAGTAGTTTCATGCTGATTATAGTTTCAAGGAGAAACAGATTATGAACGAAGAACACTCTACTTCTAACCGAGAAAATGAAAATCAAACGCCCCCAAATACTAATCCTATTGCAACAGGATTGGGAGCAGCCGGAGGCGGAATTGCCGGAGCCGCACTAGGCCGCTCAATTGGTGGTAAGGTTGGTGCTGCAATTGGTGGCATTGCAGGTGCGATCGCACTTGGAGTTGCAGCCAATGAACTGGTAGGATACACCGAGCAATTCATTGAAGAACTCCAACCAACAGTAGGCTTAGGATTAGGAGCAGATCACAAACCAATTGAACTACCTAGTCACTATAGTTGGGAAGAATTACAAGCCCTATCAAAACCCCAAGGTGGAGAAATGCAAGCCACCTAAGCCAATAATTTTAATTACGAATTACGAATTACGAATTAATCATGTTTCCACTCTGGTTAAAAGCGGGTTTCTGGGGAGGAATTGCCATCATTTCTGGTATTGCTGCACTTCTAGGCTATGCTTTGTTCAGTCATTTCTCACAAGAAATCATTGCCGCTACTACTGCGATCGCCGCAGGTGATATTTGCGAGCAAGTTTGCGGTAAGCTCGCTTAATATCGTCAGGAGTTGCAGTTTTATAAACTCCCAAAATGTTGTAATAATCTTTGAAATCAGTTGAAGTTGGCATGATTAAACTCTCATAATCCGACTATTCTGCACTTTAAACGCCTTTTACCAGTGATAAGTTAATACGCTTGGGTTGAGCGGCAGCGAAACCCAACAAAGCCTTGATAAGGAGAAAGATTTCATTAAAATATCATTTTTTTATGGATTTAAAAACTATGCAAACATCAGTCTTAAGTAGAATCTAAATTTCATAATTATTTCACTTTCTTGTGAAAGCATATTGAAAGAAGGCTTTTAGCATTGAATTGACCTTTTTTTAATTAAAAATAATAATAATTTTTAATTAATTTGGGGTATAGAGCTAACACTGATTGCAATTTTTAATTAATAATTTTTAATTTTTAATTGGAGCGAAGCGACTTGACTATGCGGCTGATATTAGTTGAGGATGAAGCAGATTTAGGTGCAGCAATCAAACAAGTCCTGATCCATGAGGCGTATATAGTTGACTGGTTTCTAGATGGTACTCAGGCATGGCAATATTTAGAAACTGGCTGGACTGAGTACACACTTGCGATTTTTGATTGGATGCTGCCTGGAGTATCGGGCATAGAGTTGTGTAAATGGTTGCGATCGCGCCAATTAATTCTACCTGTATTAATGCTAACGGCTAAAGACCGGATGGAAGAAAAGATTATTGGTTTAGATAGCGGTGCAGATGATTACTTAGTTAAACCCTTTGATATGGCAGAACTGCTGGCAAGATTGCGGGCATTACAAAGGCGAGCCTCTTACGTAGGAGCAACCCTTACACCTCAAGTCCAACCTCGCCGCTTACAAGTAGGCTGTCTGACACTCAATTACAGCACTCATGAACTTACTCGCCAGTATAGTGACGCCCAAAAGCAAGTATTTTCTTTAACTGTTAAGGAATTTCAATTGTTAGAATATTTCATGAGACATCCTAACCAAATTGTCAGCCGCGACCAAATTATTAATCAGCTTTGGGAAATTGGTACAGAACCAGTTAGTAATGTTGTAGCCGCACAAATTCGCTTATTGAGACGCAAATTAGGAGAAGAAGAGAACGAATCTTTAATTGAAACTGTTTATGGTGTGGGCTATCGTATGAATATTCCGGCTGCGGAAATAGGCATATAATTTCTGCTAACTCGACAACGACCGAACAATTCGCAATTCGCAATTGCGGATGTAATTAAATAATTGATTCATCCTTCAAGATCATTGCCCCTAATTTTAATTATGTAAAAATCAAAATACGTAGTATCAAGATCCAAGCCTCTAACTTTAGTTAGGGGGTAATAATTGCGAATTGCGAATTAGAAATTGCGAATTGGAAATGACACTTTTACCAAGATTATAGAAATATGGAACGCAATCCCATCTTTCACCAGACTCGGTTGCGCCTAGCAGCTTGGTATACCCTCGTCATGGGCGGTATTTTAGGACTATCTAGTTTGGGGGTTTATAGTGTGGTTGCCCATGCCTACTATGAAACCATAGACCAGGGATTGCAATCAGTCGCAAATGCACTCCATAAAAGTATTGAACCGGCTTGGCAACAACCCGGACAATTACAACGCCTGAATAAAGAGTTTTCTTTAGAATTATGTGTAGGTCAGACCAGTTGTTTGCCCAAAAGAACATCCATTAAAAAATCAATTGCAGAGGCGGCGAATTCAGTTAATTACTATATACGATTATTGGATCGCTCAGGAAAACTTTTTGCTAGTGGAGGCATGGAATTTGACAATTTTCCGATTAACTCAGCAGTAGAGCATTGGCAAATATTAACAGATTCCTCTGGCACTCGATACCGCGAAATTACTTTACCTTTATATACTCAAAACCAGGTTTCGGGTTATTTACAAGTGGCGCGTAGTATTACTGATTTAGACCAACATCTGATTTATTTAAGATTAGCTTTGGTGTTGGGATTGCCAATTTCGATGATTTTCGTTGGTTTGTCTAGTTGGTGGTTGGCAGGAAGGGCAATGCAACCTGTATATCTTTCCTACCAACAAATGCAACAATTTACTGCTGATGCCGCCCATGAGTTTCGCACACCTTTAGCAGCAATGTACTCTACTATTGAAGCTGCTATCAAATTACAGCAAGAACCAAAATCCAATGGGGGAATTTTAGATGTACTCAAACGCCAAAATCGGCGACTATCACAACTAGTTGGAGATTTATTGCTATTAACCAGGATAGATCAAAAAGAACTAGCAGGAGAATATCAGTCTTGCTGTTTAAATGATTTAATTAGCGATTTAACAGAAGAATTAGCATTTTTGGCAGTAGAAACTAAAGTAAATCTCTCTAAACAGGTGCAAGTCTCAGAAAAACTGTATGTGATGGGAAATGAAGAACAGCTTTATCGCTTAATTTCCAACTTAATTGCTAATGCCATTCAAGCTACATCTAGCGGTGGAAAAGTCACAGTTTTTTTAGAAAAAATTGAGCTTTACGCCATGATTAAAGTTGAAGATACAGGAATTGGTATTGCTGTTGAACATCAAGAGCGAATTTTTGATCGCTTCTACCGAGTAGATCGCGATCGCTCTCGCACCTCTGGCGGTTCGGGTTTAGGATTAGCCATCGCAATCGCGATCGCCAGAGCGCATAAAGGCAATATTCACGTTCAAAGTCAACCTGGGCTAGGTAGTACATTTACAGTTCGACTTCCTCTTTCATCGTGATTTCTAGAAGTAAATGTTGCTATCTAATGCATTATTTATCTTGATAACGATATTCTATGCTAAAATATTTGTTTAAAATATCAAATATAAAATCATTTGATTTAGAGAAGTTTTGATAAATAATATTCGCAATCGCTTTAGGGGGCTTAAGTTTTTTCTTACTTTTTGAAGTCAGTCAGGTGCAAGAGGTCAGAGGAGAAAAATCAGATTTTCCTCACAAATAAAATTGATATTGACCGAATTTAAATATGTGTTATTCTCAACTTTTATATAGAGGTAACACTGCTACCTCTATACATTCATTTTCACTCTTATGTCTAATATCTAAAATCCTGTTATTTTACCCTAAGATAAATTTTTCATTCTATTTATAGATAGGAAAAACTAACTAAAGGTGGAGTTAAATATCAAAATCTTTTTATACGCTTATTAACGTTAACTAATTAAGCAAGATAAGATCATGAATGCAGATATATCCGCACTCTGGGACAGAGTCCAGGGAATGATTAACGGATTCATTGTCCTACTGCCGAATATCGTGCTGGCATTGATTGTCTTTGCAATCTTCTTCGCGGTGGCTAGAGAAATTAAGAGAGTAGTTAAACGATTAACTCGCGATCGCCACCAAGCTCGGAATCTAGGACTAGTACTGGGACGCTTGGCGCAAGGTACAATATTGTTAATCGGGCTATTTGTTGCTTTGTCGATTGTAATACCCACATTCCGAGCCGGAGATTTGATACAACTACTGGGGATTAGCGGCGTAGCGATCGGCTTTGCATTTCGTGACATTCTGCAAAATTTCTTAGCTGGGATTCTGATTCTTTTGACAGAGCCGTTCCAAATTAATGACCAAATAGTTTTTAAAGATTTTGAGGGAACTGTAGAAAATATTCAGACACGAGCGACAACAATTAGAACTTACGATGGTCGTCGCATTGTCATTCCTAACTCAGAATTGTTCACTAATTCGGTAACTGTAAACACTGCCTTTGAAAATCGCCGACTACAGTATGATGTCGGTATTGGTTATGGCGATGATATAGACCGAGCCAAAAAGTTAATGCTTGAAGCATTGCATAGTGTGCCGGAAGTACTGAAAGATCCTGCTCCTGATGTGCTGCTCATGGAACTTGCCGAAAGCACCGTTAATATCCGCGTTCGTTGGTGGATCAACCCGCCACGACGTGCAGACGACCTTGCCTCACGGGACAAGGTGCTATCTACAATTAAGAAAACGTTAGTTGAAAACGGTATCGATTTACCCTTTCCCACACAGCAAATTTTATTCCATGACCAGACAGAAGAGACAGATGGCGATCGCTCCCGTCAGCGTGAAGGTTGGCCATCCGGTAAAGGCAAAATACCAAAACCTCGCCGCATGGGAGATTCACTCAAGTTACTTACTCAAGAGCGCTCCTCAGAAGATGACAATGGTAAGAGCGATCGCAACTTAACAAGATTGTAAACTTTTTAGGTATTTGCTCGATCCGTCAAAAATGCTATCCGTTTAAAGGCTCCCAAGACCAACCACAGGTAATTGAATACTTACCTTAGTACCTGTCATGATGTCAGATTCAATAGATAATTCTCCACCATGAGCATTGACGATACGTTTGCTAATAGCAAGCCCCAACCCAGTACCGCTTGGTTTTGTGGAAAAGAACGGCTGCGTTAGCTTTGATAAAACTTCTAAAGGAATTGGCTCACCACCATTGCAGACATTAATGCAGATTTTATCAGGAGACGAATTATCCACTTCCCATTTGATCGCATCTCCGGCTGAGACTGCCTCACAAGCATTGCGGACAATATTAATAAACACTTGTTTTAACTTATCTTTATCTGCTAAGATTTTGACTGTAGGTAGCGCTGGAATAAATTCGATTTGCCGTGAGAGTGCTTCTGGCATCTCACACATTGGCATCAGTAATTCACAAATAAATTCATTCACATCCAATTCACACAGTTGCAATACCTGAGGTTTGGCATAAAGCAAAATTTCACTCAGCAGATTTTCTAGCCGACTAGCCTCACTAAGTGCCAGCGATAATCGTTCAAGAGCCGCTTCAGTCAAAATAGTTTTCTTAAAATACTTCAATCCCATAATCATTGTTGTTAGTGGATTGCGAATTTCATGCACAATCATCGCCGCAAATTCACCAATAGCTGCTAGCCGTTCCTGTTCTAAAAGCTTGGCTTGGGCTGCTTGTAGTTCTGCGGTGCGTTTTTCTACCTCAGTCTCCAGGATATGATTGAATTGGCACTGCTGCTGGTAAAGATGGTAATGATCGATGGCAGTAGCAGCACGTTCAGCGAACAATTCCACAATTTGAATTTCTTCTTTGGTAAATTCCCTCGCTTGCCGATGAAAAGAGCAAACAGTACCGAAGACTTGACCTTCAGTAGTTTGCAAAGGTATCCCTAAATATGCTCGATAACCTGGCGCAGGTTTACCATATTCTGGATTAGCCACAGCATCCTCAACAGCTAATGTGCGCCCAACTTGCATAACTTTACCAATCAATCTACCATGCAGTGCATAAACACGAGGTGTATCTTCGGACATTTCCAGACTACTCGCTAGAATAGTTTCAAACCCCTCTTGGCAAAAGGTAACAACCGTCCAATCAACTGCAATCAGTTCGCTGATTCCACAGGCAATGTTGTGTAAATAGCTACCTATTTCACCAGTGCGATAGTTCAAAGAGGACAAACGTGCTATTATCTGCCGCTCGCGCTGCCAAGGCTGTTGCAACAACATTTCTTCATCATCGGCTTTGCTCATGGATGCTTGTTGCATAATTTAGCAAAATAGTGAAAAAATCAAATATTAAATATTGGATTTTTCAGGTATTAACTCTGGATATTCTAATAATTTTGATGGGGAAATTTTACTAGATAAATGTGCTAATTATGCAGAAAAAGTATGAATTTTTACTTAAATAAATGTAAATTTATACGACAAATAGCAAGCAAACATCAGGCTACCAACAATTATTGTATCTTTTTTTACATTTATAACCGTAAATTAAAAATTTAAATTTTGCTGAGAAATCTGTAAGAAGTTTCTAAGGGAAATATCAGTTTTTTAGATATCAATCCTTATCTATTCATAATTCGTAGATAAATTATTTAAGCAATAATCAGTTTAAAGTTCAAGCCAACAGCTATATTGCTGATTGAGGCATTGAGGAATTTAAATTATGAAATTAAGACATTTATTAATACTGGGTTTGTCTTCTTTGGTCATGGTTGGCTGTGTCCCCGAAGTCTCAAAGAACCAGGCTAATGAAAGTCCTATAGCTGTGAATGCCTCTGTTCCCATGTCTTCAACTCAGGCGAAACCGTTAGGCAAGTCAGCACAATCTCCAAATTCAACTGTTATGAAGTCAGGCACATTTGTTTCTGGAGAACAAAAAACTCAAGGAAAAGCTAGTATTACCACTAAAGACGGCAAATCATTTCTAGAGCTTGATGAGTCATTTAAAACTTCTGAATCAGGGCCAGATTTAGTAGTAATTTTGCATCGTTCAGATAACGTGATTAATTTAACTAAGCCACCATCGTATCCTTTAAAAAACGGAGATTATTTTATCATAGCTCCGTTGCAAAAATATAGCGGCGCTCAAACATATTCCATTCCTCAAAACATTAATTTAGCAGATTATAAATCCATCGCTATCTGGTGTCGCAAGTTTAATGCTACTTTTGGCGCTGCTAGTTTGAGTTAGTAAATATTAATCAACAACTTAAAAATCAATCACTAGGAGAAAGTTTATGAAACTAGAAGGAAAAGTTGCCCTAGTAACTGGGAGTAGTCAAGGAATTGGACAGGGAATTGTTCTCGGTCTAGCTCAAGCAGGGGCGAATGTGGTAATTAACTATCGTTCTCACCCAGAAGGAGCAGAGGATACTTTAGCAAAGGTGGAAGCGATTGGTGGTAATTGTCATATAGCTCAGTGTCCAAAATCGCATGGTTATACAGTTCAAGCAGATTTGGGTAGTATTGATGAAGTACGCCAACTGATTGCAGAAAGTATTAACCATTTCGGCAAGCTAGATATTTTGGTAAATAATGCTGGCATTGAAAAACACGCACCATTTTGGGATGTCACAGAAGCAGATTACGACGCTGTAATGAATGTCAATTTAAAAGGTGTTTTCTTTGCCACTCAAGCTTTTGTACAACACCTGATTGAAACTAAACGAACTGGAAAAATTATTAATATTAGTTCGGTGCATGAAGAACTGCCATTTCCTAATTTCACAGCTTACTGTGCTAGCAAAGGCGGAATGAAAATGCTCGCTCGTAACTTAGCTGTTGAGTTGGGTGCTTTGGGGATCACGATTAATAATGTTGCGCCAGGAGCAATAGAAACTCCGATTAATACTAAGCTGTTGAATGACCCAGAAAAGTTGGGTGCACTATTAAAAAATATTCCGCTTGGTCGCTTGGGTCAACCACAGGATGTTGCTTCTTTAGTGGCGTTTCTGGCTTCTGATGATGCTGACTACATTACAGGTAGCACGTTCTTTGTGGATGGTGGACTACTTTGGAACTATCAAGAACAGTAGGGAGAAAAAACTATGTCAGATTCATCCTTATTTATTCCAGTTATCCTTGGTACTTCTCGTCAAGGTCGCCAGAGTGAACACGTTGCTAAATTTATCGTTGAGCAGGTTGCAGCACACGATCGCTTAGAAACCGAACTGATCGATATTAGAAATATAGCGATCGCTAATGATGATGCAGGTGAACCACTCAAAGACCCTCAATTTTCTGCAACAATGGAACGGGCAGATGGATTAATTATCGTTGTACCAGAATATAACCACGGTTATCCGGGTTTACTCAAACACATACTTGACACCTGCCTTAAAGAATACATTCATAAAGCCGTTGGACTGTGCGGTGTTTCCGCAGGCCCCTTTGGTGGTACAAGGGTAATCCAAAACCTCTTACCTGTGATGCGGGAGTTGGGGCTAATGACTATTTTCTATGACCTCAACTTTAGCAACGTTCAAAAACTATTTGATGAGTCGGGTAATTTGATTGACAAACCAACATACATTCGCCGTATGGAAAGGTTTATGGACGAATTAGTTTGGATGTCAACTGTGCTGAAATATGGGCGACAAGAAATCAGTTTGGAGAAAAAAGATAATATCCAAGGTAACACCCATGCCAGTAAACCCTGTCCGGAAATAGCTGCTCGGATGGGTGCAGATGCAATGGATACCGTCCTGCAAGTAAGTCGTAATGCCCAGACTGGTGAAGTGGAAGCTACCCCAATTACTTAAGTTGCAATTTTGCTTTCTTCTAGAACACCGATTCAGTAATAAAAAACGAGACTGAGACATCCAATTTTTATGCTTTTTAAAATCAAATTTTCCTTGTTACAACCCAAAGAAACCGAGCTTTTTCGTGATAACTCTGAATACTGAATTGATGTTCTAGCCCCTGGAAAACCAGGAAAATTAATAAATAAAGTTTTGTAATTATGTCACTCTCTTATGCACAATCCAAGATTTTCAGCACGTTAGGACTAATATCCATAACGCACCCTACTGGCGTGTCTAGACTAAAATAGTGCGTTAGACGTAGGTTGGGTTGAGCTTTAGCGTTACCCAACATTGATCGGAGTGTTGGGTTGAGGAACGAAACCCAACCTACAGTTTTTTTGCAACATTTTAGCCTTGACACGCCACTACTACCTTGGAACTATTGAGAGCAATAGTAATTACGAATTACGAATTACGAATTACGAATTATTATAATGCAGACACTACGGAAACATTATCCAGAATATTTAATGGAAGCTGCGGGACTGGGGATATTTCTGATTTCTGCGGTGATGGTGACTACCTTGTTACAACATCCAGCTTCACCAATTCCACAAGCAATTTCCGATCCACTTTTACGACGGTTTATCATTGGCGTGGCGATGGGATTAATTGCTATTTGTATTATTTATTCTCCTTGGGGTAAACAATCAGGCGCACATCTCAATCCGGTTGTCACCTTCACCTTCTTTCGTCTCGGCAAAATTCAACCGTGGGATGTTATTTTTTACATTCTGGCTCACTTTATAGGTGGATTACTAGGATTGCTGTTTGCTGTGGTGATATTTAGAGATGCAGTTACCAATCCATCTATAAATTATATTGTCACAATTCCTGGTGCGGGTGGTGCAGGTGTGGCATTTTTGGCTGAACTGGTGATTTCTTTTGGAGTAATGCTGATGATTTTGTTCGCATCCAATACCCCCAAACTAGCACCATTTACAGGCATATTTGCAGGAGTAATGATTGCAACTTATATCACAGTAGAAGCACCATTGTCAGGTACGAGCATGAACCCAGCCCGTACCCTAGCATCAGCAATTCCATCTCACAATTGGACAGCCATTTGGGTTTATTTCACCGCACCACTTTTAGGGATGCTATTGGCAGCCGAACTTTATATCAGGCTGAAAGGAAAAAGGGCTGTAAGATGCGCTAAACTCCATCACCACAACAACAAACGCTGTATCTTTCGCTGTGGCTATCGTCACCCAGAAGTAGATAAAAGATGGTTGTTAAGCGACAAGTTACCTAATCCCTAATCAATGCAGTAAATGATAACGAGGAAATCACCATGACAGTTAATTTTTAAGGAGTATTACAGCAATCAGGACAAGCTTCTTCTTACTTTGAAAAAGTTTTGGCTGCGGCTCCGAGGTATGGTCTTGAAATTATTCCTTTACCTGCTGAATCTTCGCAGGTATAGCCCAACATCACTAAAAATATTAGACAGGAAACAGCGATGCTAGAAAGTCTGGGAAGAATTAAGAATCCATTAGTCAGAAGTATAGCCGCAGCAGCTACAGTTGCTTCAGTAATTACCTTATCTGCTGCTGTTGTAATTGGAGTAACCAATGCCAAAGCTAAATCTGCCTATCAATTTGGTGTCTGTTCCTCACTGTTTGGAGTAGCTAGTGGTGCAGTATTTGGCTTAGTTTATACAAGCAAAGCAAGTGGAAACAAATCTACTCCAGACCTCACAGCATCAGATAGTTATGCTTGGCAAGATTGGCGAAATTTTGTTGTTGTTCGTAAGGTGAAGGAGAGCTAAGAAATTACCTCTTTCTATTTACAACCTGAAGACAAAAAGGAAATTCCTAACTTTCAACCAGGCCAGTTTTTAACTATCAAACTTGATATACCTGGACAGGATAAGCCTGTAATTCGTACTTACTCACTTTCAGATTATCCTGAAAACCGTGAATACTATCGTCTCTCAATTAAGCGGGAACCTGCACCGAACGGATTAGATGTTATGCCCGGTATAGCATCTAATTTTATGCACGATCGCATTCAAGAAGGTTCAGTAATTTTAGCAAAACCACCAAACGGTAAATTTGTTTTAGATGTGCAGAAGTCTATCCCCGCAGTCTTGATTAGCAATGGTGTGGGAATTACGCCGATGATTAGTATGGCTAAAGCTTGTACTCTTCTCAATCCTACTCGTCCTATTTGGTTTGTACATGGTGCTAGAGATGGTAAATTCCATGCTTTTCGAGATGAAGTGAGGGAAATTTCTCGACAAAATCATAATCTGAATGTGCATTTTCGCTATAGTCGTCCTACACCTGAAGATAGAGGTAAATACCATAGTGTTGGTTATGTTGATGCTGCTTTGATTCAAGAGTTAGTAAGACAAGAAGCTGAGTATTTTTTGTGTGGTTCTCCATCTTTTATGCAGTCCATTATGCAAGGGTTGAAGGAATCGGGAGTACCTGATAGTAGAGTATTCTTTGAATCTTTTGGTAAACCGATGAAAAGTGTGTCTGAGAAACAAACTGCGATCGCAACTGAAGATGAGACATTTGCAGAGATTGTCTTTGCTAAATCTGGCAAAACTTTGACATGGCAACCTAGTGATGGCACGATCCTAGAATTTGCCGAAGCCAACGATATTAATCCACCTTTTAGTTGTCGTGTAGGTGTTTGCGGTACTTGTATGTGTAAAATCCGCGAAGGTGTAGTTGCTTACCAAGAAGAACCAACTGCAACAACTGATAAAGGTTCGGTGTTGATTTGTATTTCTCAACCTGGAACGGCAAAATTGGTGTTGGATATTTAATAAATTTCTCTGATAATCAAGTAATATTAAGCATATTATCTATCAGGCTTAATATCGGTACAAAATTTTATTAAAGAAGATATAAAATTGTGCAAGTTATCTCAGTCAACTTAGGACTTTCCCGTGAAGTACTTTGGAACTTTCAGAAGCTTACTGCTCCTAAGCAGACAGGGCCTTGCGGTAAACAATTTTGTCAGCGCCCGCTTGATAGAAGTCGCGTATCCGTGCTTCCTCCTCATAACCGCACTTGCGGTAGAAAGCTCGCGTGCGCTCGAAGTCCGGCGTACCCGACGTTTCGACTAGCAGCACACGCCCGCCGCGTGCCATCAATGTTTGCTCAACGTAGCGTAGCAGGGTCGCACCACGTCCTTGTCCTTGGCGGTCGGGTCGGATCGCAATCAACTGTAGATTCCATGTCTCATCAGTCATCCGTTCCATCTCACAGTAAGCAACCCCCACCGCCCCGTTGTCGTCGTCGGTAATCCAAAAGCGATTACTGTCGCTGCTACAATTGAAGTACTCAGATAGCATTTCGCCAAGCTCCTCAAGTTGGTTCGGTTGGAACAGTCCGCTTGCGTCTGCTAAGGCAATCAGTGCGGTTGTGTCATCGGGTATGGTCGGTCGAATCATCGCAAACTCCATGTGTAAAACAGGTTAGCCTCTGGAGTAAATATCACAACAGTTGTTATGTAGTTTTAAACCATAACAACTGTTGTGATAAAATGTCAAGATACTTGTTTCATGTTGCTGTAAACCGAGGAGAGCTATGAGTTATGACGATCGCCGTATTGAAGTCACTAAAGCAGCATGGCAGGTGATTGTCCGTGAAGGATTGGATCGTGCCAGTATGCGGGCGATCGCGCAAGAACTTGGCTCTTCAACCGGGGTTGTTACCCATTACTTCCGAGATAAAGAAGAACTCACCCTATTTGCTCTGGAACAGGTGTTTGAAAACGTCCTAGAGGAAATGAAAACCTGTGCCGAGGGGCAACAAGGAATTGACAGACTAGCACAGATGATTTTTGTGGCTCTACCTCTGGAGGACATTGACAAAGCTGATTGGAAGGTTTGGGTGGCATTTTTGGGCTATTCTATCGGGCGCGATCGCCTTGTTCAGGAACACCGAAAACGCTATGACTTTTTACGGCAGATTATTTGTCAAGAATTAGCTGACTTACAAAAAGCCTTGCTAATTCGAGCCGATCTTGATTTAACCCTCGAAGCCAATGCACTCATCGCCCTAGTGGATGGCATTGGCACTAGTGTTGTTATTTGTCCTGAGCAATTCTCCGCAGATCAACAAAAATATCTCGTGCGGCGACATATCAATGCTTTACTGACATCATCTTGAACACCGACGAACAGATGATATCGAAACGATCATTGATTTTGATAATAAAAATTAATATAAATTTTTCCTGAGTTTATCCTAGATTTTTATTTATCAATTCACCTAGCAAACTTTAATCAAAATATCAGCTCCATCTTTGATAAAAACGTGACACTCAATATAGCAAATTAATTAAAATAAAGTGCAGATATGCAGAGGGTGAGATGATGACAACTCCAACCCAAGAAGAAATCAGATTAGCAGAAGCCCAAAATCAGATAGCCCATTGGCGCAAATGGGGGCCATATTTAAGCGATCGCCAGTGGGGAACAGTACGCGAAGACTACAGCCCCAATGGTACAGCCTGGGACTATTTCACCCACGATCAAGCCCGTTCTCGCGCTTACCGTTGGGGTGAAGATGGGATTTTTGGTATTTCTGATAATCATCAACGGCTTTGTTTTGCGATCGCTCTTTGGAATGGTGAAGATTCTATTCTCAAAGAAAGAATTTTTGGTCTAACTGGTAGTGAAGGTAATCACGGTGAAGATGTTAAGGAATATTACTTTTATTTAGACAGCACCCCCACACATTCCTATATGAAAGCGCTGTATAAATATCCTCAAACCGCTTTTCCCTACTCCCAATTAGTTGCAGAAAATCAACGCCGAAATCGTCAAGAGCCAGAATTTGAACTACTAGATACAGGCGTATTTGATGATAATCGCTATTTTGATGTTTTTGTGGAGTATGCCAAGCATTCTGCTGAAGATATTCTCATCCAAATTAAAGTAGTCAACCAAGGTACAGAAGCTAAGACATTACACCTGTTACCTACCATTTGGTTTCGCAATACTTGGTGTTGGAATGGAGATGCAGATAAACCGACTTTAAAAGAGATTAAATCAGATCGTAGCTTCAATATCATTGAAGCGTCTCACCCAAGTTTAGGAAATAGGTGGTTATATTGTCAGGAAGCAACAGAGGTTCTCTTTACAGACAACGAGACAAATTATCAGCGATTATTTGATTCTCCCAATACCTCCGATTATGTGAAAGATGGCATTAATGACTACATCGTAAATGGTCAAAAATCAGCAGTTAATCCCGAGAAAAGTGGGACAAAAGCATCTGCTAATTATGTCTTAACAGTTGGAGCAGGTGAAACTAAAATTATAAAATTGCGGCTTAGTAATGCACCAAATTTAGTTGAAGCATTTGGTAATGATTTTGAAGCAATTTTTAGTCAGCGACAACAAGAAGCTGAGGAATTTTATCAACGTATTACTCCATATCCTCTAAGTGAAGATATGCGAAATGTGCAACGACAAGCATTTGCTGGGATGCTGTGGAGTAAGCAATTTTATCACTATATTGTAGAGAATTGGTTGAAAGGCGATCGCAACACACCAACACCCCCAGCAGAACGGCAAAATGGTAGAAATCAAGAATGGTTCCATCTCTACAATGAAGATATTCTCTCTATGCCTGATAAGTGGGAATATCCCTGGTTTGCGGCTTGGGATTTAGCATTCCATACTATTCCTTTGGCAATGATTGACCCAGATTTTGCTAAATACCAATTGGATGTTCTCACACGGGAATGGTACATGCATCCTAATGGGCAAATCCCTGCTTATGAGTGGGCATTTGGTGATGTTAATCCCCCTGTTCATGCTTGGGCAACTTGGCGCATTTATAAGATTGAGCAAAAGATTTACGGGCGAACAGACAGACAGTTTTTAGAACGGGTTTTTCAAAAGCTGATGCTCAATTTTACCTGGTGGGTAAATCGTAAGGATGCTGAGGGTAATAACGTCTTTCAAGGAGGGTTTTTAGGATTAGATAATATTGGCGTATTTGACCGTAGTGCAGCCCTGCCTACAGGTGGACATATTGACCAATCTGATGGTACTAGTTGGATGGGAATGTACTGTTTAAATATGTTAGCGATCGCTCTAGAATTAGCCAAGACTAATCCTGTTTATGAAGACATTGCCACCAAATTTTTTGAGCATTTTCTCTACATAGCCGATGCTATGAATAAAATTGGCGCAATGGAAGCCAGTTTATGGAATGAACCAGATGGATTTTACTACGATGTTCTACATTTACATGAACGGCAGATTACCTTAAAAGTCCGGTCAATGGTGGGATTAATCCCCCTATTTGCGATTGAAAGCATTGAACCAGAAACGTTAAAGATGCTTCCTGGCTTTAAGAAACGGCTGGAATGGTTTATCCAAAATCGTCCTGACTTGCGGCAAAATGTAGCTTGTATGGAAACAAAAGGAATTGGTGCTAGAAGATTATTAGCAATTGTTTCACGGGATAAATTAAGAAGTATTCTACAAAAAATGCTCGATGAAAGTGAGTTTTTTAGTCCTTATGGTATTCGCGCAGTTTCCAGATTTCATGCTGAACATCCCTATACTTTTGATGTCAATGGTTCACAATTTCGTGTAGATTATGAACCTGCTGAATCTAGCAGTGGTTTATTTGGTGGTAATTCTAACTGGCGCGGCCCTATTTGGTTCCCGGTGAATTTCTTATTAATTGAATCTCTGCAAAAATTCTATTATTACCTGGGCGATGATTTCAAGGTGGAATGTCCCACAGGTTCCGGTAAGATAATGACACTTTGGGAAGTTTCATGTGAATTGTCTCAAAGGTTAACTAGAATTTTCTTGCAAAATTCCTCTGGTCAACGTCCTGTATATGGTGGGATACAGAAGTTTCAAAATGACCCACACTGGCAAAATTTGATTTTATTCCATGAGTATTTTCATGGTGATAACGGAGCCGGAATTGGCGCTAGTCATCAAACTGGATGGACAGGATTAGTTGCTCAACTTATTCAGCAATTTGGTGAATATGAAGCACAACATCAAGAACCAAAAATTGAGCAGGATAAAAAGGCGATCGCTATAGCATAAATCCGCCTAAGTCACTGCTTTCATAACAGGAGATCGGGCTATAAGTCTGTATCTCAAGCTTTTCTATATAGCGATTTTCATTGAGTGAGGCACACTCGTAGGGGCAATTCATGAATTGCCTCTACACCTTGCAATTTAACGTCGTACTGCATTTGAATGGGAATCGTTATATCTTAATGCAAAAATAACTCAAGGAGAGCAATAAATTGAGGATTCAACAAAAAGAAGATTCTCGCTTTCGCTGGATTAATTTACATTCGTCTCAGCTATCAATTCAGGAAGACACAGATATTATTCAAGGACTAAGCAATCAACCTAAAACCTTACCATGCCGTTACTTATACGATGACCAAGGATCAGAACTATTTGAGCAAATTTGTGAACTGCCAGAATACTATCCAACTCGCACCGAGCAAGCAATTTTAGAAACATCTGCCCTAAAAATCGCCCAAATGACAGGTTTATGTACCTTGATAGAACTAGGTAGTGGTAGTTCTCGCAAAACTCGCCTATTGTTAGATGCGTATAGTCAATTTCAACAAGAACTGCAATATTTTCCCATTGATGTTAGTGCCGGAATTCTTCAAACCACTGCCTTGGATTTACTTCATCAGTATCCGAAATTAAAACTTTGCGGTTTGGCAGGAACTTACGAACAAGCATTAGCACAACTTCCACCTGCTGAATTTGAGAATCGAATGTTGATTTTTTTGGGAAGTACGCTAGGAAATTTAAATGAGCAAGAATGCAGCAACTTTCTCATGCAAATTCAAAGAGCATTGAAACCTGGAGAATTCTTTTTATTTGGGGTGGATTTGCAAAAGCCAATAGAAATTATTGAGGCAGCTTATAATGATTCCCAATCCATAACAGTAGCTTTTAATTTAAATATTTTGCATCATCTCAATCGACGCTTTCAAGGTAATTTTGAAGTCAACCAATTTGAACATTGGGCTTTCTACAACCCAGTAGCTCACCAAATTGAAATGCATCTACGAAGTCTCAAAAATCAAACCGCAGTCCTAAAAACTTTGGATTATCAGGTTTCTCTCCAGTCTAAAGAAACAATTCGTACCGAAATATCTCGCAAGTTTCATCTACCAACTTTAGTTTCTGTTTTAGAGAATCATGCACTCCAGCCATTACAAATCTGGTCAGATTCTCAAGGTTGGTTCGGCTTAATATTATGCCAACGTCAGCCTACCATTCATGAATATCTATAAGCAGAAAAATACTTCTGTCCAAAGTTTTAATCGCCGAGTTGGTTTTGAAGATTGCTATCTAATGACAAAATAGCTGAATAAACTCGGTTCTTTGTCTATTAAATAAAGGAGTTCACAACCTCATGTCAACTTATAACTTTACTCTCTCCCGTCAGTTATTACGCAACTTGTCCATCATTTCGCTGACTTTTGTACTTTTATACGGTGCATCTCGTGTGATGCTTTCTGCTCCCGCCACTGATATTTCGACTGTTGCACCGCAGGGAAAGCAAGTAGCGGTTTTCGCTGGTGGGTGCTACTGGGGAATGGAAGCAGTTTTTGAGCATCTATTAGGTGTTTCTGATGTCGTTTCTGGCTTTTCTGGGGGTGATGCAAGAACCGCAGACTATGCAATTGTTAGTGCTGGATCAACCAATCACGCTGAATCAGTGAAAATCACCTACGATCCATCAAAAATATCATATAATCAGCTTTTAAAAGTCTACTTTTTGGTAGCGCATGACCCAACAGAGTTAAATCGACAAGGCCCAGACTCAGGTAGGCAATATCGTTCAGCGATCTTTTTTGCTAACGATGAGCAAAAACAGGCTGCACAAAAATATATCGCTCAACTCAACAAATCACGAATCTTCGACAAGCCGATTGTGACAGAATTAGATCCTTTGAAAGCTTTTTATCAGGCTGCGGCATACCATCAGAATTATATAGTGCATCATCCGAGCGATCGCTATGTGGTAGTGAATGACTTGCCGAAGCTGGCTAAACTTCAAGAAAACTTCCCCGATATGTATAGCAAGTAAGGAGATTTATAGCATTCGGCTTTTAAATCCCCTTCAATCCGGTGAAAGATTAGCCTATCTTGTAAGATGCTCGTCCATGCTTCTCCAGATATTGCTGATGATACTCTTCTGCTCTATAGAATTGTGATGCAGCTACAATCTCCGTCACAATTGGATTTTTGTGATAACGAGAACTATTTTCAAGCTGCTTTTTGGAGGCTCTTGCTAATAATTCCTGCTCTGGAGTGTGGAAAAATATCACTGACCGATATTGATAACCAACATCTAGCTCCTGGTGGTTTGATGCTGTGGGATTGTGCTTATTCCAAAACACATTTAGCAGTTGATCATAAGATACTATTGCCGGATTGTATTCCACTTGCACTGCCTCAGCGTGTCCAGTTTTGCCTCTACAGACATCTTCGTAGGTTGGATTTTCAAAGTGTCCGCCACTGTAACCAACTGCTGTACAAGTTACTCCTTTTATTTGACGAAATGCTGCTTCAACTCCCCAGAAACAGCCTGCTCCAAATGTCGCTTTTTGTAGATTAGCGTTTTGCATATCTTTGATAACTCTTTGAATAGAGCTAGAACACAAGGCTAAACTTGTGTCAGTTAAATAAGCTGACACTCGCCCAGCATCAAGTTAAGCTAGCACTTAAAAATGTACAATTTTTTTATACTTCTACAGATACTGTGCTGGCAAAGTAGTTAATTTTAAAAGACCTTTTGTACAAGGCAAATTATTTGCTTTGGCAATGGCCTACCCATCGATGACGCCAGGAGATAGCCAAGTTCACGGATATTTACTCAATTTTTCCAACCCAAGGACTTTAAATGAACTAGAGTGCTGGAAGATTGCCAGCCGAATAGACAACTACCAGAAAATCTCTATAATCGACAAATTATCAAGGTTTATGAGCCACAGTAGCTTTCTTTGGATTGGGCTTGGGTTGATTTAATGACTTTAGACCAAGTTTACCCAATTAAGATACATCCTCCAACCTGACGGCTGCTGGAGTGGCTGTGGTTTAAACGCAAAGTACAGTTATAATCTGTGAACTATTAATTTTGCGATTAGTTTATGTCTTGTTTGGAGTCGTGCCGTTGCGGCTGTACCGGATAAATTGGATTTTCTGGAGAAGCTACTGCTGCTTTAGGAATTTCAATTACCGGGTTATTTAGCCCCACCATCAAAGGGGAAGGTGGAATTATAGAGGCTGAAGATGTTTGTATCGGTTCTATTTGTGGCCGTTGTGCCAGTTGCGGCACTCTCGAACCAATAGGTACTAAACCAGATACTGCACCGATTACACAAGCCGCAACGGCTGCACCTCCCGCCATCCAGTTTAAACGGGAACGACGGCGCAAACGTGTCAATACTTGCTCAACTGCTACTTCTGGTGACTGTTGGGCTGTGGGCACTGGGAGAGTCCGCAAGCCTTGACGCAGCTTCAAAAGTCGAGCATACAAGCATTGAACAGAGGCATCATTTGCTAGCCATTCTTCTACTTGCTTGCGTTCAGTGGCTGTGACTTCACCATCGAGATAAGCACTCAATAACTCGAAGCGATCGCGCTTCACCATATCCATAAGACCCGTTGATTCATTGGTATGCTTGGCCATTCCATCTGACAAATCTTGAGGAAGTTGTAAAGGAGAACGGTCGTAAAACTGAGAATCAGTAGTCATCTTAACATTATTACCAATTCATGCACGGGTAAACTGGGTGGGAGATTTGGAGAAATTAGCCAATTTTCCTTCTCAGGGCAGAAGCGATCTACGTCTTTGGTGCAATTCTTAATCAATCCTTAAATTCTGCCATTGGGCAGAGGCAAGATACTGTAAATTAGGAGTCTAGATAATTCTGCAAGTGAGTTTGCAGCCTCGATCTAGCTCTGGCGATTCTTGACTTGACAGTTCCTAAAGAAACTCCAGTGATTTCGGCAATTTCTTCATAAGCCATGCCTTCGATTTCTCTCAGGACAATGGTAGTACGAAACACCTCTGGTAAATCCGCGATCGCTTCTCGCAGTTGCTCGTAAAATTCTCTAGTTGTCAGTTCTTCTTCAGGGCCGGGAGTATCACCAGCGATTTCCCAATCCATCTCGCCGTCCTCTAACGAACGCGGAGCATCCAGTGACAAAGGACTCATAACCCGCTTGCGTTTCCGCAACTCGTCGTAAAACAAGTTGGTGGCAATGCGGCTTAACCAGCCCCGAAATTTGGCGGGTTCTTGTAATCGGTTAATATTCCGATACACTCGAATCCAAACTTCTTGAGCTAAATCGGCTCTGTCAGCCCAATCTGGAGCCAGGTGATATAAAACTCTATCAACTTGACTTTGATAGCGGCGTAATAGTTCTGCAAACGCAACACGATCTGGTCGCAGTCCTGCTTGACAGCGCAAAATTAAATCGTGGTTAGGGAGTTTGTCAACTTGCACTGATGCTTCTGGATACTTTGCATCAACCGTTGACCAGGATACAGAGATCGACTGACTCATAGATCGTACTGGCTCTAAATCATCCCTATCTATTAGACCTGCTAATGGGACAGAAGTTCCATGCTAAGGTGACGGATTTATGACTGGAACACTGAGACCAACAATTTTGGATACATTTATAGCAATAAAGAGGGCCACTTTTTCCTTATACTGCTGGCATAGTTAGCCAAGACCCAATACGCTTAGGTTAAGCAAATTTATCTGTTAAGGCAGGCTGTTCTTGAGCAGGGGAGGCTGGCGTTGCAAGGGGAGAGAAAAAGCTTAACTGAGCTGTATTGACCCAAGCTCCATTAACTAATAAAAGCGCGGTAACATGCACATTTTGGTACTTTTCGCAACTGGGTATATACGCTTGATAAAAATAATTAAATCTGGTTATAAGAATGAAGATAAAACTTTTGTAATTTTAACTTCTTAATACCTTTAAAGTTGAGGTATTAATTTCTGGAGGTTGGTTGCTGTGGTGACTATAATAGTGATTTATTTTTTCACTTTGTTACCAGAATAGCTGCTGATTGTTCTGGTTGTGATCCGTAGATAGCACCATTATATTGCTCTGGTACACGAACTTGAAAAAGGAAATTGAGGGAAAATGTAATTGTGACTGCTAAGAATAGTTTTTCAAACATGATTTTTCTCCCACCGACACCACTAAGAATTGATTACTACATTTTAAAAGTTGCACCAGAAAGTCTAAGTATTGGCTTACAACCCCCAGAACTTTGGAGGAATGAGGTTGGTCACTTAGAGTTTTGCTGCTGGAACAATTTGCATAGTCTTAGTTTGCCCAGAGATGTTGGCAGATTTATAACAGAAATGATAAGTATTGATAAATTTTTGATGATCGGATGATGAACTCATCGAATTACTCGGCTGGATATGTCAGGGATAAATAATAGGCGATAGCAATGGTAAGAAATGAATCTGTAGGGCGGATGGTAATGTTGCTCTGTTTTGGCACAGCATTTTTATCTTTAGCTGTCCATTGGCGCATTACTACGGCAGAACGGCAGTCTAATAAGTCTGTATCTACTGCGATGCGGCGAGATTCTACCCTAACCAATCCTAAGGGAGGCCGCCCAGAAGGAGTCTACAAAAATCTTTCCCAAGTTAGTTTAGGGGAAATTGCACTGGGTGCATCTGTGCCAATTGATGAAGCTACCCAAGGTACAACTGCCCAGAGGGTATTTACACCAAAGTCCTCTGCTATTAAGCCTCAAACTAAGGTGAAAGTAATTAAAAAAAAGAATGTAGCCAAAGCAACTCAGTCGAAAATAATTAAGAAGAATTTAGCCAAAGCAACTAATGTAGGCGCAATTGTCCCCCAAACTCAGCCCCAAATCATTAAAAAAGATGTAGCGAAAGAAACCGAACTACCAGCTAAGACGCGGCTGGTGGCACAAACAGAAAGACAAAATTCAGTTACAGATAGTTGGCCAAAAAGTATATGGTCTCAGGCTTCAGCCCAACAAGTACCATCTAATAGGCTGGCAGATACTAAGACGCAAGTAGTAGTTGATTTAAGCGATCGCCGGACTTATGTATACGCAGGAGATGAGGTGATAGCCAGCTACCCAATCGCTGTAGGTAAGAAAGGTTGGGAAACGCCCACAGGTTCTTTTCAGGTGATTCACATGCGACACTATCCAATTTGGCGTCACCCGATTACAGGCAAAGTATTTAAGGCTGGTACAGATAGCCCCTTGGGAGACAGATGGATTGGGTTTTGGTCAGATGGACGGAATGAAATTGGCTTTCATGGCACACCGGATATTGACCTAGTGGGAACGGCTGTATCCCACGGCTGCTTAAGAATGCGTAATTCTGATGTTCGATTGTTATATGAGCAAGTTAGTTTAGGGACAACAGTATTAGTGCGTGATTAATTAATAGGACTTACGCATGTACATAAGTACTACACGCAATTTGGGTATTTCAGCCGTGTTTAGCACCCAGCAATGTCTACGACGGGCTACGCCTACGCAAATATGGAAATAAATCGGGATTATGCGAAGCGCCTAAAACGACCAAAAACTGTAGCCCATATTATGGTTAATTTGTACAGTGCGTAAGTCCTAATTAATTAAAAGTCGTTGTCTTTTGGTTTGTCATCTGGCTGGTCGTTTGGCTTGTCATTTTGCTCAAAGTTAGGTGCATAAGTTTGGAGTAAAGCACTAACTTGGCGTACAACCTCATTTCCACTGCTTTTACCCAAGGCTTGCCGTTCTGGGAAGAAATTGGGTCGATCGAGGTAACGGTCAATTGCCTCATTTATTTGCTGAGAAATCAAGTCTTGCAGTTCTGCCTGAGCCGTTTGGCGCTGGAAGTTAGCACCTTCTTCTGTAGTAGCATATAAAGGTGGTAGCCTGTTGAGGGCGTAAGCAGCAATATCGCCAACATCTAGAGAACTTTCGCTGGTAGCTTCGATTTCTGCGACTCGGGCGATCGCTTCCGTCAGTACCAATTCTTCCATAACGTTAATGAATTGTTTGCGAGGTACCGCCACTACCTCACCAGTCAATAGCGCTCCCATCAGCCGATCTAGCGCCATATACTCTTCAATTGAGAGTTCCGAGGCGTTGTCACATATTCTACCGACTTCTGCTTCCATTGCTGGTGTCAAATAACCATCCTGGAGAGCTTGTTCTACAATTCTTTCGATGCTCATAATGCTTATCATCATTTAGTTAGCCAAGCAAGGTAGGGACGGTATTAACCCAATTTCTTTTGCCTAATTCTCAGCAAAAAAAACACAAATTATGCACAGACGCTATCAATTCCGCCTCTACTAATTAACGACCTTAGTTCGCCAAGGTGTTGGATCAACAGATTGTCCGTTGACATACAGACCCCAGTGCAAATGTGGCCCCGTAGCAGCACCTGTTGAACCTACTGCACCAATTAGTTGACCAGCTTTGACAAAATCACCTTCTTTAACGTTAATACGACTCAGGTGCATGAAAATACTGGTTACTCCTTGACCGTGGTCAATGCCAACTACGTTACCGTGTATCCGAAATCCTTGGGATACCCTACCTACCAAAGCAACTCGCCCAGAGGCTGGGGCAATTACCGGTGATCCGGCAGCACCAGCGTAGTCAAGACCACGATGATAGTAGTCTTTTGCAAATGTACCATTATAGTAGCGACGTACACCATAGTTTGTACTCATCCGCCCTGCATTTGGCTTCAGAAATACTCCATTCCAATACTTTTCTGGTGTTTGTAGTGCCTTGAAAGCTGCCACACGCTTAAGTTCATACTCTGTGGCATCCACTCCGGCTTTGCCAGGTGGCAAAGTAATACGTTGTACGGGGAACTTGCGATTAAGCACATTCACTGCCAAGTTTTGTACTTGACCATCTCCTGTAACCCGAAGTGTTCTAGTTCCAGCTTTTTCTAGTGGAGTTGTGGGAACAAAAGCCCGATACTGATTGGGGGCAATTTCAAAGGCTGGGTATATATTCTTACCACTAGCTACTGTTGGATTTGTACTATTATCGGCATTATCTCGATTAATCTCCACCGAGATTGTATCCCCTAATTTAGGATTAGTTGGAGTCACTTTTACTTGTAAAGCATCTACAGGCAATGCCAAGGTGAGAGGGAGAACAGCAAATATTCCCTTTAACACATTTATTGCTTTGACATTAAAACCGAGCAACTTTTTGTTTAAACTACTAGCGCTATTCTCAATAATCATAGAGCTACAAAAATCCCTTGCTTGTGTTGCAAAATAGACTAGCTTATTTCTATTAGTGTTTTGTGTTTGAAGTAGATGTTGTTGAAAACCATAAGTATTGGATTGGGAAATCCGTCAGCGGCTTAGGGATTAAGACAAAGGCAGGGGGTAAGAGACAAGGGAGAATGATTTGTAACTGTAATTTAGGGAATTGGTATTAACTTTAATAACCAAGGTGTATTAGATTGGCAATAATCTTAAAATTTAACTAGATTTATATCAAAGACGCTCTCGTGACTTGCTATAGGTATAATTTGTTAAGCAACAAATGAAACCTGTTAACCTTTTACGATTAGATAATAATACTTGAATAAATTCTTGGAATCAACTGGACACTTATCCAACTGGACACTCATACTACACTGTTAGGGTAAAGTTGGTGTAGTTAAATTACGAAATTAGGTGAAGCAAGAGCAAGGATAAAGCGTCAGAAATAACCCCAAAAAATTTAGGCAAAGCTAGCTTTGGTAAGCTGTTGAGCATTTAATTTGCACAAGGAGGGTAGGCAACATGCACCCTTTATCATAGATTTTATTGATGAGTGGTATAAGTTATTTCTAGGATTTTCAATTTATCTAATCTTAATATTTGTTTATATAGTAGTAACAGATATTACTAATGTTGATATAGCAGTTCTCAGTTGAATAGGTACAAAACCCCTCCCCCCAACCCGTAGAGCAAGCGAGCATCTTGCTCTGATGTACCTAATGTAATTAGGAAACGCTACTAGGGTGTCGAGTGTAAGATAACAGTGATTTTACTTAAAATTTTCTGATTCTGAGTTGAGAAGCTAGAGTAATAAAGGCTTATCAAATTTAAGCTGATAGTTTTACTTTTGGCTTGAGTTTGCCATCTTCCATGTGAACGATGCGATCGGCAATATCTAAGATACGGTTGTCATGAGTAACCATCAAGATGGTACAGCCTTGTTCTTTTGCCAGTTTTTGCATGAGATTGACTACATCTCGTCCCGATTGACTGTCAAGGGAGGCTGTGGGTTCATCGGCTAGGATTATTTGAGGATGACTAACTAAGGCACGAGCGATCGCTACTCGTTGTTTTTGTCCTCCAGACAGTTGATCAGGATAGTAATGCAAATGATTTCTTAACCCTACCTGTTCTAACATTTGGGCTGACCTCGCTAGCATCTTTTTTAAACCAAGATGTTTATGCAATTCCAAAGCTATTTTGACGTTTTGAAGTGCTGTTAAACTACTATGCAAGTTATGTGATTGGAAAATATAACCGTTACGGCGTCGCGCCTGCACTAGCTGTTCAGTACTAGCACCACAAAGTTCTCGTCCTAATACCCGCAAGTTACCAGATTGGGTAGAACGTAATCCACCTACTAAGGTCAGCAAGGTAGTCTTTCCAGAACCAGAGGGCCCAGTCATAATAATAATTTCACCAGCGTTAATCTCTAAGTTGATGTTAGATAAAACTTGCTTACGGAGTGAGCCTTGACCAAAATGGTGGTCGAGATTTTTAATAGAGATGAGGGGTTGACTAGTCATAAATAGCTCGATTACTCATGATGATTGTCATTGGTCATTTGTCCTTTGTCCTTTGCAAATGACCAATGACCAATGACAAATGACAAATTTAAAACATATCAGCAGGATCGGCGGCTTGGAGTTTGCGGGTTGCGATCGCACCGGAAATTGTACACATAATGATAGTTAGCACTAATACCTGCAATGCTCGAATTGCAGTCATGTACATGGGCAAATTTGTGGCACTGCGAGTCAGTTGGTAAAGTGCTAAGGAAACTCCTAATCCGGGGAAGAAGCCCAGTGCTGCCAATATTAAGGATTCTTCAAGTACCACACCTAGCAAATAGTAATTGCGATATCCCATTGCTTTAAAGGTGGCATATTCCCGAACGTGGGCATTAACATCGGTAGAAAGGACTTGATAGACGATAATCACGCCCACCACAAAGCCCATCGATACACCAAGGCTGAAGATAAAGCCAATAGGGGAATTTGTTCTCCAGAAGTTGTTCTCAAATTCAATAAATTCAGCGTGGGTTAAGACTTTGACGTCATCTTTTAAATAGGCTTTTAATATTGCTGCTACCTTTTTCGGGTTATAACCTGGTTTTACCTTTATCAAACCTAAACTGACACTGCTAGACTGTCGCCCAGAAAATAGCCGCAAAAAGTTTTGATCGCTGGTAATCAAATTGCCGTCAGAACCAAAGGAAGCGCCGACTTGAAATAAGCCACTAATAGTAATTGTGTGCCGTTCTATTTCGGTGGTTAAGGTTTTACCTTGGTCAATTTGAGCGATCGCTTTTTGATAATCTCCTCTAGCACCACGATCAAACAAGACAGCACCTGGCAGTTTGATTGTCTGCAATTGCTGGTTAACATCGGGTAAGTTAAATGCTGGCTTATCTGGATTAAACCCAATAACTAACACCCCCGTCTCACGGTGTGTTTGGGGATTTTTCCAGATTGTGTTGTTGAAATACATTGCTTCTGCTGACTTCACCCCTGGTATATCCATTGCTTGGTAAAGTCGCCGCCGAGAAAATGTAGACAAGCTTGGCAAGTTACGGGCTTGGGGGCTGGTTAAAACAATGTCTGCTTGTAAACTGCGATGCAGTCTAGTGTTACTGTCATACAGTGCAGTCTGAAAGCCCAGTTGCATGAACATGAGAAGATCCGCAAAGGCAATCCCTGACAATGCTACTAAAAGACGGCTTTTTTCATGATTCAGTTGCAGCCATCCAAGAGGGGTTCGCCGTCGCAGTTGTTTAATCAATCCCATTATAAGAAGTGGAGGGCAGGGTAGGCAGGGGGAGCAGGGGGAGCAGGGGGAGCAGGGGGAGATGGAGAATAACTTAAACTAATGCCCAATTCCCAATGCCCAATGCCCAATTCCCAATTCATAATTCAATTACTGCCTTAACTTGCATATTGGTTAAGGTGGCGGCTTTTTGGCTGGAGGCTTCATCTAGTCGAATATGGACTTCGACTACTCTGTTATCGATATTGTTAGCAGGATCTGTGTTAATGACATTTTGCCGTCGCACTTGTAAGCCTTTGCGATCTACGATTCCCTGCAATTCAATGGAGAGGGAATCGCCAAATACTCGCACTTGCTGCCCTGAACGCACTTTGTCGATATCGCTTTCGTAGACTTCGGCTATCACATACATCTGGCTGGTTTGCCCGATCTCAGCAATGCCATCATTTGATATTAATTCGCCAGGATGGGTATGGATCTCAAATACCTGTCCATCTTGAGGCGATCGCACTTCGGCCTGTTTGAAATTTACTTTTGCCAGATTCATGGCTGCTATGGCACGATTGACTTCTGCTTGGGCAGCTTTTATATCCACTCCTGGCACTTCGGCAATTTCATCAAGTGTTGCTGTGGCTTCTTTAATTTTTTGCTGGCTAGTTGATTGAGTCCGATTTAACTGTGCTTGTGCTTCTTGCAGGCTTTTTTGAGCAGTTTCCAAGTTTAAACGCTTGTTATCTCGTTGGGAAGCGGAAATTGCGCCCTGTTGATATAGCTGCTGATACCGTTCGTCTTCTGCTTGGGCGTTATGCACTTCGGCTTGGAATCGCTCAATTGTCGCTGCTTGGGCATTAATATCACCTTGGCGTTCTGCTTCTGTGCGAGCGATCGCAGCTTTTTGGGCGGCAATTTCACCGGGTTTAGCACCTGCTTGGGTGCGGTTTAGGTTTGCTTGGGCTACTTTTACTTGTTCTTGTGCCTGTTCTAATTCTGCTTGCAAGCGATCGCGGCTGTTCAAAATCGCAATCACCTGTCCTGCTTTTACCCTATCCCCCTCCTTCACTAACAACTTTTCTACTCGACTTCCTTCGGTAGACACCGCAGCAGAAAGTTTAATTACCTTTCCCTGTGGTTCAATCCACCCTAAAGCTGTTACTGTTTTTAACTGTGGCAATTGTGTTGCTGGCACTTGTGCTTCCGAATTTGCATAATTTTGCCAGTTTTTTAGTATATAAAAACTTATTGTGCCAATTGATAAAAATGCAATTATACCTATACCAACAGATAGACGCAGAATAGACTTAGGGAACATTCTGTACCCTAGCTTTGAGTTTCGCACCATAGATTACCTCTTAACTAGTGGCGCAGAAAAAACTAAATAGTTATCAATAAAGGCAGAAGGCAAAAGGAGTTTGTCCCTTCTAAGGAATTGCCCAAACCATCTGTGTAACCTTACGAACTTGGGTTTAAAACCCCCACCAAATTGAAAATTTGGTGAATCCTTTTCAGAAAGGGTTTGAATTTTATAAGTGAAAATAACCTTCTGCGTTCTGCCTTCTTCAGTGTTAATCTTTCGATTCCGAATTCATTAAAAATGGTAATTGTTGATAATTTACCAACTTACTGCGATTTGGCTGGGATAACAACAAGTTACTCTACAGTATTAATAGACTTATGTTTTGATGAAATACTTTTGTTTTTTTTGAAGTACTCAGGTATAGTAAATGTTTTCAAAGTCGCGGGTTGTAACAGCGCCAACAATTAGAGATAAACTCAGTCTAAATTAGATTTTTGTCAGAAAATACAAACAAATTAATTCTAATTTATAAATAATATCTTTAAATTTAAGATTTACATAACCTTGAATGATATATTTAGCTGCTGAAAGCTATTTTTCGGAATTGTCTTTTAAATTTGACAATCCCTTTGCTACCAATAACATAATGATTCCCACAGTTAAAAGGTTTGGTAAAAACCGCGTCTATACAAAAAAACCCGCGTAAGCGGGTTGTAACAAGAGGCTTAATTGACTGAAACTTTAGCTTTTTGTTACCTCCAGCTTTTGGGTATTTTAAAGTTTTCTGGTAGAATTGTGGTGCGATCGCCAAGTGCCTGTTCAATCTGTTGTAATTCAAGGTTTTCACATCCGCTCAAGTTTGCTCTAGAGAGGTTAGCTTCTTGGAAGTTAGCATTTTGCAGGTTAGCTGTACTGAGTAACACAGCTTCTAAGTTGGCTCCAGCAAGTTTTGCGTTTTGCAAGTTACTACCAATCAGATTGGCATCTTGAAGGTTGCTATCCTCAAAATTTACTCCTTCCAAGTTGGCATCACAAAGGATTGCTCCTTCTAAGTTGGCACCACAAAGAATTGCTCCTTGTAATTTTGCATCACAAAGGATTGCCCCTTCCAAGTTGGCATCGAAAAGGGTTGCCTTTGAGAGGTTGGCTTTTCTGAGGACTACGCCTTGAAGATTGGCTTCTGGGAGGACTGCTTTTTGTAGGTTGGCTTCATAGAAGATTGATCCACAAAGATAGGTTATTGATAAGTCTGCTTCTGAGAGATTTGCTCGGGTAAAATTGACCCATTGCAAGTTAGATCCTACGAGGATTGCCCTAGAGAGGTTTGCTTCGGTTAAGTCTGCATTACTGAGGTCTGTATTGCGTAAATCTAGTTTCTGATTTACCGGATCTTTATGTGAATCGCGTCGTCCAATGACAGTCAAGGCTGTTTGAATATCTGTAGGAAGTTTTGATGAGTGCTGTAACTCATCCTCATATTTCTGATTTATTGGGGCATTCTCGCGGATAAATGCAGCGAGAATTTCCATAATTGTCCAATGATCTTTGTGAGAATCCCTAGCAATTCGCTCTAAAGCATAAATTGCGGCAAACCGTGTTTCAATTTTTTCATTTCCCAGCTGTTCAATTGCTTTAGAAAAACGTTCTGGAACAATTTCTTCTAAAGTTTCTTGGGTGTTCTTAATGTCAGTTACGATGTTGTTGTCCCAAGCTAGTGCTCTATAAAGGAGTTTGGTTAACACACTTTGATTTTCACCAAAAGAGAGTCTGGAAGTATAGTAAGCATTAATAATTAATGCTAATCCTACAATGATTATGGCAATAACTATTAATGCTTGATTAATATATTCTATTTTTTCTTGATTTGAAAATCCTGCAATGTTTTCAAAGAATGAAAAAATTAGGGTTAATGTGAAAATAAATATAATTGAGAAAAATACCAAGAAAGTCGTGAGTCCATTTGTCTTTATGAGAGACATGTCATAAGCCTTCATATCTGACTCCTTACGGAAGTAAATTTAGGTTGATTTTAAGACGATATTCAAGGTTATGATAGGGTACAAACACGTAACTACTTGACAGTTCCTTAAATCTACTTCATAGAAATTATCTATAAAATCTTCGATAAGTTATTTTTCAAACATCCTCTGAACTGCCGTGGATAGTGGTAAAGACATAACATGGTTGTGCCCGAAGCGAAGCTATTCCACGTAATTGAAACGTTTGTATTTAGCTATAAAGAATAATTTAAAAATTTTAACATTAATGAGGTTCATCTAATTACTCAGGTTGATTGCAAACACCTAAGTAGATTGGACTAGTACCGCAAGGCGGAAGTCACCCATTCAAAAGTCAAAAGTATTATGGAATAAGCTCTTTAGGGATTTTAAATGGTTGCTCTATTTTTGCCGTCGCGTACTAGATTAGAAATCGCCGTAAGCAATTCCTCTGGTGCTACAGGTTTAACGATGTAGTGTTGAAAACCTGCTTTTAGTGCTTGCTGCTGATTGATTTCGCTTGCATAAGCAGTTAGAGCGATCGCTGGAATCTGTTTTTCACCTATTTCTGCTTCTAGAGTCCGCACCTGTTTTATCAGCATATAGCCGTTCATCTCTGGCATCCCAATATCGCTGAGTAAGATATCTGGCTTTGACTGTGTTAGTGCTTGTAATGCTTCATCTCCTGATGCTGCTGTGGTGACGATCGCTCCAAATTGTTCCAGCACAAAACTGAAAAAGTCGCGGGTATCAGCATTGTCATCAACAATCAAAACTTGTAAGCCCATCAGAGAAGAGAAGGCAGAAACGGCTGTTGAGGAATTAGGATTCGTGTCATCCTTGATTGTTGCAGCTTCCTTGAGCCGTGGTAATCTAACTGTGAATATAGATCCCTGCTCTTCGCCAAGACTTTCGGCGCAAATCGTTCCACCGTGCATTTCCACCAAGTGACGAGCGATCGCTAAACCTAACCCTAGCCCACCAAACTTTCTAGTTGTTGTACCGTCACCTTGACGGAAATAGTCAAACACATGAGGGAGAAAATCAGGATCAATACCTTTGCCTGTATCGCTGACAGTAATCTGCACTTGAGCGTCGATGCACTCTAATCGCACATTTACTTTTCCTCCAGTCCCTGTAAACTTGACGGCATTCGATAACAAATTCCAGAAGACTTGCTGTAAACGGGCTGAATCACCCAAAACTTTCCCCTGCGGATCGAGCGCCGTCTCAATCTGAATGGTTTTTGCCTCTGCTGCCAAATGCACTGTTTCCATTGCAGATTCAATGATAAATGCCAGATTGACTGGCATCATTCTGAGGTTGAGTTTGCCTTGGAGGATGCGAGAAACATCTAGTAAATCTTCAATTAGTTGAGCTTGTAATTTAGCATTGCGTTCAATAGTTTGAAGGGCTTTTTGGAGCGATATCTCATCAAATTTACGGCTCTGCAATAGTTTTGCCCAGCCGATAATCGGATTCAGTGGCGATCGCAATTCATGAGAAAGTACTGCTAGAAACTCATCTTTGATTCGGTTAGCAGCTTCTGCTTCTGCTCTGGCTCTTTGCTCAAGTTGCAAAAGGCGATCGCGTTCTGATTCGGTGCGCTTGCGATCGGTGATATCAGTTAACATAGCGATCGCACCCAAGAACTCATTTTGTTCATTCAAAATCGCTCTCGCAGAAATTAGTGTCCAAATGTAGGAACCATCCTTGCAGCGCAATCGAGCTTCTTTAAGATCGCTCCCTTCTTGCTTGTGCCATTCCAGTTTCTCTTCGGCTGCTACCCCATCAACGCGATCAATAAAATTAAACATAGAACGACCAAGTATTTCTTCTGCCGGATAGCCCAACATCTCACAGAGCCGTTGATTCACAAACTCTGTTCGTGATTGAGAGTCAATCATCCAGATTCCCTCATAAGAGGTATCAACAATTCGGCGATACTTGGCTTCACTCTTCTGTAGCGACTCTTCCGCTTGCTGGCGCTCCCGACGCTCCTTAGCTTCCCGCAATGCCCGTTGCACTGAGGGAACTAACCGCCCTAATCCTTGCTTTAATACATAATCGGTTGCACCATTCTTCAAAGCTTCGATCGCTAATTCTTCACCCAGTGCAGCAGAAACAAAGATAAAAGGAACCTGTGGACAGTAATTTCGGGCAATTTCTAAAGCCGAAATTCCATCAAAAGATGGCAAGGCATAATCGGCAAGAATTAGATCAAAAGTTTCTGCTTTCAAAGCAGCCAAGAAATCAGCGCCAGTTTCAACTCGTATTAATTCGCAATTAATTCCGCTTTCGGTTAACATCGCTAGGACAAGCTCTGCATCTAACAAACTGTCTTCTAAAAGCAGGAAACGGAGTAGATTCATTATTTCTTCTCCTGTTGACGATGAGGTGCTGGAGGTAGAGCGCCAACAGGGGGCTGATTAATCACTGCCCAAAACAGTCCCACACCTTTGATAGCATCGGCAAACTCATGGTAATCGAGAGGTTTGACGACATAAGCATTAACGCCTAACTCGTAGCATCGAACTAAGTCTGGCTCCTCACGCGAAGAAGTTAGCACTACCACTGGAATCACTCGCATTATTGGGTCAGATTTTAGTTCTGTCAGCACTTCTAATCCATCGATTTTGGGTAGTTTTAAATCGAGCAGCACCACAACTGGATGCCCTTCCATCCGCAACCTAAACAGCCCCCGGCGATAAAGATAATCTAGTGCTTCCTCTCCATCACGCAGTACTACTACTTCGTTGGCGAGATGATTTTCCGATAAGGCGGCCAAGATTAATTCTGCATCGTTGGCACTGTCTTCAATCAGCAGAATTCGCTTAAGTTCTTTCATTCGCCCTCCTTCTTTGACAACTTAGGTAGCGAAAAATAGAAGGTGGCTCCATTGTCAACTACAGACTCTGCCCAGACTCGACCATTATGCCGATGAATAATGCGTTGTACGTTTGCCAATCCAACACCAGTGCCTTCAAATTTTGGGTCGCTATGCAGGCGTTGAAATACTCCGAATAGCTTGTGAACATATTGCATATTAAAGCCTACGCCGTTATCTTGTACAAAAAAGACAACTTCGTTTTCATTTTCAGTACTGCCAACAGTAATTTCTGTTGGGTTTCGAGTCTGGGAATATTTTACGGCATTATCTATGAGGTTGCGAAGGACGAGCCGTAGCATGGAAGGATCAGCTTGCACTTCTGGCAGTGACTCTATATGCCAATTGATTGTGCGTCCTGGGGTTTGGGTTTGCAAATCGCGTTTTATTTCTTCCACTAATTGCTCCATATTGATGTTGATGTAGCGCATTTCGGTGCGCCCCATGCGAGAAAATGTGAGCAACTCATCTATTAGTATTCCTGCCTGTTTGCTCGTTTCTGCAATTATTCTTAAATAACGCTGACTTGTTTCATCTAATATATTTGTTGAGCTATGCCGCTTCTGAAGCAATTCTATAAATCCGGCGATGTGGCGAAGCGGCGATCGCAAGTCGTGAGAAACTGAATAGGAGAATGATTCTAGTTCTTTGTTAGCGGCTTCGAGTTGGGCTGTGCGCTCTTGAATCCTTTGCTCTAGCATTTCGTTGAGTTGTTGCAGGGCGGCTTCGGCAACTTTGCGATCGTGAATGTCGCTAGCGATGCCCACCCACTTGATAATCTGTCCGGCTGCATCTCGAAATGGTAAACCCCGCACAAGATGCCAACGATAGCTACCATCAGAAACTCGACGGAAGCGAATTTCTGCTTCGTAGTTTGTAGCTTTAGCAACAGCCTGCATCGAAGTTTTAAAAACGCGATCGCGGTCATCAGGGTGAATGATATCAATCCAGCCATACCCAGCCGTCTGCTCCATTGTCAATCCACTGTAATCAAACCAGTATTGATTGCAATAATTAATACCACTATGGCTATCGCCCATCCAAATAGCCTGGGGCGACACTTCTGTTAAAATTCGGTAACGCTCTTCGCTGTCACGTAGCGTTTCTTGTACCAGATTGCGATCGCGCAGCACAGCTTGCTGTTCACTAATGTCAGTAACCAATGCCGCATACCCTTCTACGGTTCCCTCTTTATTAAACTGGGGAACGTAAATAGCATTAATATAACGTGTACCACCATCTTGATAAGGAACTTGACTTTCAAAAGTGACCTGCTCTCCTGCGAGTACTTGTTCTACATAAGGACGAAGCACTTCATAAGCAGATTCACCTAAAACTTCCCAAAGATGCTTTCCATAAACTTCTGCCGTTGAATGCCCAAACCATTCTTGATATGCTCGGTTATTAAAGCGGTAGCGTTGTTCTGAATCTACAAAAGTAATCAAAACTGGCAATGTATCTGTAATCAAGCGAAGTTCTGTTTCTCGTTGCCGCAGTGCCTCCTCTATCTGCTTGCGCTTGGTGATATCGCGCCAACAGTTAATTGCACCGATAATCTGACCTTGGGAATCCCGAACTGGTACAACATTCGCGCTGGCTGTAATCCGGGTTCCATCAGGACGTTCAATGATGCATTCTTCATCGCAGATTGTTTCACCGTTGCGCGTAGCCCGGTATAAAGGTAGTTGTTCTAGGGTGAGGCGCGTTACACCATCAGCCAAAAATACACCGTAGGACTGAACGTAATCGCCAGAAGTCATGCCAACGAGGGATTCACCAGGTCTGCCCAGAAGCTCTTGTGCGAGCTTGCTGTTGGCAATGATTCGGAAATCAGGGGGGCCGCCAGCGATCGTAATTCCCTCTGGAACGTGTTCTAAGAGCATTTGCAGGATGCTTTGGGCAACTTCTGCTTGTTTGCGTTCGCGTAGGGCAGCTTGCCGTTCGCTTAAGTCAAGAACAAAACCAATAATTGTCCTATCTCCCTGCTTGACAAAGCCAATTAAGACGGGAACTTGAGAGCCATCTTTACGGATGTATTCTTGCTCAAAGGGCTGACAACTCCCAGTAATTCTCAGTTCTTCAATTGCTTGCTCACTCACTTCAATGTATTCGGGTGGAGTAATCTCGCCCCAGCGAATTCTACCAGAGCGCAGATCCTCCTGTGTATAATTGAGCATTTGCAGAAAAGCATCATTGGCTTCAATGATTAAGCCGTTGAGATCAGCTACAATTACCCCGATAATATTGGACTCTGTTAAGCGACCAAACCTTGCCTCGCTTTCGCGTAGAGACTTCAAACTTGCCTCAGCTTTTTGTTGGGCTGTGCGGCGTGATTCGTTGAGCAAGCTGATTAACCCTGCTGTCAGCATGAACACAACCAACGGGACTAAAAAGTTGATATTTATAATGTTTAGCGAATAAACTGGCTGGAAAAACAAGTAGTTGACTGCCAAAGTAGACAAAACAGTGGTAAGTAACCCTGGCCCCAAGCCTCCATACCAGGCACTCACCATCACCGCAGCAAAAAACAGTGCCGCAGGCGTTGGGGTGAGATATGCTTTGAGCAGCAGAGTTGCCCCCAGTGCTAAGGCAACGGATAGCAAAGCAACAGTATATTGCAGCAGTTGCTCTCTATCGCCAGTAAAAATGTTTTTAGGTTTCGATGCCCTCACTTTATGAGCCATAACCCTACTCTGCTTCTGGAAAATTCTGGTTTAGCAGCCTTTTGCCGGGTTTACCCATCTGCCGTAACATTATCTTTTATTCGTTTTAGCGCTATCAGTGAAGGCACTGTATGCCCATTTTCTCAACTATTAACTGTTTTGAATGAAACTTTTAATCTAGCAGTAAACTATTTCTGAGAAAAATTGAGTTTTTACCAAAGCTCCCGAATTAAATCTAAAATCTTCAGCCGCTTTTTGACAGACATCTCCTTTTTCTATGCCCATAGCAATGACTAGGATAGGACAAGTGTCTTATTGTTTATCTCCTGCTGAGGGAATATTTCTCAGGTTATACCAGTAAGCTAGATTTCGCTGTCACTCTAGCTAATCTTCTATCTTAAAAAAGCTTACGTTTGAGGTTCAGAGGCTCGACGTTGAGGTTCAAAGGCTCGACGTTGAGGTTCAAAGGCTCAACATTGAGGTAAAAAGGCTCGACATTGAGGTAAAAAGGCTCGACATTGAGGTTCAAAGGGTGAAACTTAAGCTTTCCAATGTTCCGGTTGTTGAAGATTCTTCGGTAAGATTGTTGTGCGATCGCCTTTTGCCGATTGAATCTGCTGTTGAGCTGCCCCATGATAAGCGTTCTTCTTGTAGTTGTCTGTCTATATCTTCAGCAGTTCGAGAAAGGTGTCTCTTACGGCTTTCTTCTATAATGTCCAGTACAGAGCGATGTTTTGCTTCAGCTTTTTCTGGTAATATCACAAATACATCAACACTGTCGCCTATTTCAGCTTCTGGAATCTCAATTTCTATTTTGTTTCCTGGTAAAACTTTGGTTGTGATACTTAAAGCTGATTGCATAGTTTTTCTCTCAAGATTTATTCATACTATAGGCAAGATTGTTCTCTTCTATATTCTTCTACAAGCCATAGAGGGCGGTAGTACTCTCATCTATTTCTTGTTTTTCGCTTAATGAAGAAATAATCCAATAAATAAAATTAGAATTATAAACGAATTTCTCGGTCTGTCTGATTATCAGACATAGGTTTCATCTTCTTCATCTCCAAAGTTATTAGGGAGACTTTTGGTAAAAACTATAGCATTAAGTGAAAACGGTAGAATGCGCCCAAATAACTAATGATGCTGTGATAAATCAACTTGATTGTCGCCAATCTGTCGGTGTTTCTATATAATCAGGTAGACGAGTGGTGCGATCGCCAAGTGCTTTTTTAATCTGCTGTAACTCTAAGTTTTTCGCCCCTGTTAAAATTGTCCCTTCCAGTTTGACATCACTGAGGTCAGCTTCTGAAAAGTTAGCTCCCATCAGGTTTGCCTGAGTTAGGTTAGCTTGATAAAAAGTCGCCCTATACAGGTTAGCTCCGATGAGGTTTGCTTGATAAAGGTCAGCTTCCGTTAAACTGGCTTCTGAGAGGTTAGCAAAATAGATTTCTGTTTGGTGGAGTTTAGCTGCATTCAAGTTAGCCTCAGATAGGTTGGCTCCATTCAAGTTAGCCCCAGATAGGTTGGCGCCAATCAAACCCGTCATGTACAGATTGGCTTTACCCAATTTTGTTCCTTGCAAGTTAGCTAAAAATAGCTTTGCCCCTGAGAGGTCAGCCATTTTTAAGGTAGCTTGTTGTAAGTTAGCTTTATAAAGGTTTGCTCCTTGCAGATTAGTTACACGCAGACTTGCTCCAGAGAGATTGGCTGAACGCATGTTTGCCCCACTGAGATTAGCGCGGTTGAGATTAGCCCAACAGAGGTTTGCTCCACAAAAACTAGTTTTTAGTAATTTGGTTTCATAGAGATTAGACCTCACAAGTTTAGCGCCGTTTAGATCAGCCTCACTCAAGTCTGCTCCCCGCAGGTCAGCGCCACTTAGGTCAGAGCCACGTAAGTCTGCTTGTTGCAGATTAACTCCTAGCAGGTCTGCCCTTCTAATGTCAATATTCCGTAAATCAAGTTTTTGATCTTTTGGGTCTTCGAGTAAATTACGTCTGCCGATAACAATTAAAGCTGCTTGAATATCAGTGCGGATTTTTGGCAATTCTTCATGGAGATTTTGCTCCAACTGCTGTGTCGGAGGCGACCCACCTCTACGCTTACCTGAGTAAGCTGCTTCTTGATATTCCGGGTTTTGTTGCTCTACCTTTACTTGCTGGATAGGTGTATTCTCTCGCACAAAGGCGGTAAGAATTTCCATGATTGTCCAGTGTTCTTTGGAAAAATCTTGAGCAACTCTTTCTAATGCATAAATTGCGCCTGTCCGAGTTTCAACTTTTTCATGACCAAGCTGGGCAATTGCCCCCATAAAGCGTTCTGAAATCAATCTGTCTTGATTAACTTTTGCATTTTGAATGCCAATTTCCAGGTTTTTCTCAGCTGCGATCGCATTTTGCTGCATCGCTTGGGCCCGCTTTGCGGCATAATAAGTATTAAACATTACTGCCGATGCCAAAAAAACTATTGCAGTAGTTGTTAATGCTTGATTTCTATACTGAATTTTTTCCTGGACTGACAATTCTTTAATATTGGACAACGCCAAAAAAATTACAGTCAATGAGAAGCCAAATATAACTGTTATGGTTATCAACCAATTCAAAAGAGTGTCTGTCTTTTTAGAAGACATGGTAACGATTTTCCTTACAACCTAGAATTATTACTTAGATGTTGAGGAAAAATAGTATAGCATTTAGCAGAAAATTATAATAGGTGTCAAGACCCTCAATTAACCAGTTAATGAGATGAAATATACCATAGTGTACATAGCATTTTAAATGGTGCAAGAAGCTTGGAATACAATTCTTTTGACTTTTAACTTTTGACTTCCCCAAAGGGGCTGACTTCTGCCTTAGTTGAAATGAAGAAGAATTCAGAAGTCAGAAGTCAGGAGTCAGAACAAGAAAGTGGGGGATTCAGACCCGCCACTACGAAAGTTGACCACCAAATCTATGATTTGGAGGGGGTGCAAAAACGCCGCTTATTCATCCACTTTTTCGTGACGCTCGTAGACTCGCTATCGCTGCGCTATCAGAATTCAATTCTGAATTCTGGCTCCTGACTCCTGAATTCTGTTTGATAAAAGGGTTTTATTCAGAAAATTTAGCTTCTCTAAGGTTTGCCCCATCGAGTATGGCATTATTGAGAATCGCTCGATTCAGTCCAGCTAGATATAAGCTTGCACAATGAAGGTTAGCCCCTTCAAGGTTAGCTCCTTTTAGACTAGCTGCACTGAGGATTGCTCCTTCTAGATTAGCTAAATATAAGTTAGTACCTTCTAGGTTAGCTGCACTGAGAATTGCTCCTGCAAGATTAGCTTCTGTAAGGTTAGCTCCAGCAAGATTAGCTTGATAAAGATTTGTCTGTTCTAAGTTCGCCCTATTTAAATTTGCTCCTCTTATGTCCGTGTGACTCAAATCAAGTTGCTCATTCTCTGGGTCTTTGTTTACATCTCTTCTAGCAATAACGGTAAGAGCTGCTTGAATATCTACACGAAGTTTTGTTGACAAGTTGCTCGTTAATTTCTCTTGGGGCATGTAAGGAGCATTTTCTCGTATAAAAGTAGTAAGAATGCCCATAATTATCCAGTGGTACTGTGCATGATTTTGGGCAATTTGCTCTAAATCATTAATTACAGCAAGACTGGTTTCTATAGTCTTATTCCCTAGTTGTTCAATTGCTATTCTTAAACTTTCTTTTGGCGACTGATGTTGAGTTTGGTTAACTTTTTCTTGCAAAGCATGTATCCTCAGACATATTTTCGATAGCTGTCCGTTATTTATTGGTAAAATATTTTTTATGCTTTGAAAAGCATTAATAATTACTGTTAACATTACTAAGTGATAAAATGAGGTTTCAAAAATTACTTGTACTCACTACTTTTCATTCTTCACTATCAATCAACCTGAACATGATAATTTTGATTGATGCCTATCATAAAGCATCCATAAATTATTTATGAAAAACTACTAATTATAAAGGATAGCCTTCTTTTACCAGATACGCTAGTCAACAAAAAAATCTTATAACTCAAATAGTATTGTTATGAACTACTTCAATGCAGCAAAAATTACAGCCTAGAGTTAAAGACTTAGTGCTGATTGGTGGCGGTCACAGCCATACAATTGCCCTGAAAATGTTTGGTAGAAAGCCTTTACCTGGTGTCCGTTTGACATTGATTACCGAAGCCAAAAATACAGCTTACTCTGGAATGTTACCAGGACATATTGCCGGATTTTATAGCTATGATGAATGTCATATTGACTTGCGACCTTTAGCGAACTATGCTCAAGCACATTTGTATATTGACAGAGTAGTTGCCCTAGACTTAGAAAATCACAAAATTCTTTGTGCTAATGGACTTGTGGTAGATTTTGATGTGCTGTCTATTGATATTGGCAGCACTCCAGCCACATTGTCTGTATCAGGTGCAGCAGAATATGCGATCGCAGCTAAACCAGTATCGCAGCTATTGGAACATTGGTATACACTAGTTGAAGCTGTAGGTAAAAATCCTCAAGAACCAATTAGGATTGCGATCGTGGGTGGTGGCGCTGGCGGTGTAGAATTGGCGCTGTCGATGCAATCTCATTTACATCGCATTTTACGTCAAACTCAACAACCAATTCAAAATCTGGAAGTTCATTTATTCCAGCGTGGCACAGAACTGATGCCCAATTACCATTCATCAGTGCGCCATCAAGTTCAGCAAATTTTAACCGCGCAAGGTATTAAGCTACATCTTAGAGAAACTGTGTGTAAAGTTGCACCTACACTCTACAGCGAACCTAAGAAAATATTTGAGATTAAATGCGAATCTGGTTTGATAGTAGAGTGCAATAAAATTTTCTGGGTAACACAAGCATCCGCACCCGAATGGTTAAAAAGCGCTGGACTAGGAACTGATGAGAAAGGTTTTATTTTGATAGAAGATACATTACAATCTCAAACGCACCCGCAAGTATTTGCTGCTGGTGATATTGCCACAATGGTAAATCATCCGCGTCCGAAAGCTGGGGTATTTGCTGTTAGGCAAGGTAAACCTTTATTTGAGAATTTGCAGCGAATTTTATTAGGTAAGTCGCTCAAACCCTATAGACCCCAAAAACAATATTTGAGTTTAATTGGTACAGGAGACGAACGAGCTATTGCAACTAAAGGCGCTTTTACTTTACCACCTCACAAACTATTGTGGTATTACAAAAATTGGATTGACTGCCGTTTCATGGAACGCTTTCGTAACCTCCCAAGTAGCCAGAGTAAAGTGTGTTAGCGTGTACCTGAGTAAAAAAAGGTCTTACTACGCAAAAACGTCCCTCTCCGACGGGCGAGAGGGACAGACTTTAACGACAGTTCAAGGTAGGGAGAGGTTTATCAAACTCGCTGTTTCAGCAAGTAGGCACAGCTACTTTTGCATGTTTGTTAACGTAGTCCACAAATAATTGCTTCAGCCGGGGACTAATACCAGCGTGTTCAAAGAATCCAAAACCCAAATTCTTAGCTTTTTCCAAAGTTTCTTCTGGGGTTAATCCTTCCTGGATAGCGATACTTAAGAGCGCAATTCCAGTCGATCGCATCCCGGCTGCACAATGTACCACTGCTGGTTTAGGAATTTCTTCGAGTGTCTTGAGGATTTTGGTAATAGCCTCTTCATTTAAATTTTTTAAATCCACCTTGAGTGGAACATTCGTATAATGTAGCCCCAATGCTTCCGCTACTTTTTGCTCATCTTTAGAAAATCCTAGCTCATCTGGCGATCGCAGATTTAGAACGGACTTAAAACCTTCTTGGATAGCTTGCTCAAGCTGTTTTGGTATAACTTGTCCTGTTGTTGTCAAGTTCTCGTTAATATGTATGGCGTTGATCACATTCACTCCTTGTCAATTTCTAATGGCTTCTAGCTTGGTAAATAGTCTAATCAGCAAGCTTTAAGAAGATATTCAAATAAGCACCGCAAAATTAGCCAAATATCAAAAGATATTGCTTGATTACTTCAAAATATAGATTTTGAAGCTGGTTATTTTATTGCTTTATCCATAATATACGGTTTTCCGATAGACTTAATGTTGTTTATAACTTATTATAGGTTTTGCGTATCAAATTACCGTAACTTATAGTTTATGAGTTGTCATCGATTGAATTACAGGGTGCGGTCAAAAAGAGGAAAAGGGGCAGGGAGCAGGGGGAAATCCCCATAAATAAATTTATTTGCTCTGAAAATTTAGACGTAAAAGTAAAATAGGCATGTAAGGGACTTCCAGATAATAAATTATCCAATTTACTCAGATCATATTTTTCTTTCTCCCCCAGCAATAACTGCTCCCTGCCCCCCTGCCTACACCACGATAGAATATTTTTTTAGTTGGAAGTCCCTAATCTGAATACCAGCCCTAAACCTATGAGCGCTAACGAAATATCTCTTCGGCCTGCCCAAGAAACAGATGCGTGGGTGCTGAGTGCAATTCATATTGCTGCCATCAAAGCTCTACCTGCAACTTTCTACACCCGAAAAGAACTTTTAGCTTGGCGCAATAACCGTGACAAACCTGATGGTTCAAATATCTTGAAGAGGATGAAAGTGGAAACTTTTTGGGTTGCGATCCAGGGAGATGTTGTAATAGGTTTTGCTAGTTTTATTGTTGATGAACTTATCGGACTGTATGTCCATCCTAAATATCAAGGTAAAGGGATCGGGCGTGCTTTAGTTCAAAATTTTTGCAATGAAGCAACTAATCAAGGTATAAATAAGGTAATTACAACTGCTAGCCTCTATGCCGAAGGCTTTTATTTACGGCTGGGATTTACTGCCATCCAAAGAGCACCTCATTATTTAAGAAGTGGAATAGTTGTCCCAGTTACTAAAATGAGTAAAGTATTAGCTGTTGTACCAAAATAAATTTGATCCGATATAAAAAGATTTTTAATAATTTTAAAAATGCTGGTATCAAGATTATTTTTCTTCAAATTGCGACAGCTTTTTCCACATAACATATTATGGAAGTAAGTACTTGCTAGCATAAATGAATAAAACCATCCGGTCATCAGCTCTTACCCGTACACGTTTGATAGAAGCCGCCTCGCAGGTATTTGCTAGTTTAGGTGTTCAAGGAGCAACTACCCGTGAAATAGCTCGTGTTGCTGGTGTGAATGAAGTGACTTTATTTCGCCACTTTGCTAGCAAAGAACAACTTTTGGGAGCAGTCATCAAAAACGCCTTGGCACTCCAGACAGAAGCCCTTGCACATCCCCAAGCGTTAACGCAGGATTTAAAAATTGATTTAATACAGTATGCTCATCTTTACAATACTATGCTAGAGACACAGGAAGACTTAATTCGTACCTTCATTGGAGAAGCAAAACGTCATCCTGAGGCAGCAAAACAAGTGATTCAAGAAGCTGCAAAGCCCTTAGGGGAAGAACTGGTAGCTTACCTGCAATCGAGTCAGAAAATAGGCACTGTTAGAGCAGACCTTGATCTATTCCCAGCAGTTGATATGTTTAAAGGAATGCTACTAGCTGGAATGCTATGTCGTAGTGCAAATTTTAATCAAGGCAGCTATAGCTGTGAGGATTATATCGAAACCTGCGTAGATATTTTTGTAGGCGGTATTATTGCCACTCCGCTCTCAATTGTCAATACGGCTGTAAGCCATGATTTTTGAAGGTAAGTTATTTCTGCGTAACTCCTGACCAAAACTACTTAAGAGGCAATAACTTTAGCGATCGCGCCGAATACAATTTAAGATTAATTAAGACTTAATAATTTATTTACAAAAAAGATAGAAATATAGTAAGAATTCAGGAGTCAGGAGTCAGGAGTCAGGAGTCAGAATTCAGAATGGAATTAGCATAAGCTGTTAGTAATTTACTAACCTCCTCAAGTTGAAGCATTAATCCTGATGTGTCACCGTAGTCAAGGTCTTTTGAAAGAATTAGATAGTAGTGGCATTCCTCTACAGAGCCTTGTGCAATGTTTAAAAAACGAACTTTATCTGCTGCTCCCTTTTTCTTAAAACCCTCAGCTATATTTGCTGCAATAGAGATTGTTGCTCGTCTAAACTGAGAGGTAAGCCCATAGATTTCCGTTTTAGGAAATTGACCAGTAAATTGATATACACATAAAACAAACTTATGTGCTTTCTGCCAAACTATCAAGTCTTGGATGTCTTGGCTGGTTGTCTCATTTATTCTGTCTCCTGAATTCTGACTCCTGAATCCTTACGAAATATATTATATGAAAATCTTGAAAGGTAAAGTTGTCAGTGGTTTAGGAAACTTTTCTTACTGGATTGAGAAACTCCAAGAATATTACTTAAGAAAAACAGGAATGAAATTCTTTCCTGGAACTTTAAATATTCAGCTAGAACAACCTTACGATCTCCCGAAAAATGTAATTCGCCTGGAAAAGGAAGAATATGGAGGGACTGTTTCTGTTAGCATTGTTCCCTGTCAGATATTTGGCAGAGATGCTTTTATCTTAAGAACAGACAAAAATAACACTGAGAGCGGAGATCATCCGAAAACAATTATTGAGATAGCTTGCGACGTTAAACTTCGGGAGCTATATAACCTGAAAGATAATGATTTAATTGAAGTTGAGATTCACGATGTCAGATTTATCTGAATTAAACAATTTGCTTGCAGATGAAGCGTTAATCCATTATGCCAGTGGTCGGGAGCAAAAGCGGTTATCAAAAGGTGCAGGTTTGCTGGAATTAGTCAGAAGCCAAGAACTTATAAGCCGCTATCTACCACCTCCACCCGCAGTGATTTTCGATGTTGGCGGTGGCGCTGGTGTTTATTCTTTTTGGCTTGCTCAACAAGGCTATGAAGTCCATCTTATTGATGCGGTTCCTTTGCACATAGAGCAAGCCCGACATTTGTCTCAAGCTCAACCAGAATATCCTCTAGCTAGTTTGGCAGTTGGAGACGCTCGGCAACTGAATCGGGCGGATAACAGCGTTGATGCTGTTCTGTTACTTGGGCCTTTGTATCATCTGACTGAGCGCACAGATCGGATTATTGCTTTGCGTGAAGCTCATCGCATCTTAAAAACAGGAGGTTTTGTTTTTGCTGCGGGAGTTTCTCGCTTTGCTTCAACCTTAGATGGATTATTTCGGGGGCATTTAGATGATCCAGAGTTTGTAGAGATTGTTAAACAGGATTTGATTGATGGTCAACACCGCAACCCAAACAACCATCCTCGCTACTTTACAAAAACCTTCTTTCATCATTCAGAAGAACTCAGAGCAGAGGTTAAAGAAGCGGGTTTACATTCTGAAAAGATTTTAGCGATTGAAGGGCCAGGCTGGTTACTACAAAACTTTGAGGAACACTGGAATGAGCTTGGTCGGCGCGATCGCCTTTTAGAAGCGATTCGTTGGTTAGAAACCGAACCTTCTATATTGGGGATGAGCGCTCACATCATGGCTGTTGCCCGGAAATAGGCGGTAAATTAAAGCGATCGCGACTAACTAAAGCGCTTGTTGTTTTGCCAACACTTGTTTGCGTAACAAAAGTAATTGTCTATCTTTAATACCTTCTGCCATCAATCCCTCAACAGTATTCATAAGATAATCAGCGCAGGAACCCAATTTTCCAGATGCGGTGGCAATACTATTAACAGTGGTTGCTAATGGTATCTGATGAGCGTACCTGGGATGTTGGCGATTAGCAACAAAGGCGATCGCTTTAAATTCCTGTATACCATCAAACACTTTTACCCAACGAGCAACGTAGACACCACCTAACATCTCCCGTCGCCAAATCAGTAGTAATTCGGATGGTACATCAGCAGCCCCAATGCGATAAATAACGCCACGACAACTACCACCCCGATCAAGTCCTAAAAGTAATCCGGGATTCTCTGGAGTACCACGAGCCAGGATCATCCATGTACAAAAACGCCGATGCCAACCATAAATGATCCCAGCACGGCGCTCGACGTAAGTGATTAGAGGATTCCAAATCAGCGAACCGTAGGCAAATATCCAAATATCAGAATTTTGCGGTTGCTGTTGTAGTGTTTCATCGAGCGATCGCTGTAACTCATCTTCGCTCAAGGTAGTTAGCTTTATTCCAGAGTGTGATGCTTCTAATAGCCTCGTCTGTTCATTTCCAGCTTCGAGGTCGCTACGACTGAGTGACATAATTTTAGATTATTTCCTTTTTCGGAAATCTTCAGTAATTTTACTATAACTTTAAGATAAATTAATTAACATATAACTCCCTTTACCGTAGGATTGACGATAAGCCTAACTATAGGCCAATACGCTTGGGTTAACGCCAAAAACCTTGAAATGTGTAGGTTAGGTTGAGGAACGTAGCAAGATCCCGCAGAGTAACCCAACATTTCGAGACTTTGTTGGGTTGCGCTTTGCTTAACCCAATCTACAATTTTCCACAAAGCCAAGCGTATTGAACTATAGGCAGCAGTATCTTGATAATGCCAATCTACGAAATAAGGAGTAAGCTTTGATGGCATTTATGACAAACCAATTATTAAAGTTCTCAATCAAATATTTACCAGCAATTGCCACCAAACTAGCAATTACAACTCTAATAGCAGTTCTCCCACTACCAGTTAAAGCAGTTACATTAGTAACTAGTCGTGCTGCTTTCGGAGGCAATGACGGAATTGATTGGTCGAGTTTGGGTAAAGTGTTCAATCCTTTTGCTCCCGATCCTTCGGCTTTTTTGCCTAACTCTTTTTCAGCAGTATCAGAAGGCGGTCTATCTCTGGGTGTAAATATACCTCAATCTGACGATGCTGCTATTACCCCACCTTTTGTTTTTCAAACCTCTGTTATACCCAAAGGCATTCCGACAAACTTTACTGATGGTGATTTTCTACTCTTCACAGGCTTGAACCCAAGAAGTGGTTTTCCTGCAATTGGCAATCCGGGCCCTTTGACCATTAGCTTTGATCAGCCTGTTTTCGGTGCTGGTACTCAAATAGCTGTAGACGATATTCCAGAATTCAACACGTTTGTCTCAGCTTTTGATAATGCCAATAACCTATTAGGTACTTTCTCTGTACCGGGGACTTCTTCTGTCACATTGGATAATTCGGCATTGTTTCTTGGGATTCGCAGTGAAACTGCTAACATCTCGCGACTCGTTTTCAGCACTTCTGAGTTAAATAGGGCTTTGGCCATCAACAGGGTGAGCATTATTGGAGTTCCTGAGCCAAATTACACCGTGGCTATATTAGCTTTTGGTGTTTCAGGCGCAATTTTAAGAGTACGCCAACGCAGGTAATAATTATGCTTGTTTAGTGTTCTTGTCCCGTTGGTCGAATGAGAATTTCGTTGACATTAACGCGTGGTGGTTGAGTAACGGCGTAAACGATCGCAGCAGCAACATCTTCGCTTTGCAGAGGTGTAATTGCCTTGCGTCGTTCTTCAATCCGTTGTTTGGCAACAGGATCAGTTATTTGGCTGTCAATTTCCGTATCCACCAAACCTGGTTCGATGATAGTGACGCGGATGTTGTCTTTGTGAACTTCTTGGCGCAATGCTTCTGAGAGGGCATTGACACCCCATTTGGTAGCATTATAAACACCAACGCCCGCCCGCGCTGTCCGACCAGCCACTGAGGAGATATTGACTATATGCCCCGATTTTTGCGCCTTCAAAAGAGGCAAAACAGCATGAGTAGCATATAGCAGTCCTAGTACGTTGAGGTCAAAGGATCGCCGCCAGTCTGAGCTATTTCCTGCTTCAATGGTTCCTAGTAAGGCAATCCCTGCATTATTCACAAGAATATCAACCCTGCCCAATTTTGCATTTGCCTTTGCTACTAAGTTATTTACCTGAGTTTCGTCAGTCACATCAGTAACAATGGGCAATGCCTTGCCACCACTAGCTTCGATACGTTGTGTTAATGCTTGAATGCGATCGCCACGCCTAGCAGCCAGCACTACTGTTGCTCCTTCAGCTGCCAAGGCGATCGCAGTTGCTTCTCCAATTCCTGCTGAAGCCCCAGTGATAATTGCTACTTTTTCCTCTAATTTCCCTGTCATTTATCTAACTCCTTAGTAATTGATAATAGAATATTGAGTATTGGGTATTAATTATGACTCCTCTGCTTTCCCTGCCTTTTTGTAGGGTGCTATCCTTACTAACTCTTCACAGCGATCGCAACAAATGCTTTATTGATCAAAAATGTTCTAGATGAATTGAAAAATTCAGAGGCATCGATTTCTAAATCGATAAGGTTGGCTTTTCTACTTGTCATATATTTGGTAGAGTACCTAGATACTCTTAACTCTAGACTCGTTCAACTACGTTAACGATAATGTTGATTAAAATACAGTAATTCGATAGATTTATTGTATTGATACTAGTTAGCAAACTATCATAGACAACTCCAAGAAGCAAGCTCTAGAGGTTTTCGTATAAACAATGGCTCAAAAAGCTGCCTTATCTCGACTTGCATTAGCATTTATTGCAGGCTTTGTGTCCGTTTTGTTATTTTACCAAGGTGTATTGGCGCTGCTACATGCAGTGAATTTCGCGCCTCGTGCCCCCTATGCAACTGCACCGACAACACAACCATTCGGAATCCCGCAAATTTGGTCAAGCGCATTCTGGGGAGGGATTTGGGGACTGATTTGGGTAGCGGTCGCGCCTCGTTTTCGCCATGATAAAAGCTACTGGTTAGATGCGTTAGTATGTGGTGCAATTGTCCCGACGCTAGTGGCTTGGTTTGTGGTCGCACCACTAAAGGGTCAGCCCATTGCTGGAGGCTGGAAACTTGCGGGAATAGTAACAGGTTTATTCGTTAATGGTGCTTGGGGTATTCGAACTGCCGGGTTGCTAAGATTATTTTCTAGAAAGCAGTTGTTCAACAGCTAGACTTACCCCTGTTCTGTATACCTCACATTAAATTTGTAAATTGACACCAAGTATGCACAGGTGATCCTCCATAAGTTCCTTGCCTAAATGCATTGGCTATGGCAAAACGATATTTCCCATCAACTAAGCAGGTGAGCATCTTATTAAATAGTGGGGCACTCGACTAGCCCTTTCAAGGTGTCTGTTTTTAGGTATTATTTTTGGGATAGAATTTTAGCTGTAGAAACATGGGGTCGTCTGGAAGGACGAGTACGTTTTAGTATCCTTCTTGTCTTTTTTGGTGCGCGAGGGTGGGACGCAAAAACAACTAAATTAACGCGAGCTGCCAAATCTCAAAGTATGTTGGTCAGTTCAATTAGATTCATTTGTGCAAAAACCTTCCATTCACAAGGAAAAACATCAATCGCCAACATTAGAGATGGGTCAAGTACCACCAAT
>NZ_JAVRBS010000017.1:0-175355 GCF_034531155.1 Nostoc sp. ChiVER01 | reverse complement strand
ATCAGGTTCCCAGGTATTCATCACACAGCGATCGCAAAACTTTTCGGTCTACTGAAAGTTGTAGACATATTTACTTAGTGGACAACAAAAATCAGAAAGAATTTATCTAATTAGTTGTGCTGAGATTCAAGACGTTTTTCAGATGTTTGTTTTTTGTGGAATTTCTATGATAAATGCAGTTCACAAAACACACAAATTTGCAATTTTAAAGAATAACAGCTATGGCAAATATTGTTGGAAATGACGCGAATAATATCTTGTCTGGTAAAGTCTCCAATGACTTTATTGATGGCAAAGGAGGAAATGACTTTCTCTACGGAAATGCGGGTAATGACACTCTTGAAGGCAGAAATGGAAACGATAACCTTTATGGTCATACAGGCAATGATGTTTTAAGAGGCGGTAATGGCAGTGATTTCTTAGACGGTGGTACTGGTGTTGATATACTAACGGGCGGAGCTGGCCTACTTTTGGCTATTACGATCCCCCATTTGCTAATGGTTCCCCAGTACAAAGCCCCAACGGTATTAGAGTGTTGAATCAGCCAGATAAAATCACTGACTACCAAATCGGTGTAGATAATTTCGTCTTTGAAACTGGCAAGCTTGGACTTGATTTTAATGCCCAAGTTAAATACAAAGAAAGGGTTAGCTCTAAACTATCGGGTAATGCCAATGTACTAGTGTTGCTCGATGCATTTCCAAATGCTGCTGCTGCCAAAGCTATTGCTAATAACAATAAGATTACATCTGATGAAGGATTATTTGTCTATTACAACTCTACACTTGGCTTTTCAAGAGTTGTCTATTCTACTGATTTAGGTGACGGCGGCCCTATTAGTGTCCTGGCTAATCTGACTAATCTAACAAGCTTGTCTAACCAAGCTAAGTTTTCGCCCCAAGATTTCACTTTTTATACCCTAACTTAATATCAACTACCTCTATTTGAAACAAACTAAGGAGAGCTTTATAAGCCTCTCAACAAACTATATAAAAGCCAATTAGATAGAGTAATAACTCAGTTTTTTACTTTATCTAACTGGCTAATTTTCGCTAAGTTTTGATGATCTATTTTTCTGGTGGTAAATCTACGCTGTAAATAATTTTTCCTACCAAGTTACGCAGTGTTACCGTCATCACTTTTGTATTTCCATTAATTTTAACTCCTCCAAAGAATTGCAAACCTTCACTTGGGGGGCGATTTGCTTTCGTACCTGGAGGAAGGCTTTGAAATATTAATTGTGGGCCAAAGGTATTTTCTAATTCGTTTGGCCCAAATGTGCCAGAGTTAAGAGGCCCGGCGACGAACTCCCAAAAAGGCTTAAAGTCGGTAAACTGTGCTTTAGCCGGGTCATAATAATGGGCTGCTGCATAATGTACATCAGCAGTTAACCAAACAACATTCTGGATATTTTTATTTTTGATAAATCGTAGTAAATCGGCAAGTTCTAGTTCTCTTCCTAAAGCTGGGCCATTTCCATTAGCCCAAGCTTCAAAATCAGTGCTACCGTCTTTAACTATCAGCCCTAAAGGCATATCACTTGCAATCACTTTCCATGTTGCTTTTGATGACAGCAATTGGCTTTTCAACCATTCCACTTGTTTTTTGCTCAAAAAGTCTGTTTTTTTACTTGGTACTGGCTGATTATTGGGAGAGTTGGGCCCCCGGTAAGTGCGCTCATCCAGCATGAAAATGTCTAATAATGGGCCATAGTTGAAGGAGCGATAAATTTTTGCTTTATCTGGATTATTTGTTTCATATCCAATAGGCAAATATTCCAAAAATGCTTGTCTTGCCCTTTGGGCTAGTAAGTTAACATCCTTAACTGTGTAGCGGTCATCATTCTGGATAGTTTGCCCAGGATACCAATTGTTCCTTGTTTCGTGGTCGTCCCACTGTGCCAATATGGGAACTTCAGCGTAGAAACGCTTGATGTTTTGATCCAGTAAATTGTAGATATAGTTACCACGATATTCTGTGAGAGTTTCTGCTACTTTGGATTTTTCTGGTGTGGTGATGTTTTTCCAAATAGTGCCGTCGTCTAAAGTTACTTCTGATTGAATGGGGCCATCGGCGTAAATATTATCCCCAGAATGAATAAAAAAGTCGGGGTGAAGTTGCCGCATAGTTTCGTAAATTTTCATTCCACCAAACTCAGGATTAATTCCCCATCCCTGACCGGCGGTGTCACCACCCCATACAAAGAATACATCTCGCCCAGATTTGGGAGGAGTTCGGAAAGTGCCTTTGACAGGAGCGCTGTAAGTGCCTTTATAGTTTAAATCTTGGAAAATTACCCGATAAAATAATTGTTGGTCTGGTGGCAGGTTCGTTAAATAAAGTCGTGTTGTAAAGTCGCTATTTTTTAAAGCATTGGGCCCCACAACTCGCTGCACATTTTTAAAAGATTCACTAGTAGAGTATTCTACGATCATTTTGGCGGAGCGATCGCTACGGCTCCAAATAACAATACTGTCTTTAGAAATATCTCCGCTAGCTACACCATAAGGTATAGCAGGACGCATTTTGTCAGAGGTAATAATTGCAGGCGCTTGGGCAAAAACTTTTGATTTCCATACAAGATTTGTGGCAATAATTCCACCTGCTGTGATAGTTGAACGGAGCAAAAACTGACGGCGATTTAACTGTGATGGGCGATTAGATTCCATGATAAATAATGGCAAGCTTAAAAAGTATTACAAGATAACCTTTTAGCACACTCTCTTATATCAAAAAGTAAAGATTGGGTTATCTAATGGTTAATATAAAACTATTTTTTAAGAAAACTTAAGTAAAACGTCTTAAATAATTAAAGGTTTGTAGTAATGACTTTAGTCTTTTTTTAGGGCTGAAGTCCCTACTAAAAACTCCATGATGAAACCACATAAAAAGTACGCATAATTTTTATTGGATAAATTACAAATGACTAATGATAAATAACTAATAAAGTACTCTATATTCCTGCATCTACCTTGTGAATTTTGGGTAGCAATCTGGGAAAGATAAGTTTGTCAGGATTAAAAACTTTAAAATTATTGAGACGGATATTCAGAATGTTACCAGAAATATTACCTCAGCAGCCAAGGTTTGAGAGTATGCTGGCTATGCATGACGTGACAAATGCTAATAAGCCAAACTTGCGATTAAAGTCAACTTTGCAAGAATTACCCTTTTGGCAGGTTCACATCGAAATAGAGCGTCCCGGCAATGATTTGGCTATGCTCTTTAAGGAAGAGCCTTTATTACCGGGAATTATCTTAACTAATAATCAACAGTATGTAGGAATAATTTCACGGCGGAAATTTTTTGAGTATATGAGCCAAACCTATAGCTTGGCATTATTTTCTATAAGACCGATTAAAATTCTTTACAAGTTTTTTCAGCAAGAGGTATTAACACTTTCGGAAGATATGCTTATTGTCAATGCTACTCAGTCAACTTTACAACAACCACCTGAAATTGCTTATGAGCCAATTTTAGTTAAAACTACGTCTGGAAAATATAAGCTCGTCGATTTTCATCAATTACTTTTAGCCTACTCCCAAATTCATGCCTTAACACTTATTGAACTACAGCAGGTAGAGGAACAATCTAGAGTTGCTAAAGCAGGCTTTCGCGATCTTCAACAAAACTATACGCAATTGATCCAGAATGAAAAAATGGCTGCTTTAGGACAACTCGTTGCTGGTATTGCACACGAAATCAATAATCCCGTAAACTTTATTTCTGGTAATATTGTCCACGCCATTGAATACAGCCAAAATTTACTCGCTCTGATTAGATTGTACCAACAATGTTATCCTGAGCCAAAAGCGGAAATTCAAACTGCGATCGCACAAATTGAACTAGACTTTTTAAGTACCGATCTCCCTCGTCTTCTCACCTCTATGAAAGTTGGTACTAAGCGAATCAAGGAAATCATTCTTTCTTTAAGAAATTTTTCTCGTCTTGATGAATCTGATAAAAAATTAGTTGATATTCATGAAGGAATTGATAGCACTCTGGTAATTTTACAAAGTCGTTTCGACCAATTAGGTGAAAGCATAAATATAATTAAAGAATATGGTGATCTTCCCAAAGTTGAGTGCTACGCTGGGTTACTCAATCAGGTATTTATGAATATATTAGTGAATGCTATTGACGCTATAGAAGAGTCATTAGTTATTACTCATCCTTCATTGGTAAAGGATAAAGCAAAAATTTGCATTCGGACTGAACTCACTGATGACAAACAAGTAATTATCCGCATTTGCGATAATGGGATGGGAATTCCAGAAAGTCACCAAAACCGATTGTTTGATCCCTTTTTCACCACTAAACCTGTTGGCAAAGGAACTGGATTAGGTTTATCTATTAGCTATCAAATTGTTGTGGAAAAACACGGTGGTCAACTGCAATGCATATCGGTTTTGGGCGAAGGGACTGAGTTTATTATTAAAATTCCGGTTCAAATGAATTCTTAATAAATTTATGACACCTTACCGTAATTGAGGTTACAAAACAAGCAACAAACAAAGAGTAGACATTTTTCTAAATACTCAACATTGCCAATTTGCCTTAACTTAAAAATTGAATTTTAACTATAGGTTCCTGCTGTCTTACTTGTAATCTTTATTGGCTCTGTCACGATATCATCTATCTTGTTAAACTCTCCAGCCCTCCAGCTATCTGTTATATCCTTGATAAAACTGGCAATAGGAATCGCAATTAACAAACCCAAAACTCCCCCCAACTTTGCTCCCAAAAGCAAAGAAATTACTACCCAGACTGGGTTTAGTCCAGTTAAGTTGCCAAGAATTCTCGGTGCTATAAAATTAGAATTAACTTGGTCGATCGCAACAGCTACACCTAAGACTTCAACTCCTAACCAAAAGTTTTGCAAAGCTACCAATAAACTTACTATAGCGATACCTACTCCAGTACCAAAGGGGAAGAGAGAAAATAAACCAATACCGATACCAAAAAGTAGAGCTAAGGGAACTTGCAACGCCAAAAACGCTAGTGTAATTGTTACTCCTAACACTGCTCCTAATGTTGCTTGACCGATGAAGTAATTGTGGAAATCCTCTCGCAGTAATTCGCGCACTCTTAACCCAATATTAGGGGGAAGCCACTGAAAAATTCCGTCCCAAAGACGTTCACCGTTCAATATTAGGTAAATAGTCAGCACTACCGCCAGCAGCACGTTCAGCACAATACCAATGGTATCGACAGCAAAACCAAGAATTCTACCAGTGAAGGACTGAAGCTGGTTAGATAATCTCTCCAGAACTTGGGTAAATAAACCACTTAAATTAATCGGAAGTTGTTGCTGACTTAATGCCCAATCTTGAAAAGTTTGCAACTGTTGAGTCCCAGAATCAATCCAACTGGGCAATATATTAGCTAGCTCAACGAGCTGTTGGATAATCAAGGGAACCAAAGTGATGCCTAAAGCCACTAAAACCACTAGAGTCAAAAGTAATACCCCTGCGATCGCCAGGTTGCGTTTTACCCCCTGTTCCTGAAGAAACTGAATTGGATAGTTTAAGACAAAAGCTAGCAGGATGGCGGCGGCGATAACGCTGACTAAGGGTTGAAAATATTGTATAACCTGGAGCAATAGCCAGCCGTTAAGAATAATAATCGGAAATGCCAATCCTATAGTTAACCATCGCGGTAGTTTATTTGCTGATTGCATTAGTTATGACTCCACAAGAGTTCTAACTCTATTTTGGCTTTGATTTTGATTCATGAAAAAGCATATAATTATTTACGAGATCGTGCTGCAATTGCAGTATACCCAAGTAGGGTAAACTAGTACGCCACAGCGTAAATATAGCAAGCATTTAAAATCTTTCAAAATCCCATCTCATAATACTTTTGACTTTTAAATTTTGACTTTTGACTTCCCCCAAGGGGCTGATTTCCGCCTTGCGGCACTATGTTTGTTGGTATGTCTGAATAAAATCCAACATAATTTTTTGATGCATATTTCCCAAAGGTCGCACTTCACCCGCGTTTTGCGAATAACAATTACCTTGGTGAATATTTTCTAAGGTCAATAATCCCATATCCCAGCCTTCATTCAAAACCAGTTGATTTAATTCCACCAAGAGTGGTGCATGAAAGACATGACGAACAACTCTTTCGTCGGGATAACAGCCAAATTCAACAAAGGGTGGTAGATTATAGCCGATTTCTTCTAAAATTTCTCGCTTCACCGCTACCTCTGGTGTTTCTCCAGGTTCGATATGACCGCCAAATAGCGCCCAGTAACCAGGGTAGAGAATACCGGGGATGTTGTCTCGCAGTTGCATGAGAAACTTGTTTTTTTGGTAGAGAATGGCGATCGCTACATGTATCGGTTGATTGTTCATGTCTTATTTTTAATTGCCAATTACTGTTCTTCTAGATAAACTTCCCCCAATTCTTTCCCAGCTAAAGGGATACTTCGGTAGCGAATTTTACCTTTAATCACCACTTGTGCCCCCTCGTTCAGATTTTTTTGATTGGTGACAACCCAAATTTGGCCAGTTGAGTCACTAATTTGATAAGCCCACTGCTTCATCAAAGGAGCTTTCTTTTCCACCTTACCTTGGATGTAAACTGTAGCCTTATTGTCTTGTTCTGGTTTAATTTCTCTAATTGGGGTGACATTAGTACCAATTGTCAAATTAGTCCCATTCAAGCCAGACGAGGTTAAACTACCACAACTACAAAGTCCCACCACCAATAAAAAAACTAACCCCAGGCGGTAGGGAACAATACTGCGTCCGTACAACAGACCTCTTGCAATCAAAAATAAGAATCCCACCCCGCCAAAGCTACGCTTTGTCTCCTCTCCCCCTGCTAAGGCTACGGTGTACACACAAGTCTGAAGTAGTTTAAGAGGCTGGTTTTTACCCCACCCTAACCCTCCCCTTATAAAGGGGAGCCACTGCGTTGGGCGGCTTTGCCGACTTGAAGCATGTGGCGTGAAGGAATTAGATTTTCGGCTTCCCCCCTTTCCAAGACCGTCAGCTTCAGGAAGTGCCCATAACAATCCCAGGAGGGAACTAGATTTTCGGCTTCCCCCCTTTCCAAGGGGGGATTGAGGGGGGTAATTCGACTTGTGTGTACACTCTCCCCTTGCTAAGGGGTGGGGTATTGGGGACTTTTGCAAGAGGTCTAAGAATGAAAGAGACATTCTCGTTTGTTGCATGAAAGCCACCAATTGAGCAAATTTTTGCTTCACTGCTTGTGTCGCCAGTTTCATCATGTCTGTTCCCATCTATACTATTCTCTGCACTTTCAGAAACACACTCTTAACTGAGCAAAAAATGTTCTGAATTTCATCCTTAACTCTTTATTCTTCAGATAACGCCATTGATCTGAGAAAATAAAAATTATGGATTCACTGTGAGAAAAACGCTACGACACCAATTAAAAGGCAGGGGGCAGAGGGAAAGACTTGTTGCAAGTGTTTTGACAAAAGGCGAATATAGCTAGGAATTCTCATGGAAACAAAAACTGCCAAACTCCTTGATGGTAAAACAATAGCCGCAAAAATTCAGCAAGAACTTTCTGTTGCCATTACACAATTACAACCAAAAATTGGGCGATCGCCTGGTTTAGCAGTACTGATGGTTGGCGATAATCCAGCCTCAGCTGCTTATGTTCGTAACAAAGAAAAAGCTTGCGCTAAAGTTGGGATCGCCTCTTTTGGAAAGCATTTTCCCGCCCAAACAACCTTTGAAGAGTTAGAAAAAGTCATAGCTGCACTAAACCACGATGAACGAGTGGATGGCATTCTCGTGCAGCTGCCCTTACCTAACCACTTGGATGCTGTAGCTCTGCTACATCAAATTGATCCCGATAAAGACGCTGATGGACTGCACCCAGTTAACTTGGGGCGATTAGTCCGGGGAGAAACCGGTTTACGTAGCTGCACCCCGGCTGGTGTGATGCGGCTTTTAGAAGAATATGAAATTTCTTTGCAGGGAAAACAGGCAGTAGTGGTGGGACGTAGTATTTTGGTGGGTAAACCAATGGCGCTGATGCTATTAGAAGCTGATGCCACAGTCACGATCGCTCATTCGCGATCGCATGACCTCAAAAGCATCACCCAAAATGCTGATATTCTAATTGCAGCAGCAGGTCGTCCCGGACTAATCACTGCTGATATGGTAAAACCGGGCGCTGTTGTGGTAGATGTGGGAATGAATCGCGTCACTGATGCTAATGGCAAAAGTCGCTTAATTGGCGATGTCCACTTTGAGTCAGCAGCTGCTGTAGCAGAATTTATCACCCCCGTTCCTGGTGGTGTTGGCCCTATGACTGTCGCCATATTGTTGCAAAATACATTTGCCAGCTATTCTAGGGCGGCAAGAGAAAAAAGTGAGGAGTGATGAGTTAAAAGTTAAGAGTTATTAATCCTAACTCCTCTACAGACGCGATTGATCGCGTCTCTGCTAATTCTTCATTTTTTCAGCGCCACAGCACCTTAAAATTGTGACGTATAAGACAAAAATCGCAAAATGTCAGGAATTTAAGAATGGTAGCAACTGATAACGTTCAAAAGACACCACCAGAGGAAGCCACGTTTAACTTAGCAGCTTATCTGAAAGAGCGCCAAAAGCTTTGTGATACTGCTTTAGATCAGGCTATCCCCATCATTTATCCAGAAAAGATTTATGAGGCGATGCGCTACTCGTTATTAGCTGGAGGCAAGCGTGTACGTCCCATTCTTTGCCTTGCTACCTGTGAAATGATGGGTGGCACTATCGAAATGGCTATGCCAACAGCTTGTGCTGTGGAGATGATCCACACAATGTCATTGATTCATGACGACCTACCGGCGATGGATAATGACGATTACCGTCGTGGGAAGCTGACGAATCATAAAGTCTATGGCGAAGATGTGGCGATTTTGGCTGGCGATGGCTTGTTGGCTCTCGCTTTTGAGTTTGTTGCCATTGCAACCCCTCAAAGCGTTAAGAGAGAGCTAGTCTTGCAGGTTATTGCCCGTCTTGGTCGGGCGCTGGGGGCAGCTGGTTTGGTCGGCGGTCAAGTTGTCGATTTAGAGTCGGAAGGTAAATCAGATATTTCCCTAGAAACGCTAAATTTCATTCATAGACACAAAACATCTGCCCTTTTGGAAGCTTGTGTAGTTTGTGGCGGCATCATCGCTGGAGCATCACCCGAAGATGTACAACGACTGACCCGTTATGCTGAAAATATTGGGCTAGCATTCCAAATCATAGATGATATTTTGGATATCACTTCTACAAAAGAGCAATTAGGCAAAACTGCGGGTAAAGACCAACAAGCGCAGAAAGTCACCTATCCTAGCCTTTGGGGACTTGAAGAATCTCGCTCAAAAGCCCAAGAGTTAGTTAAAGCAGCTTGTACAGAACTAGAACCATTTGGAGAAAGAGCCAAATCACTCCAAGCGATCGCTCATTTTATCATCAGCCGCAATAACTAGTGGCGCTTTGGATAATTCCTAATTCCTAAGCGATTGATTTGGAATGGGTGGTTAATTGACACCATGCTATACTACACCGTCTAGCGAAATTCAAAATTCACTCATATCAAAATCCAAATAGCTTTTAAGTAAGCTTTTGGGTGAATTTGAATAGTTAGTCTGTTTCTACCGTAATGTACTAGGTTAATTTTGGATTTTGGGTTGAATCTAGATGTTTCCTCAACCAACAACTGCTGCTAATATTTACTAACCTAACCAAAATACCATGCAGGACATAGGCAACATTTTAGACAACCGGGTGCTGCTGGTTGCTCTGATAGCTTGTTTAATTGCTCAAGCCCTAAAGCTCGTAGTCGAGATCGTCAAACATCGCAAACTGAATATACGTGTTTTGGTGACAACCGGAGGTATGCCCAGTGCCCATTCAGCTTTAGTTACAGCTCTAGCCGCAGGTGTAGGGCAAACACTCGGTTGGGCATCTCCTGATTTTGCCGTTGCAATGATTTTTGCCATCATCGTCATGTATGATGCAGCCGGAGTTCGCCAAGCAGCTGGTAAGCAAGCTCGTATCCTAAATCAAATGATTGATGAATTATTTCATGAAAAACCAGACTTTAGCCAAGACCGTCTGAAGGAATTACTTGGACATACACCAGTTCAAGTAATAGCTGGGTCGGCTTTGGGTATAACCATCTATTGGTTAGCTAGGTCTGCTTATTAGTCAATAGTCTACAGTCTACAGTTTATTAACGAATGACTAATGACTAATGACTAATGATTAATGACTAATGACTACAACCGTACAGTTGAACGCAGCAGAATTACCTTACGACTATCTACTATGCTGGCAACAAAACCGCCATTGTTCAGCTTCTGTAAGGTATTGTATGCTTCAGTTTGGTTAGTCGTATAAACTGCCAACAAGTAAGGGCGTTGTCCATAAGAAACAAAACCTACGTTCCCTCCCACTACTTGTTGCACACTATTTACTAGTTCTGGACGGTTGTAATAATCTACCAGCACTGCATAACCTTCTCCTAATGCTTGAGGATTATAGTTAACTGTTTGCTGAGGTTGCTGTAGCTGTTGCTGTGGCTGCTGTAGCTGTGCTTGTTGCTGTGGCTGCACATCCGGCGTTGTTGGTCGAGTGGTGATAATGGCAGACAAGCCAACAATATTGCTGACATACCTTGCCCATCGATTGGCATCATCAATTTTATTAAAGCCCCCTATCCGCGTCACAGTTTCGTTCAAATATTTACAGGTAATCGTTTTCAGTTCCGGCGGTAAAGCACTACGCAACTGTTTTTGATTATCTGCTGTGGGACTGACTACTAATAAAAGATACTCACCAGCAGTTGGTGGTTGACAAGGGGGAGTGGTTTGTTGGGCAAAAACAGGACTCATGCCATCAATAAACCCTGCGTAAGCGAAGCTCATCGTAGACATCGCTAATCCTAAAACACTTGGTAAAATCTGAAATCTATGCACAAAAGTTAGATTATGTAAATCAAGGTGTCTTAGAAGATTTTATAAGAAAAAAGCTAAAAACCCAGTTACTTCAGTATGGAGATAAAATGAGTGTCAAAAAATATATTTTTTCGCTCAAAAATAAAATTAGGGAGTGGGGAAGAGGCAGAGGGGCAGGGAGCAGGGAGCATGGGAGTAGAGGAGAATAATAAATAATCAATACCCAATGCTCAATGCCCAATACTCAATGCCTAAGAGACGGTAGCAAGGGATGCCAATGCATCGGGTATTGTCTCAGAAGGAGCTTGGAATTCACCAGTGATGACGTACTCTAAACGCAGTTTTAACCAAGTAATAAATTGAGGATTAGTAGAAATAATTGCTACTGCTGGTTGAGGACACTTCGCCTTTAGCTCTGTAAACTGCGGTGTTTCTAAGAAAGCTGGTTGCTCAACCAACCAAAAATCTATTTGTTTTTCTTGTTCGTGGTAGTGGCGGGTGCGTTCTTTGAGAACTTCGTGTGTCGGTTCTTCTTCGAGAAGAAATTTTTTACTAGCCAAAACGTAATAATATGTTTGCATTTTCATCCTCTGGTTACTATGTGAATAATTTAAGGGCACAGTACTGCACTCTGTACCCCTAAAAACTAACTCTTGTGCTTCTTGAACCAAGAACTGAACGGACAAGCACTTCCCTGCTTTTGAGCATTTATCTGTTTGCCACCAGATGTTAGCTTTTCCAAGAACAAATTATTGTCGAAGTAATGTTCCAAGGAAATAACCTTCAAGTCATCGGTAACTTTTGCAATGCTCATGCCGATAATTTCTACTGTCTCCCCAGTAGGTGCATGTCCTTTGTATTCTCCTTTAAAATGTCCCCAATGCCGCCATTTGAATGTGACATTTGGTGGCCCTGAGAAAACTTCCAGCACTTCCCAAGGAAATCCTTGAGGAAATGTTGTGTGGAAGACTTTTGCGGATGATTCAAAGCTTTCTTCTGAAGCCTTGTAGTGTTCTGAATCAGCCATAAATAAATTGTAAGTACCTTGGGCTGATACATCTGCTGCTGTGTACTCGACTCCGCCATTAGTACTTACACGAAACTTGTCATTCACAATAGATAACCACTCTTGCGGGTTAGCTTTAAAAGATACCTCCATCTCGAAGGTTCGCACCAAGTTTTGCACGATCGCTTCTAGTGTACCTTCAAGGTGATTATAGGTACTTTCTTGAGCGAGATTCTCTTTGGAACGGGAATAATCAGGCGGTGTCTGATAGCGCCACTCGACATCAGTGCTTTCTGCTATCACCTTATCTCTATCCTGTACCCAAAGTGGCAGGTCGTTAGACTGTGTTGCGCTCATAGAAGTTTTTGCTGAAGGTTTGCTCTCAATTTCTAGATTTCGCAGTAGACAACCCTCTTTTAAGATGTGGGAGTGGGGAGTGGTGAGTGAGGGCAGGGGGAGCAGAGGAGAATATTTAATTATCAATGCCCATTCCCCATTCCCTACTCCCTATTCCCTCTTATAGCTTCTTTCATCTCGCGGACTGCCCTTTCCATACCTACTAATGCTGCCCGGCTGATGATGGTATGACCAATGTTCAGTTCTTCCATACCTGGAAGCGCAGCTACCGGATAGACGTTCCAGTAGGTGAGTCCATGACCAGCGTTGACTCGCAATCCAGCTTGAATCGCTTGCTCACACCCTTTAGCTAATATGGCTAATTCTCGCTGGCGATTTGTTTCATCTTTAGCCTCAGCATATTGTCCGGTGTGCAATTCAATAAATTTTGCCTGCACCTTGACAGATGCTTCGATTTGTGCTGACTCTGCGTCGATAAATAAACTAACTGGAATGTTAGCGCTTTGCAATTTATTGACTATCTCACCTATTCTAGCAATTTGCCCGATAATATCTAATCCGCCTTCTGTTGTGACTTCTTCGCGCTTTTCGGGGACTAAAGTTACATAATCTGGTTTGATATCGAGAGCGATCGCTAGCATTTCATCTGTAGCGGCCATTTCTAAATTAAGATGCGATCGCACTGTTTCTCGCAATATACGCACATCCCTATCTTGGATATGCCGCCGATCTTCCCGCAGATGCACCGTAATGCCATCTGCACCCCCTAATTCTGCCAGTACCGCCGCCGCTACAGGGTCAGGTTCCACTGTCCGCCGTGCTTGCCGGATGGTGGCGATGTGGTCAATGTTAACGCCAAGTGTAGCCACCCAAAATTTCTCCCAAATCCACAGTCCTCAGAATTTGATTTTACCGGAAATACTGGTCTTAGGGACTTCTAACTAAAAAAATATCCCATTGCATTTAGGGCAGGGGGAAGAAACTAATCGTGTTGAGTCCAGGAATTGGGATAATTTATTTTTTGGAGTTCTCTTACATAGCAAAGTGGTTAGTATAATTCATTATTTGGTCAAATCAAAGGCTAAATATAGCAGAAAGCACAAGAGTTAAAGTTATGCTTTGCGTTGGTAAAGTATCAAAGACTTAATGAAGTTCTAATAGGATTTAAACACGACTTAAAACAATGTCTGCAACAATATAATAATTCTGGGACGATCGCACTTCTAGAATGCACAAATTTGCTCACTTTTCTGTTGAACATTATTACTAGATTCTTTTTTTACTTTGTACACTGTATAAATGCTAGAATCCTCAAGTAGACAGTTAGGATACTTAGATGCCAGTTGTAACTAACTCAATCAAGTTTGGTACAGACGGCTGGCGGGGCATTATTGGTGACGAGTTCACCTTTGAACGCCTAGCCCTGGTCGCACCAGTTGCCGCAAAAGTATTATATGATACATATTTTTCTACGGTGGGTAGCCGGACAATAATTGTCGGTTACGATCGCCGATTCATGGCCGAAGATTTTGCTCGTGCTGTTGCTGATACTGTCACCTCTGTCGGATTTGATGTGCTACTGAGCGAAAACTTTGCCCCAACCCCAGCTTATAGTTGGGCAGCAAAACAACTCAACGCTTTAGGGGCGCTAGTCATTACAGCTAGCCATAATCCTGGTAAATATTTGGGGTTAAAAGTCAAGGGTTGTTTTGGTGGTTCGGTGCCGCCAGAAGTCACAAAAGAGATCGAAGAGCAGTTGTCGGTTGGAGTCCCATTAGCAGCTACTCCAGGCAAGCAAGAGAAATTTGATCCTTGGCCCAGTTATACTCAAGCATTAGAACGTAAAGTTGATATTGCCAAAATTCGAGAAGCGATCGCCTCTGGCAAATTGACATTGTTTGCCGATGTTATGCATGGCGCGGCGGCTGGCGGATTGGCGAGACTACTAGGTAATCAAGTCAAAGAAATCAACTCAGAACGCGATCCCCTATTTGGTGGTGGTGCGCCAGAACCCCTGCCCAAATACCTTTCAAAGCTATTTGAAGTCATTAAAACTCATCGAGACACAGATAAATCAGCTTTAACGGTGGGGTTAGTATTTGATGGAGATTGCGATCGCATTGCGGCTGTAGATGGAGAAGCCAACTTCTTAAGTTCCCAAGTCTTAATTCCAATATTAATCGACCATTTAACTTTGCGGCGCGGCTTTAGTGGTGAAATAGTCAAAACTGTTAGTGGTTCCGACTTAATGCCCCTGGTAGCAGCACTACATAACCTGTCGGTATTTGAGACAGCAGTTGGTTATAAATACATTGCTGACAGAATGTTAGTCGCAAAAGTGTTGCTGGGTGGCGAAGAGTCGGGAGGGATTGGCTATGGTAGTCATATTCCCGAACGCGATGCACTGCTGTCAGCATTATACGTTCTAGAGGCGATTGTAGAATCTGGTTTTGATTTAGGTGAGTATTATCGCTACTTGCAGAAACAAACAGGGTTTATTTCAGCTTATGATCGCATTGATTTACCCTTAGCAAGTATGGAAGTGCGATCGCGTCTTCTGCAACAACTACAAACTCAACCCTTAACCGAAATTGCTGGGTTAGCAGTGATTGATTGCCAGACAATTGACGGCTACAAGTATCGCCTCGCTGATAAAAGCTGGTTAATGATTCGATTTAGCGGTACTGAGCCAGTTTTACGCCTCTACTGCGAAGCCCCGACAATTGAGCAAGTGCATCAAACTCTTGCTTGGGCGAAACACTGGGCAGAGTAAAATTAATTATTAGTCATTAGTCCTTTGTCCTTAGTAAATGACCAATGACTAATGACCAATGACCTAATGACTAATGACCAAATTACTCGTAGTAGCTACAGGGAATCCAGGTAAGTTGCGGGAAATGCAAGCTTATCTGGAAAATTCTGGTTGGGAATTAACCCTCAAACCTGAAGAATTGGAAATTGAAGAAACGGGCGAAACCTTTGCCGCTAATGCTTGTTTGAAAGCATCACAAATTGCTAAAGCGACAGGAAACTGGGCAATTGCTGATGATTCAGGCTTGCAAGTAGATGCTCTAAATGGCGCACCAGGGGTATATTCTGCACGTTATGCCAAAACCGACTCAGAACGCATTGCTAGGCTATTGAAAGAATTAGACAACGAGGTAAATCGACAAGCTCAATTTGTTTGTGCAGTAGCGATCGCTCGTCCTGATGGTGCGATCATATTAGAATCTGAAGGTATTTGTCGCGGCGAAATTCTCCATGCACCGCGTGGTGAGGGTGGTTTCGGCTACGATCCAATTTTTTATGTCCAAGAGTTGCAATTGACCTTTGCGGAGATGACACGGGAGATGAAAGGGTCAATTAGCCATAGAGGCAAGGCTTTTACAGCTTTACTTCCACAGCTAGAGAAAATTAAGAGTTAGAAATTGGGAGTTTAGATTTATGAATTGTACTAAATCATCACTCATTTAGTCTTGACTCACAAATCATAACTCCTGTACAGACGCGATTAATCGCGTCTCTACTCATAACTTTTTTAAACTGCTTCTGTGTTCTTTTCGCCGGTGCGAATCCGAATCACTTGCTCAACAGGCGAGATGAAAATTTTACCATCGCCGATTTCACCAGTGCGGGCAGCAGCAATAATTTTGTCTACCACCATATCAACTTGATTATCATCAACGACGATTTCCACTTTGAGTTTCTGTAGAAACTCAACGGTGTACTCAGAACCACGATACCGTTCAGTTTGACCTTTCTGCCGTCCGAATCCCCGGACTTCAGAAACAGTCATGCCGACAATACCAGCGTTAACCAAGGCAATTTTTACCTCATCTAGCTTGAATGGGCGAATGATAGCTTCTACTTTTTTCATCTTTTTGACTCCTGACTTCTAGTAGCTTCGTTTATATATCTAACCAGATCCGTTGTCTGAAGCTGTAACTAGCAGTGCTTTTCCTAAAATATATGTAATAATTACCACTTTTTTAAAGTGTAGAGGGTTTGGGACATAAAAAGCGGCAAGGATTTATTAATTAGATAATCTTTAAGGTCGTAACATAAAGAAGTTGCTGTAAATTAAGCATTTTATGTAGCTTTTATAACCTAAAAATAAATAAATTCCGCCATTTAGCAAATATGCTCAGATATTTTAGAAAATGATTGCAGAGGAATTGCTTGGTAGCTCGAAAGCTTGGTGCTGCTGACTGTGAGAGTGTCAACTAACGTTTCTGATGTTCAAATAAGGGACGCACAACGAAATATCCAGCACTAAAGGCAGTAAGCATGATTAACAATATGGTGATAATTAGCCACCAGCCATTGAGTTCCTTGGCATCTGGCTCGGTAGTAGGATAATAACTTACTTGTTGCTCTTCTATATAAACTGGTTGTGGTATTGGGAAATTTATTTCCATTACAGGTGGAGAAAAATCTTGGCGACGGCTTTTTTCGGGTGGCGTTTTGAGAGTAACGGGTGAATGAGAACGAGACTGCTGAGGTGGACGCGCTTGTGTTCCTGGCACTTGAGCGGCATTTTTGTCATTAGAGGCTTGGGGAACTTGGTAATAACCAGGCGCAGTATGGGAATCCACAAACTTTTGCAAATGAGAAAAAGACTCAACAACTTTGGTAATTTCTTGGCGTAATAGTTGATTTTCTTGTGCTAATTGCTGATTTTTGGTGGTAAGTGCATGTAACTTCGCCTGTGTTGCTTGTAACTCTGTTGACAATTCCCTATATACAGAAAGTGGTACAGAGGGAGGGGAAGCTTGAGTAGTCGGTGTTGGCGAATTCCTGTGAACTGAACCTATGGTTGTTCGCATCGGGGACTTGGTATTAAAAATCAAAGTAAGTAGGTCGTACAGAGATGCTAACAAAGATAGTCAGCCCTGAAACTATGCCCAAGAATAATAGAAAAATGCCGAAAGAGCAAAGATTTATTATTGAGAATTGAGAATTGAGAATTGGGAATTGGGCATGGGGCATGGGGCATTCATTGGGCATTGGGCATTAGTTATTCTTTCTCCCCCTGCTCCCCCTACCTCCCCACTCTCTACTCCCTACTCCCTACTCCCCATAATGGGAAGAAATGTCCTACAGGGCCTTGCCCTTCGCCAATATCTAAGGCGTAAGTGAGTGCAGTAGTCACATACTTCTTTGCCTCTTGCACTGCCTGCCACAAGCCTTGTCCCTTGGCCAGATTAGCAGCGATCGCAGCCGATAGTGTACAGCCAGTACCGTGGGTATTTTTTGTCTCTACCTGTTGGCAAGTCAAAACTTCCAACTTGTCCCCATCAAACCAGATATCAACACCACGTAAATCTCCTTGCATACCTCCGCCTTTGACTAAAACAGCCTTCGTCCGTAAAGTCTTGTGAATAACTTCAGCAGCAGCTTGCATATCCTCTAAAGAATTAATTTGTAAACCGCTTAAAATCTGGGCTTCGTAGCGATTCGGCGTGATCATAAGTGCCTTTGGAATCAGGGCATGGCATAGAGTCTTCACAGCATCATCATCAATCAATTGTGCCCCTGTACGTGACACCATTACCGGATCAACTACTAAATTATTGATTTGTAAAGCTTCCACCTGCTGGGCAACAGCAAAGATAATTTCCTGATTAAGCAACATTCCGGTTTTGGCAGCTTGTACGCCAATATCCTCAACTACTGCCTGAATTTGCGCCACGACAGCCTCTATTGGCATGGCATCAACCCTTTTCACTCCTAAAGTGTTTTGTGCCGTAATGCAGGTTATAGCACTAGTACCGTGGACACAGTGAAAAGCAAAGGTACGTAAATCAGCTTGAATTCCTGCACCGCCACCACTATCTGAACCAGCAATAGTCAAAGCGACGGGTATTCTGGAGTTTATTTCAGTTTTCATATTATGAAGATTAAGTAAGTTGGCACCATCAAACCAAACTATCTCAAAGATTGATCAACTAGACCAAAACCTTGTTCTTTCCAGCCTCCTTTGCGATCGCAACCACAAAGATTTACGATAACCTGACTTAAAAGTGCTGTTAGGGGTAGCGGGGCGTTTAGTAAAGAGGGCATCGCTTCTTCAAGAATTTTTAGAGAAACTTCATCAAAACCTTGCACAAAGCGCTCTTTGCTCCCATATTACTCTCAAAATTAACAGAACTTCAGCACGACATCTCCATAAAAATTTCGCTTTTGCTGTAAAAAAAAATACTAAATTCAGAATATTTACTGATTCTTGTCTTCTGTGTAAAGGTTAGTTTTAATACATGAGTTCACAAGCCTCAGTTACACCGCTTACAACAAGTTCGACCAAGTTGTTACATTAGTTCCCTTTAAGTTAAAGGTAAACCTACTAAAGTTTCAACCAATTCAACTTTGATCACTCAATAAAACGCAGAGATGACAGAAAACTGCTTTGGCTTTGCGCTGCCTTGTCTGCGTGCAAATTGTCCGATTACCCTCAATAAAACAGTGACGATTGACGGTATCGACATCCCTACTTTAACCATCCACGGTTAATAGGATAAAGATTTTCAGTTTTATAACTGTCTTTCTACAAAAAATGCAATTTAAAGTTGCGATCGCCTACGCCATCGCATAACTGCAACTGTCTTTAAAAGTACAGATAAATCATCCATTCAAATAACTACTTAGCAACTTAGTTTATTGCTGAGAACTTACTAACAATTCCCCTTATAAACATTAGGAGTTAATCTTATGGCTGGCAACATATACTACGTTTCTGGAACAGGCAATGATAAAAATAATGGTTTGAACGAAGGATCTGCATTTCGTACCCTCCAAAAAGCTGGGGACTTAGTGAAGGCAGGTGATACCGTCTACGTCATGAATGGTACTTACACAAATATTTACCCTAATATTCTGAGTATTTCAGATAAGCACGGTACCGCTAGTGCGCCAATCACATTTACTGCTTATCCCGGGCACACACCTGTTCTAGAAGCACACAAAAACAATTGGAATGCTATCTCAATTACAGGGTCTTCTTATGTAGTTATTAATGGGCTGACGCTGGTAGGAGCACGAGATGAAACTACATTAGAATATGCGCTAGAACATAAAGACAACCCAAATTCAGAAACATCTGGGAACGGTATTAATATTACATATATCGATGGCAACGAAAAGGAACGTTCACATCACATCACAATTAGCAATAACAACGTTTCTAAGTTTCCAGGAGGCGGGATTGCAACAATGGAAGCAGACTACATTACAGTAAAAAACAATGTGGTTTCTGGAAATGCTTGGTACTCACCTCATGGAACCCAAGGAATTACAATGCTTAACCTTTGGAATTCCGATCAAAACGTAACAGATTATAAAGTAATTATTAAAGATAACATTGTCTTTAATAACAAACAATTAGTTCCTTGGGTTACTGTAGGAAAAATAACAGAAGGTCATGGAATAATGCTTGACACTTCTTTTATTGGAGATGTTGCTTACACCGGCAAAGCTTTAATCAGTAAGAACTTAATTTATAACAATGGTGGTGCAGGTGTTCAGATTTTCAAAGGAGAAAATCCTGTCGATATAGTAAATAATACAATTTACCAGAACTCTCAAGAACTCTCATCTGGAGAAGTTTTCCTTAACAGAGCTAACAATGTTAGGGTTTCTAACAATATTTTGTATGCAAAGGACGGAGAGTCTGCTAGTTCTATTGTTAGTTCTAGTAATACTTCATTTGATAATAACCTTGCTTATAACGGAACTTTTAAAGGCACAGGAACAGGAAATGTTTTAAATAAAGACCCGTTGTTTGTTGATGCAGCAAATGGTGACTTTAGGCTTAAATCTGGAAGTCCTGCGATCGATGCTGGTTCCAATACCTTCAATAGCATCACCAAGATTCTTCCCCTAGATGGCGATGGCAACGGCAGTGTATTGACTGATATTGGTGCATACGAAGCCCCCACTATTAAGACTCCTACCCCCGAAATTGAAGTTCTTGATGGCACAGTTGACATTGCAGATAACAGCACTACTGCCATTAACTTTGGTGAGGTCGTTGTTGGCAGCACCGTGACCAAAACTTTTACCATTAAGAACACAGGTATAGCTGCACTCACTCTGAGTAATCTTAAACTCCCCGACGGTTTTAGTTTGGTAGGAACTCTTCCAGCTAGTGTGGCTGCTAAGACTTCGGCGAATATAACAGTGGCACTAAATACGACTATTGGCGCAACCTACACTGGCAACTTCAGTTTAACCAACAACGATAGTAACGAAAGCCCTTTTGACTTTGCTATTAGTGGTAAGGTTAACGCTCCCGAAATCCACGTTTTCGATGGCACTGTTGATATTGTAGATGGCAGCACTAATGCTATTGACTTTGGCGAAGCCGCTTTTGGCAGCACTGTAACTAAAACTTTCACCATTAAAAATACGGGTAAAGCTCCACTCAATCTGAGTAATTTAGAACTCCCCAAGGGCTTTAGTTTAGTAGGAACTCTTCCAACTAGCTTGGCTATCAACAATTGGACGAATATAAGGGTGGCACTCGATACGAAAACACCCGGAACATATTCTGGCAGATTCAATTTGATCAACAACGATCCTAACGAAAGCTCCTTCGACTTTGCCATTAGCGGTAAAGTTCAGCCCGCTCCTACCCCTGAAATTCAAGTTCTCAATGGCACAGTTGACATTGCAGATGGCAGCACTACTGCCATCGACTTTGGCAACGTCGCTTTCGGTAGTACCGTAACCAAAACTTTCACCATAAAGAACATCGGTACAGCTACGCTCAACCTGAGTAATCTTAAACTCCCTAACGGCTTTAGTTTAGTAGGAGATTTTCCATATACTGTGGCTGCCAACGATTCAAGAAATATAACGGTGGCACTCAATACGAATACACCTACACCTGGAACATATTCTGGCAGTTTCAGTTTGACCACCAACGATAGTGACGAAGGTCTCTTTGACTTTGCTATCAGTGGCACAGTTAAACCCCCTGTTGCTAGCGAAATTTATCTTCTTAATGGCACTGAAAATTCTGAGTACTTAAAAGGCAATGCCCCATCTAACAAGATTTATGGGTTTGGGGGTGCAGACACCATCGTAGGTAATCTAGGAAATGACCAAATTTCAGGAGGCGATGGAAACGATACTCTCTGGGCAGGTGATGGTGATGACCTGCTCTATGGCGATAGCGGCAATGACAAGCTTTCGGCTAGCAACGGTAACGATACGCTATTTGGTGGTGTCGGTGATGACCAACTATTAGGGGAGTCAGGTAATGACTGGCTTTATGGGGGCACAGGCAATGATGTACTTACAGGGGGTTATGGCGCTGACACCTTTGTGTTCGCTTCTGGTGACGGCACGGACTCCATTACTGACTTTGAAATAGGTAAGGATAGAATTGCCTTGTCAGGAGGTCTCAAGTTCGGTCAATTATTGATACAGCAACAAGGAAGTCAAACTTTCATTATGGATAGTTCTGACAATCAAGTGTTGGCGAAGTTGGACAATGTTACTGCAAGTATACTTTCGGCTCAACCTTCCGCTTTTATCACTATTTAGTTATCTCTTTTGATAACCAAGTCTCTTCTCTTTTCTTCTTAGGCTACGCCAACGGAGCAGGTGTAGAGGAATAACTACACAAAGAAGATTTAATATTGAGTAACTAAATTCTTTGCTCGGCTTCCTTACACCTTATGCTTGTAAGGGGTTGTGTTCAAAAACTGGCATTAGTCTGTTGATCCCTGACCTTGAGGTACAGGGATTTTAATTATCACTTTCATTGAGTTCCCTTGTAAGGATAGGCTTCACCGATTGAGGGCTAGTCTCTACAGAGGATATGTTTTCACTCCTACGTCTGGAGACAAGGCTTAACTTTTTCTAGGGTAATTACGCTCACCTGTAAGGTTATGAAGTTGTCATCTACAAGGGATTAAAGTGCGAACTCAATCCTAATGGATTACCCTGTAGAAGCCAGTCATCTTCCGATTATTCGGTTTCGACTGAACAAATCGCACTTCAATGCTGTGTTTACTTCTCGGTTTTTGCTTGCACAACTAAGGTGAATCAAACACGCCCATTGGCCCAAGCCTAATCGTGAATATTTCTACATCCGTGATGGCTATGTGAGGCCCTTGTTGGGTGTGGGCTGGCGTAAACCAAAAAATTCCAGCAGAACAACTCTTTCCTCCAGTTTCCACAACTCCCTTCATCACATAAACATACTCATCACAAGGATGAGTATGAATGGGAATTGTTGTACCCGCTTTCATCGTTAACAAGTGTATTGAACCCTGAGATACAGGCTCGGCTAGAGGGAAAAACTTAGCACCAGGAAACTGCTCAATGTCCAGCATTCGCTCAGAGTCAGTTTGAATAAAGGTCTGTTCTAGCATGTTCTTTACCTATTTAAAACTGATAAGTGTTCTAGCATTATGTAAATGTAAGACAAAAAACACTCTTTGCAAGAGAATGATGAATCAAGAACTTGATCTAAATGAATACAAGCAACAGATTGCCGATTTATACAGTCGCAGAGGCCAAACTTATGATCAGGGCGATTGGCATCCTCGAATTGCTCATCGTCTGGTTGAACAGGCACACATTAGCCAAGGACAGCATGTTTTAGACATTGCAACGGGAACAGGTATGGTGGCGATTGAAGCAGCACAGCTTGTCGGTTTTGCAGGTCGAGTTGTTGGAGTGGACATTTCAACTGGGATGCTTGAGCAGGCAAAACGCAAGATTGAGGCGTTAGGGCTGAATAATATTGAGTTTGTACTCGCGGATGCCGAGGAACTGAATTTTCCAGCCAACAGTTTTGATGTTGTCCTATGTTCCTCAGCCCTAATTTGGATGTCTGACATTCCCAAGACATTACGCCTTTGGTATCAATTGCTTAAACCTGGTGGGCTAATTGGCTTTCATGCATTCGCAGACACCGCTTTTGTGGAAGGTGTGACTATGCAAAAAGTCGCCGAAAAATATGGTGTTTCACTTGCGTTCAGTAAACCAACAGGCACTATTGAAAAGTGCCATGACCTAATAATAACAGCAGGCTTTGAGGCGATTGAAATTAAGTCTGAGCAAGATGGTAGCTACATTAGCATAGAACAGGCAAAGCAAATGTGGGCTAGAAGTTCTCATCCAGCACCTGGGCAATTTCCAAATCCTATGAAGCAACTCTCATCTGGGCAACTCGAGGAAGTTAAGGCGGAATTTGAAGCAGAATTGGCAGCATTAGTTACGGAACAAGGCATTTGGAACGATCTGACAATTTTTTATACCTTTGGTCGCAAGCCAATAGGCTAATACAGTTGAGATCAATAAATTCTCTTTTGGTAGAAAAAACTTGACAGCGAAATTTTTTATTAGTATATTTGTACTAATAAACTACTTACATGTTGTATAAAACTTTAAACACTCGACTACGCCAACAAGAGAGTACAAAATTAATGAAGCTATCTAAGGTAGACTTGAGCAGTTTAGTCGCGATCGCTCACTCTGATGGATATTTGCAGTTATTGCTTGATCGAGGTGACGAACTAGAGTTTTTGGAAATTCCAGCACCAGTACAGGCTTATGAAGGATTGCAAGAACTGAACGAGGCGATAGCTGAACCGACTGCATTACTTTTTGAAGAAGAACCAATTGCGATGTTACCAGTTAGCTCATCAATGGCGATCGCTGTAGGCTATGATCGCGACGAACAAATTTTGCAAGTTGAGTTTCAAAATGGAGGTGTTTATCAGTACTTAGGCGTAAACGAGGATACTTGGGAAGATTTACATTCCTCTGACTCAATTGGCAGCTTTTTCAATCAAGCGATTAAAGGTAGATATGACTGCGATCGTCTAGATCATGCAGATTATACTATTGACGAATAACTGCATGTAAGGTTTTTAATAATTCTTGCGTCGTGTAGGGTTTGGGTAAAAAGGCTGTATGTTCATCTATTTTGTCAATTGATACTTGATCACTTGTTACAAGTCCACTCACAACAATAATCGGCAATAATGGATTGATATTTTGCAATTTCCGAATAGTAGTTTCTCCATCCATCTTAGACATCATCATATCGATAATTGCAGCACTAATTTTATCTTTATGCTGGGCATAAATTACTAATGCTTCGATGCCATCACCAGCAGTCATTGCCGTGTAATTATAATTTTCTAAAGATGTTTTAGTAATTTCCTGAATGGCAGTTTCATCATCTACAACCAAAATACATTCTCCACATCCAGTTAGTATTTCCGTATCTTCTAACAACTGAATTGGCACTTGATTAACTGCTGGTAAGTACACCTTAAACTTTGTTCCCTTGCCTACAAAACTTGATACAGTGATAAAACCACCGTATTCTTTAATAATTCTCATTACTGTTGATAACCCAAGTCCTGTACCTTGACCCAACTCTTTTGTTGTAAAAAATGGTTCAAAAATTCTATTTAATATTTCACTATTAATTCCAAGCCCGGTATCAGCAACTGTCAGAACAATGTAAGCACCAACCGTAGCTTCTATATGCATCCTGACATAAGTTTCATCAATCCAAATATTCTCGGCAGATATTGTTAAAGTTCCGCCTGTAGGCATGGCATCCCGCGCGTTGAGACACAGATTAATCAGTACCTGATGGAGTTGGGTACTATTGGCACAAATAGGTAACAAGTTCTCCTGAATTTCTGTGTCCACTGTGATTGATTTCGGAAATGTTTGTGAGATAATTTGCTGTATTTCTAAAATCAGGTGTTTAACTTGAAGCACCGTGCATGGGCGTGCAGCGGTTTGTCCTTGAATATTGCTTTCAATTCCCCGAGAAAAAGACAGCACTTGTTTTACCAAATCAGCACCACGTTTGGCATTACTTTCTATTATTGACAGCATCTGATCCATCTGTTGATTGCAGCTTTTAGATTTGAGCAGATGCACTGCCATCAAAATTGGTGACAACACATTATTTAAATCGTGAGCAATACCACTAGCAAGAGTGCCTATACTTTCCATGCGTTGAGCACGTAAAAATTCTTGTTCTAGTTGTTTTTTTTGGGTAATATCAGTATCAACAACAAAGATTGATTTAGCTTGAGAATGTTCATCATTTATCAGCGTCCAGCGACTTTCAACGATGAGTTTTTTACCAGATTTGCTGGTTTTCTGTAACTCACCTTGCCAAGATCCATCCTTTAATAGAGTCTGATAAATTTCTAGGTTTTGCGACAAAGGTTCAGTGGAAAAAAGTTCATCTGACTGCTTACCAATAGCTTCTTTTGACTTCCAACCGTAAAGTTCTTCAGAATTTTTGTTCCATAATAAAATTTTGTTGTCCAAATCTTGCACGACAATTGCATCAGTGACAAAATCCAGCAATGCTTCTTGTTCCTGCTTGTACTCCTGTTTAAGGCTTGCTAGTTCAGCTAAGTTCCGCCGGATTTCTAGTTGTCTAACTACTAGGCGGCTAAGAGTTTCCAATGCTTCCACTTGTTTGGGACTGATTTGACGTGGTATGCGATCGCTTATACACAGAGTCCCGATCGCTTCTCCTCCTGGTGCTAACAAAGGTACGTCTGCATAAAATCTTACGCAAAGTCCTTCATAAGTAACTATAGGATTCGTAGCAAAACGTTCATCAGCTAAGGTATCGGGAATAATTAAAACTTCGCCACTTTCTATACAAATCAATCCGAACCCTGTATCTCGTGGCATTTCCTGTACATCTAACCCCACTCTGGCTTTAAACCATTGACGGTTAGCGTCAATTAGATTAATCAAAGCGATCGGTGTGTTACAAATCTGTGCGGCTAAGAATGCTAGATCGTCGAATGCTTCTTCTGATGGAGTATCGAGAATCTGGTACTGATGCAGAGCCTTAAGCCTTACTGCTTCATTGTTACACACTAAAGATTTCATTAAATCGTTCCTAACTATTGTTGAATGACAACTTACCCTCGTGTTACTAAAAAACGTCGATTTACAGCGCTTTCTGTAGAGGATTTATCTGTCACTGCACTTGATAGCTCAATGAAGTCACTATCAGATAATTTAAATAACCGACCAAGCATATAGCTTGATGATTTTAATTATACTAATATGCCTTAAGAAAGATGAACAAGAATTTTTGTAATTTTAAGTAAATTTTAGAAGATTTACAGTCTTATAATTTTTTGTTAACAGATAAAATTACTTCTACTTAGATTAAGTATGCGGTAATATATGCAACTAATGCCACAAGGAGTATAGCTCACATATAACGATAAGCGCTATAGGGCATTGCTGAATTGAGGCATGAATCCGGATGTAGAGACGTAGCACTGCTACATCTCTACAAGGATTTTGGTATTATGCAAAATTATTTTGATACATGGAATCAGCAACGCCCGTTATAGCAAGAGCAACTAAACATACACCAGCAGTGTTTTGTTCAGGGACAATAGAAAAAGCCCACATAATACAATCGCAGTTATGACGACTACACTTAACTCTGCTGTTAAACCAAAAGCCGAAGATAGTTTTGCTATCAGCTTTGCACCATTGTCTCTTGAAGAAATCTATGCTTTGTCTAACGATCCAGCCAACGGTGCTGTGGTTATCATGAGTGGCGTAGTTCGTAATCAAACTGATGGTAAACCTGTAGTTGCTCTAGAGTATCAAGCTTACGAACCTATGGCATTGCGGATATTTTATCAAATTGCTGCTGATATTCGCTTATCTACGCCTGATGTGAATCGGGTAGTGATTCATCACCGCACTGGACGTTTGCAAGTTGGAGAAATTAGCGTTTTAGTCGCAGTAGGTTGTCCTCATCGAAGCGAAGCTTTTGAAGCTTGCCAGTATGCTATTGATACCCTCAAACATAATGCCCCCATTTGGAAAAAAGAACATTGGGAAGATGGTTCTAGCCGTTGGGTAAGTATTGCTGCTTGCGAAACATCAGGAGAAAATTGTTAAAATTTCTGAGATTATTAAACACGCTTGATTTATCCAGCAATTAGCGAACTATAACGTATGCCGCAGCTATGCCTGTCTTAGGGACTTCCAACTAAAAAAATATCCTATTGGTGTATAGGCAGAGGGGCAGGGAGCAGGGGGCAGGGGGAGAAAGAAGAATATTATCTGAGTAAATTGGATAATTTATTTTCTGCAAGTCCCTTAGACATTGCTAAGTGCTGGATGGCATCAACCAGTACATCACTATTTGAGCTTTAACTTTCCCAAATAGTAAAAAATACACGAGTTTTTTATTTGTTCAAAATTTAAACCAATCGGTAATACCAATTCGCAATGGGCAACTCTTGGAGACACTAAAAGCGAACGCCCCGCTACGCTAACGCAATGATGCTCGTTCCTGGCTAACGCAATTAAGAAACTTATATCCAGCAAGACTTTCCTGATTTACATCTATTGTGTTGCCCTTTTTTGAAGAATTGGCATAATCTCTAATTCCCAAACCTACTTAACAGAAATATTTAATCTTTAATAAAAATATTTCTATTTGCAAAAAAACAATTTATGTTGCATTTGTTTACAGAAAATGCATGACTCTATTGAGGTTTGTAAATAATTTGTATTTCTAGAAGGAATATTCCTTTAGACTGATCTTCAACAGAAAAATGTGGGGACAAACACAAATGCATTCGTTAAATATATTTTGTCACGAATTTGTAGTTGCTGTTTCCTTTCTAGCTTGCATTGTTGGGCTGGTGTTACTGTGGGACAGTAAGCAGCAAAAAAATGATGTAGAAGAAACAGAGCGGATTTTATTTAGAATGAGCTTTACTTACTGGCTAGTTTATTGTGTAGCCTTTGGTATAGAAAAAATAGTTTTACCCGACTGGGAATCTGTACTCATGACTTTGAGAATAACTACGGCTCTGTCATATTTCTTAACTTTTTCTTGCATTGTTAGTCTGCCACTACACAAATTTGCAGTACACCGTGTTGAAGAATAGTTATAGGGCATGGGAAATTGGGAATTAGGCATGATTATTTCATAGCGATCGCTAATGCCGTTTCTAATTCTGACTGCGCCAAAGAAGTTAAAATAAAGACCTCTTGTACAGTCTTTCCCTGCCGTGCAATTACTTTATAGCCGCCGCGAATCGGTACTGAAACGCGCAGTTGCATTTTCGGGCAATGGCCTTTTGCCCGCCCAATCACTCCGGGCGTCACAGTTTGAATATTGTCCTGCTGACAAAGACGTTCTAAAATGGGGATGAGACCATCAAGGTGAGTCGAGTGATTCCAAACCAGTCTGCCAGCTTTTTGCGTTCGCGTAGCGTCTCGTAGAGAAGCCGATCGGAGGGAATCTGGGGTGGGTTTGCCCATGATAATTAAGCTGCTTCTAGAGGTGCCATTGTCAAACCTGCTCGATGCAGCTGCTGGTGATAGAGTTCCGCAGGTTCTTGGGGCCCGACCCAGACGATCGCTTGACCTTCATAGTGTACCTGATTAGTTAAATCCCATGCGCGATCGCCAGTCATTCCTGGAATATATTTCATCAAACATTCACTCACATGTTGAAATGTATTAAAATCATCGTTTAATACAATCACTTTGTAATTCGGATAAGTCTTACGGGTAACTTGATTAGACCGTTCAGGAGCTTTAGTTGGTGCTGTGGCCATCCCGTAAACATCTGCTGAAAGTGTCATAACCATAGAACAATTAAGCAAGATAATTTTACAAAACTACACTACAAACAACTAGTTTAGTCGATTGTCAGTTGTCATTTGTCATTTGTGCATTGTCTGTTGCCCTCAACAAATGACCAATGACAAATGACCAATAACTATCTATCGCCAATTATCCCAGTTTTCGTTAAAAATGGATGTATCGGGGAAGGCTGTGGGGTTGCCATTTTGTTCCAAAAGCCGTTTGAGTGCTTCTAGTTGTAGCTCTTGTTTGGGTAAGTCATCGACTAGTTGGTAGGGTGCGATCGCATTTTTTAGGGCAAAACTAGCCACAGTTCCCGCAGCTGCGCCAGACGACCATTCAAAGGAATGGACTCGATAAGCAGCAGCAGCAATATGACTACTAGCAATGCTTTTGCCTCCTACTAGCAAATTATCAATTTTTTGGGGAATCATTGCCCTCAAAGCAATTTGGAAGGGATAAGCTTGGCCTGCACCACGTCTTTCACCTGGACGTTCTGTATTACCAGGAGCTTCTGGGGGGCTATTCACCATGCAAGGATGGAAATCTATAGCGTAGTGACCAATACCTACAGCATCGGGGAAGATGGTAGAACGAGTCCGTCGCATTGCTTTTTCTGGTGAGACTTTACCTTCAATTACTGATACTGCTTCCAAACCTGCAAGTGCTGCTCGTAGCCTCCGATACATATCTGCTGGCAGAGTCTGGGAGTAATACTTATCATTGTAATCTCGGCGAGAAATATCAATTTCCCAAATACCAAAGCCACCAGGTTGTCCCCAACTAGGGCGTCCAATAATCCGCCGTGCTTCGCGCATATAGGGATATTTCGATAAGCCATGTACTGTCCCCATCGGGGAATTTAAACCTGAGACAAAGCGGTTATTGCTTTGCTGCTGCTTTACACCTTCCCCCAGTTGGGAATCTGTAGTCCCAGCTACTAACCAATAATAGAAAGATAGGGCATTTTCCTCAGCTTTGCGGAGGGTTTCTGTTCGCAATCCCCCCATCCAACCCCCTGGTTTTAACTGTCCAGTACTTTCTAACTGTTGGCGACTATAAATCAGGTTATCTTGGGCTGTTCCAGGGCGGTAATCGTTACCCCAAGTCCAGTTTTGCATCGAGATATCCCCTGGTGTAGGAGCATCAAAACTTACACCACCGAATTTTTCTGTTTTCCCTTTTTTTGGACTTAAAATGCGACGATAGGTGAAAACTAAGTCAAAGTTAGCCAGTCGTTTTAATTCATAGCTGAAATATGGAGCGTATTGTGGATAAAATGCTGGCATCGTCTGCGGTTGCGGTTCCTTAGTTGCCTCCATTGCAAAGGTGTAGGTAAAGCCTTGAGGGCAATAAGGGTCGTTGTTGGTGCTAGACGCAGAAGGTTCTAGGTAAGAAAGGGCATCAATACCCAATCGGTAGGGGACATCAGCAAGGGCGATAATTTCTCCAGTTTCGCTCGCGTCTACGACGTACCATTTAGGAGCATCCCCTTTATCTGCCTTGGGAAGGAAACGGATAATAGTTTTGGTAAACCGAGATGAGTTTTCGTAGCTATAAGAATCTTCAATACTTTGAGATAAAGTAAAGGTATTGAGTGGTGGTGCGCCTTTTGCTGGTTGATGTTGGATTGCGATCGCACTATCAATTATTTTGCCATCAGCAGCGATTTCCAAATCCTTAATTACCGTGTTGGGAAACCATTGCAACTTCCCTTTGCCAAGCTTTTCGGCATCTTTGAGCATCTGGACTAAAATGTTGTGAGCATCGTGGGGAAGAAAGCAAGATTCACTTACCCAACAGTCACCGGGGTTAAGTTTACCGTATTTGCGCCCAATCCGCTTTCGCAATTCTAGATAGCCGCGAGAATAGAATTTTAGGGCACGCTGAGTTGGGCGTTCATCTAACGCAGATGTCCCTTGAGAAGAAATTTGTCCTCCCAGCCAATCAGTAATTTCCGTAAGGCAAACTGTTCGTCCTGCGAGTAACCCCTCGTAAGCGGTGGCGACACCCGATAGTCCACCACCTACAACTAAAATCTCGCAATTGACAGTTTTATCTGGGGTTCTTGGTACTGTGGCGATCGCCTTTGATGTTGGCGCTGCGATCGCTCCATCAAATCCAATTAAGGTAAATATTAAATTGAGACTGAACAGCGATGTCAAGCTATAGGCTACTTTGTGTCTGCGCTTCATGGTAAAAAAAACTGCTCCAAATCCTGTGTCATCTTGTAGAAGGTAGCATCCAGGAAATGATCATCACAAGTTTATAAGAGTAAATATATTTAAATACAATTTTTACACTTCAAATACTGAGTATGTATGCTAAATTCACCCTGAAGTTATTAAAAGCTCTTATCTGTGGTTTATAGTAGGAACGTTGCTCAACCGATCGCCAGTAACGCGCCGCTAGTTGGCGTACTTTTTCAGCACGTTGTACAATTCCGTCTCCTTGTTGCCATGCTAAAAAGTCTGCTTTATCCGCCCAGTCTAAAGCGCGACGGTTCATTTCTTGGGCGATCACTTGTGTATCATGTGGATGTGGATATGGGCGAGTCAGAAAGTAAATAGCACCAAATGCCGCTTTACCGTTGGCATTCAAAATATTGAAACCACGCCCGATCGCACTCATCGGAGCAACAAGAATCTTTCCCTTAGCCTGCTCAAAAGTTTCAACATCTGCACGATTGGTTTTAGAGATAGTCAGCAAATTAGAACCACATTGACAACTTTAGTAGTCAATAAGCGGCAAAAAGTTACATTTTTGACAAAATATAGTTCAGATGTATTATTATCTATAGTTCAAACGTATTAACACTGAGTTATGACTGATTCTCCGCCAAGATCCTGGTTTGATTCCAAAACAATTTATGAACAAATCAAATACTACTTTCCAAAGTGCCAATCAAAAATACGTATTGCATCTGGCTATTTTACTATAAACGGCTGGGATCAGATTCGGGATGTTGTAAAAGGAAAGTATGTTGATCTGTTGGTTGGAATTAACGAACGAACTCAAAGACAAGACGAAAGATACGCACAACATCTTCTAATCCAAGAAATCAAGAAAGATTTAGCAACAGGATCATCACCAGGTAATCGCCGTCAAGCTGTAGCAGATTTAGTTAATAAAATTCGGACGGGTCAATTGCGGATTGTTGATGCACGCGCTATGAAACATCATGCAAAACTTTACTTTGTTGACTGTAAGGTTGTCATAGTTACCTCAGCCAATTTAACGAAACATGGCTTAATGCAACAGGTTGAAGCTGGTAATCCACTGAGTCGGAAGAAGGAAATTGTAAAACTTGTCAAGAAATTTGATGGATATTTTGCTGAAGCAGTAGATTTAACTCAGAGACTACTTAAAGCTCTCGAAGATTGGTTGAAACTTGCTTCTCCGTGGGATATTTACCTCAAAACCTTACTTGCTTTTGAGGATCTAGAAATTGATAACAGATATACTCCGCCAACGAATTATCAAAGAGCAATGATTGCTGAAGCTTTACAGAAAATAAGCGATCATAGCGGAGTCATGTTGGTTGCTTCAACAGGACTTGGAAAGACGGTTGTTGCTACTCACCTCGCCTTGAAACTTTTTAGAGCAGATAAAATTATACATGTAATGATTATTGGTCCCAAATTAGTAAAAAGGCAATGGAAGTCTGAATTTATGGATGCGGGTATCCCTCAGACCTATATCGGCTATCAAGCTTTAGATAAAGAAGATCCAAGCCATGATCGTAATCTTGAACACTTTATCGAAATAGAAGAAAAAATAAATAAGCAATGGCTCATTATTATTGATGAATGCCATCTATTCCGAAATTGCCATGATAGTGCAGAAGGTCCTAGAAGGCGCTCATTCCAAAGATTGATTTCACGAATTAAAGAAAGTGGCTGTAAAGTCTTACTTCTTACTGGTTCACCTTATTCTAAAGATATTAGGAATCTCAATCACCAAATTTTGCTTCTACCTCACACTGCGGAAATTGAAACTTTTTCGGATAAACAAAACAAGAAAAATTTCAATTGGCATACAGATAGTATAAAAGGATTTATTAACTTACCTGTTGTGTCTCAATTAACTACACCTTATGTTGCACAACAGTATGGACAGAAGCTAGAGAATGGCGTATTAATTGAGTTTGGACAGCAAAAGCGATATATTCCGCTTGTCAAGTTATATCGAGTTAATTTCCATCTATTCATGGAAAGCGAAATCTCTCAAGTTTTTAGGGATGGTTGCTTTACCGTTACAGATCCTCCAGAGTCACGCAAGTTTATAGAAACGCAAGCAGAAGTTGCCTGGGCCAGTTCACCGTGGGCACTTCGTGAAATTATCAAAAAAGTTATAAACACCCCAGGCAAGCGAAACTTGTCATATGATTTTGAGTTTGAAATGCCTCAATCTCAGCGCCGTGAAATATTAGAGCCGCTCCTAAGTCGATTAAACCAAATGCAGTTTACTGATGATCAGAAGCTTGCATCTCTATGTAGCTTTCTCCAAGAAGTTCACTCTAATAATAAAAAAGTTATCATTTTTTGTGAGCGTCGTGCAACAGTGGTCTATTTGGTGAGAGCCGTTAATGCTTTACTTCCCTATCTAAGAGTATTTGGCACAATGAAGCGCATAAGTAAGCAAGGAAAAAGTCAATACGTACCTAAAAGTGAGCGAGAGATTTTACAAGCAATTAAAAAATTTGCCCCAGTCGCAAACCGAGCCGAAGGAAAGTACGAAGAGACTTACGATGTTTTTATTTCAACTGATGCTCATGGTGTTGGCATTAACCTACAAGATGCACCTGTAGTTATCAATTACGATTTAGCTTGGACAGCAATTGAGCCTACACAAAGAGCAGGTCGTGTTCTAAGACCCTGGATTGAACCGCGTACTGTGGAGCTTTACACTTTTGTTCCACCGCTAGAAGGTGATGCTTTACGAGATTTAGGCATTGCAAAACGTTATAGTAACCTGGCAAATCGCCACAGTCAATCTCAAGAAATTATGGAGCTTCCTGTTCTCTCTATAAATGAAAAAGAAGAAGTTAATTTTTTCAAAAATGCATCCAAAGTAACAATTCAATCAGGTGTACTTGATTTAGAGGCTTTAGTCGATGATAATATATCACCATTTTATCACCATGCATCTAAGCTATATAATAACCGCGACTACGCCCGTAATATTCGTGACGATATTATTAGTGCAAAAATTTATTCAGGGCGAACAATTTTAATTTATGTGTTGTTTAAACACGAAGATGAATACAAATGGGCTGTTTATGAACCTAAGTCAAAAAGCTTGCGGAACATATTACGTAATCAATTACTTGATTTGCTAGAATGTGAGGAACATACTGAGCGTGCCCTTGTTAATGCTGATGAAATTGAAGAACTTAGCTATGCTTGCATAAAAGAGTGGTCTAAACAAAATAATGCTAATTTAGATGATGTTGTCAGAAAATGTGCAATGTATCTCAAGCCAGCACATCAGCCTGATGATGTTGAAAGTTTAGCTAGATATTAGTACTTTATATCTACTGGCTAGAAGTGCCACCAGCTAAGTTGTTTAGAACCACACAAGAGGATCAACTGGATACACTTGAAGCGATCGCTATTCAACTACGCGCTGACAAAAATCTTGATCCAGCGATCGCTAATGCTTTAGCATCTTTAGTTAAAGCAGCGTATCGTGATCTCTCTCAAAATGATGGCGAATTGAAGCAAGATCCTTAAAGATATGTCATTAATTCAAAGTCTATCGCCGGAATTTAGGCAACGCTGTGAAGCGATCGCAACTGAACAACGAAGCTTACTTCGAGTGCGATCGTTTGAACCGTTACCCGCAGACATTCTAGCAACCCAGTTAGGAGCAAGACTTTTTACGCCCGATCGGGTTCCAAATTTAGAGCCAGAGCAAGTAGCAGTATTACTTGCTAGCGATGGGTGGTCAGCAGGGATTATACACTATAACCCACTATGGATTGTATACAACCCACGTCATGCACCTACACGGTATGAATCAAATCTGATGCATGAAATAGCTCATGTGTTGTTCAATCATAAGGCTGTTGGCTTTGATTCGGTAACTGGACTACCAAAACGTAAACAAAACAACGAAGATGAAGCAACTTATCTAGGGGGATGCCTGCAAATTCCCAAACGTGGTTTATTATGGGCGACACAACGAAAGATGCTGTTACCTCAGATTGCAGCATATTTTGGCGCTAGTGAAGCGATGGTGAAGTTTCATAGCAATGTAACTGAAGTGTCTGTCAAATGCTAATGTATTACAATATTTTCTCTGCCAACAAACAGAACTTATTAATCAATAACTAATAATCTTTAGCTGAAACTGTAGAGATTTCGTCTTTTTTTCTTCAATTAAAAACTGCTCTTGCTGAAAGTAGACAAGAGCAGTTTTTAATAGCAAAGCCCAAAATTAATAATTTAGGCATCTTCAAGTTCAAATTGAGCCACCGTAACAGCGTTAAAAGCGAAAGCCAAAACTAATGGCATTGGTGACTGCAACCAAAAGGTAAAAAGAACAGCTAGGATTGTGCCAATTACTGCGGACATCGACCACAATCGTTCTTCAAAAGTCAATCCCTTCTCGGCTTTAATCACTCTGAGAACGTGAACTGGAATTGGTTCTGGCATTACCCCACCCGGAGGGAAAGCCCAGAAGTTATTACGTCGCTCGACAAATAAATCTGTCCAGCCATTTTCTTGGCACCATGCCTCAATCCATTGAAGTGAGTAATGATTCATCATCGGGTTTGTTTGGGAGTTCGGTTTGTGTAAGTTGTGTACTTGGCGAATGTAAACTCTTGGAGATTCCTGAAAAACTAACTAACCGCTATAAAATTAACGCTAATTATCCAACTTTTAAGCTTTGTTAAGCACTTGAGACGCATATAATTACGCTCAAACCTTGCTTTCATTAATTAAAAGACTAACAGTTGATGGGGTCTGTTGAATTTAAAAGACAATAAACTTTACTTTAAACATTGAAAGTCAAGAATTGTAAATAAGCCCATGAGTATTACTGCTTAAAAAACTCTTTATATCCAGAAATTAAAATTTTAAAATGAAGAATTGTAAACAAATCAACGAGCGTAGGCTCAGTCATAGGGGAAATAGAATTGCGGTTAACAGCAAAAGGTAAATTTTTAATTAATTTTCTTTCTTAAGAAAGATGATTTAAATTTCTAGACCTCTCTGAGGGTAAATAGAATCAAAGTGAAGCTAGAAGTAAAATATCTAAAGAAATAAAAACTTACTTGGTTAAAATCAAATATATGTTGAGTATACTTTGGGGTATTGTTGTTGTACTGATTGCTTTTTGGGGATTAGGACTGGCACTTCATATTGCCGGAAATTTAATTCATGCAGTCTTGCTTATAGCGATCGCTCTTGCTATCTATAATTTTTTCAAAGCGCGTGATGTGTAAATATAGTGGTCGCCGATCTGATAAGGTAGGTTTTCAAAGTTACTAACCTTGTCAAAAAAGATTTGAGTGTACATAAGCTGCTTAGGAAACGCTATATTGCGGTCTACTAGCTACTAAGGGTGAGAAGCAATGTCTACCACAGGCTACGCATCCACCCTTTTTGCGTTACAAAATATTAAGCTAGGAAAATACATGTTCACCAAGTCCAGTAACAAGGCTGGGAGTCTTAATTAAGATGCTCCAATCTTGCTAATATTCAAATGCGGTAATTAAATGCAGCGATTAGACACCAAATTAGCTTTCAATATGTTGTGGCGGCAAGGGTTGGCGTTCCTTCTAGGAATTATTATATGGTGCGTGGCTGACTCCGCACTGGCAGTAGACTGGACTCATCCGCTTTCATTTAGCAATGCAGAGTTGTCAAGGCGTGATTTTTCTGGTGACAGCTTGCAAGCTGCGGAGTTTTCTAATGCCAATATGGAACTGGCTAATTTTTCTAACGCTGACTTGCGGGGAGCAGTTATGAGTGCTTCGGTGATGACAAATGCAAATCTCCACGGAGCAGATTTAACGAATGCAATGGTCGATCAGGTAAACTTGACTAAGGCAGATTTGAGCGATGCAGTTTTCAAAGAAGCTCTTTTGCTCCGCGCCATATTTAATGATGTGAATATAGACGGTGCAGATTTTACAGATGCAATTTTGGATAGAGCGCAAATCAAAGAACTGTGCGGTAAAGCCAGTGGTGTGAATTCCAAAACAGGCGTGCAAACTCGTGATTCTCTAGGATGTCAATGAAACGTGTTGGTGTAATTGGTGGCGGACAACTTGCCTGGATGATGGCGGATGCAGCACAGAAGCTAGGAGTAGAATTAGTAGTACAAACTCCAAGTGTTCACGACCCGGCCGTGTCAATTGCCAAAGAAACTCTTTTTGCCCCAGTTGATGATGCAACTGCTACGGAAATATTAGCTCAAAAATGCGATGTCATCACCTTTGAAAACGAATTTGTTAACTTAGATGCTTTATCTGTTTTAGCATACCAAGGCGTTTGTTTTCGTCCCAGGTTAGAAGCTTTAGCTCCTCTTTTAGATAAATATCATCAGCGTTGCTATTTACGCGACTTGGGCTTACCTGTTCCCCAATTTTTAGCCTTTGACGAGGTAGAAAATCTCAAATCACAAATAGAATATCTAGGTTTTCCAGTAGTTTTAAAATCCCGTCGCCACGGTTATGATGGTCAAGGTACTTTCATAATCCAGGATTTTACTAGTTTAGAGCAAAAGCTAAGTGATGAAACCACAACAAAAACTTTAAATCAATCACTTTTCTTGTTAGAAGAATTTATCCCTTTTGAAAGAGAACTAGCAATAATTGCAGTTCGTTCTGTAGAAGGAGAAATTGTAACTTATCCAGTGGTAGAAACCCAACAAGAACAACAAGTGTGTCGGCGGGTAATTGCGCCTGCTGAAATTACACCCAATCAAGTAGCAGAAATAGAAGCGATCGCACATACTCTATTAAATAGCCTAGAAGTCGTAGGTATTTTTGGAATTGAGCTATTCTTGGGTACTAATGGCAAAATCCTGGTAAATGAAATTGCACCCCGTACCCACAATTCTGGGCATTTTTCTATTGACGCCTGTGAAACTTCGCAGTTTGAGCAGCACCTAAGAGCTGTTTGTGGTTTACCTTTAGGAAATCCGGCTTTGCAGTGCGTCGGCGCTGTAATGGTGAACCTACTGGGGTATGAAAACTCTCATAACGACTACCAAAGCCAGCGTCAACAAATAGCACAGATTCCCCAGGCGCATGTTCACTGGTATGGAAAGACAGAATCACGTCCTGGGCGGAAGTTGGGACATGTTACCGTTTTGCTAGATAATCAGAATCGAGAATCGGTAAGTGCTATCGCCAATGACATCGCCCACAACATAGAATCTATCTGGTATCCCAGGTAAATAGATCGGAAAGTTTCGATATTGAACACACAACATCTTTTGAAAAGCTATAATGAGTGAGTTGCACTACGACGTTGGTGACTGCCATCAAGTTTTTTGATCTATGCCTTTAATGACAAGGGAGTCAACTGTTCTCGTGGCAGTATACCGGGCATGTACCCGGAAACTTTAAACGAGGAATTTAGGTTCCCACCTGGATAAACCCAGGTCATAAACTTAGGTAAAACGGCGTCGCGGTGAACTTAAAATTATCAGCTCCCAAAGTCACTTAGAATTTGGGAGCTTTAATTATTTCAATCAGTTTAAAATGAGCGAACTGACAGTAAAGATTGCCATGTTTTTGGGAAACCTAGATACTGAGGTCTCAAGAATTAAGTCCTATGGTCAGCATTCCCGGATATCACGTTAGCAAAGAACTCTACAACGGTTTTCAAACCTTGGTTTATCGCGCTAATCGAGAAACTGACCAAAAATCTGTAGTGATTAAGCTGATGAAAACTGCTTATCCTAGCTTCAGCGAACTAGTAGAGTTCCGCAACCAGTTCACCATTGCCAAAAATTTGAATCTACCTGGAATCATCCAAACCTATAGTCTGGAACCCTATCAGAATGGCTATATGTTAGTGATGGAAGACTTTGGGGGAATTTCTCTCAAAGATTATTTGACCTCTGTAGAGACACGATATATGGCGTCTCTACAAGAATTTTTACAAGTAGCGATCGCCCTGTGCAATACATTAGATATTCTAATTCGTAATCGGATCATTCACAAAGATATTAAACCCGCCAATATTTTAATTAATCCAGAAACTAAAGAAGTTAAGTTAATTGACTTTAGTATTGCATCTCTGTTGCCACGAGAAACTCAAAGCCTCATGAGTCATAATGTATTAGAAGGAACACTTGGCTATTTGTCTCCAGAGCAAACTGGGCGAATGAATCGGGGGATTGATTACCGGACTGATTTTTATTCTCTGGGTGTAACTTTTTACGAATTGCTAACAGGGCAACTACCATTTCAATCGCTCGACCCGATGGAATTGTTGCATTGTCATATTGCCAAAATTCCGCCTTTAGTACATGAAATTAATCCGCAAATTGCACCTGTACTCTCATCTATTGTCAGCAAATTGATGGCAAAAAATGCCGAAGACCGCTATCAAAGTGCGTTTGGGCTGAAATATGATTTAGAAAATTGTTTAGCTCAACTTAAGGAAACGGGGAAAATTGTCAGTTTCCCAATTGCTCAAAGGGATGTGTGCGATCGCTTTATTATCCCAGAAAAACTCTATGGTCGTGAGCATGAAGTCGAAACTCTGCTTAAAGCTTTTGATCGCGTTGCCAACCCCCCTGAGTCCCCCCTTACCAAGGGGGGACTCAGGGGGGTAGAACTAATGCTGGTGGCTGGTTTTTCTGGTATTGGTAAAACTGCTTTGGTCAACGAGGTTCACAAACCCATTGTCCGGCAGAGGGGCTACTTCATTAAAGGTAAATATGACCAATTTAATCGTAATATTCCTTTCTCGGCTTTTGTACAGGCATTTCGAGGCTTAATAGAACAATTGCTTAGTGAAAGTGATACTCAATTGTCAACTTGGAAAAATAAAATTTTCCAAGTGCTGGGTGATCAGGGGCAAGTCATTCTTGAGGTAATCCCCGAACTAGAACAAATTATTGGTCAACAACCACCTGCAACGGAACTTTCACCAAGTGCATCACAAAATCGCTTCAATTTACTCTTCCAAAAATTCATTCAGGTATTCACCACAAAAGAACATCCATTAGTAATATTCCTCGATGATTTACAGTGGGCTGATTCTGCATCGCTCAAATTGATGCAGTTGCTGATGAGCGAATCAGGAAATGGATATTTACTTTTAATTGGGGCTTATCGAGATAATGAAGTATCTACCACGCATCCGTTAATGTTGACTTTAGCAGATGCTCGCAAAGCCAATGCCACAATTAACTCTATTACTTTAGCTCCATTAACTACAGCTAGTTTAAATCAATTATTAGTTGATACATTGAGTTGTTCAGCCAAAATTGCCCAACCTCTAACGCGGCTCGTCTATCAAAAAACTCAGGGAAATCCATTTTTTACGACGCAATTTATTAAAGCTATATATGAAGATAGACTGATTACTTTTAATTCTGAGCAAAGATACTGGCAATGTGATATTGCTGCTGTTAAAGCACTTGCTCTTACTGATGATGTAGTAGAGTTTGTAGCACTACAGTTACAAAAGTTGCCAGAAGCAACGCAAAATATGTTGAAATTAGCCGCGTGTATTGGCAATTCTTTTGATTTGTTAACCTTAGCAATTGTTTCTGAACAATCTGAAGGCGAAACCGCAGCATCTTTATGGAAAGCTTTGCAAGAAGGATTAGTTTTACCTACTACTGAAGTTTATAAATTATTTCAAACTAATGGGCATGATGCTTATTTAAATCCCTTAAATCCCAATTTCCAAGTTCCTATCTACAAATTTTTACACGACCGAGTACAACAAGCTGCTTACTCTCTAATTCCGGATGAGGAGAAACAATTTACTCATTTTAAAATCGGTCAATTACTTTTAAAAAATACGTCTGATTCTCAGCAAGAAGAGCGAATTTTTGAAATTGTCAGTCAGTTAAATTGTGGAATAGCACTAATTACCCTACCAAGTGAACGTCAAAGATTAGCTTATTTAAATCTGAATGCTGGTCAAAAAGCAAAAGAAGCTACCGCTTATAGTGCAGCAATTCATTACCTAAATTATGGAATACAGTTGCTGACAATCAATAGTTGGGAAATTGCCTACAAACTAACTCAAAAATTATACGAAGAAGCCGCCGAAGCTAGCTTTCTCAACAATGAGTTTGAGCAGATGGAATCTCTTATCCAGGTTGTTATTCAAAAAACAACTACCTTACTGGATAGAGTGAAAGTTTATGAAATCCAACTCCAAGCTTATCAGGTTCAGGGTCAAGCATTCCGAGCGATCGCAACTGGGCGTGAACTTCTGGCTCAACTTGGGGTAACATTACCTGAATCAGTAACACCTTCAGATATTCAGCAATATGTAGTAAACACACTCTCCACCTTAGCAGGTAGAAGTATTGAGGGCTTAGTTGATTTGCCATTGATGGATGATACCAAAGCTTTAGCTGCCTTGCGGATTATGGCTTGCATTGCTCCCGCCATCCATCAGGATTGCTCGTATCTGTTTCCAATTTTGGCCTGCGAAGAAGTAAATTTATCTCTTAAATACGGCAATGCAACACTTTCTGCACCAGGTTATGCAGATTTTGGAATTGTACTTAATGCTTGTAACCAACTAGAGTCAGGCTACGAATTTGGTAAGCTAGCTTTAATGCTTTTAGATAGATTTCAAGCAAAATCTGTTCAAAGCATGACTATATTTAAGGTAGCTGCATTAAATCAATATAATAAACAACATATTCGCACCTCTATAAGTTTATTACAGGAATCCCATAATATTGGATTAGAGACAGGCGATTTTTTTCATGTGATTACATCCATGATTTTCAAGTTCTTCTATGTCTATTTAAGTGGGACAGAAATTTTGGAAATCTTGTTAGCAGATATTAAAGCCTACGAGTCTAATTTTGCCAAAAATCAGCGCTTATTAAATTGGTCGATCATAATCTGTCAAAGCATTAAAAATCTAACCGAATATAGCAATACTCCAGAGTTCATCATTGGTGAATATTGTCAAGGGAAACAGCTATTATCTACACTCCTTAAAGAAAACGATGAATTTACACTCCATATATTTTTCCTAAGTAAATTAACACTCAGTTATCTGTTTGAGAATTTTCCGGCGGCAGTTGAGAATGCAAATCAAGGAGAGCAATACCTCAACGGTCGCGCTGGAATGCTATCTGTGCCTGTTTTCTACTATTACGATTCTTTATCTCGTCTGGCTGTCTATCCAACGGCTGAACCATCTCAACAGGAGCAATTACTTTTAAAGGTTGGCGAAAACCAAGAAAAATTGCAGTTTCAAGCCAAATTCGCACCAATGAATTTCCAGCACAAATTTGATTTGGTGGAAGCAGAACGCCATCGAGTTTTAGGCGAAAAAATAGCAGCAATAGAATTGTACGATCGCGCCATCACTCTAGCGAAAGAAAACCAATACATCCAAGAAGAAGCCTTGAGCAATGAGCTAGCTGCCAAGTTCTACCTCGACTGGGGCAAAGAAAAAATCGCCCAAGCTTATATGCAAGAAGCTTATTACTGCTACGCTCGTTGGGGCGCTAAAGCCAAAACTGAAGATTTAGAAAAACGCTATCCTCAACTCCTTGCTCCCATCTTACTAGCGCAACTTAATCACTTTCAACTGAGTTCAACCGTCGATGGATCATCATTTCCACATCAAACCATCCACACAAATCTTTCTAGCAACAGTATTTCTCAAGCCCTCGATTTTGCCACCATCTTTAAAGTCTCGCAAGCTCTTTCTAGTGAAATTCAATTAGAGCAATTGCTCACTACCCTCTTGCAAGTGGTGATGGAAAATGCTGGAGCGAAAAAAGCTGCCCTACTTGTACTCGAACAGAGCAACTTAGTGGTTAAAGCTGTAGGCACCATCCATGAAGGGGTGACTCTAGTATCTGTACCATTGTCAAGCAGCCAAAATATTCCGATCGCATTGATAAACTATGTCAAACACAGCTTAAAAACTGTGGTGCTGGATGATGCAACAGCAAAAAACGATTTTATTACTGACCAATATTTGATGCAGCAACAGCCCAAAAGTGTGTTGTGTACGCCGATTTTGCGTCATGGCCAATTAATCGGGTTACTATATCTGGAAAATAAGTTGACCATTGGCGCATTTACGAGCGATCGCCTAGAAGTTATCCAACTGCTATGCGCTCAAGCTGCCATTTCTCTAGAAAATGCCCATCTTTATCAAGAATCTCAAAATTATACCCAAGAGTTAGAGCGATCGCTACAAAAACTTGAGCATACCCAATTACAAATGGTGCAAAATGAAAAAATGGCAACCTTGGGTAATTTGGTTGCTGGGGTGGCACATGAAATTAATAATCCGATTGGATTTCTCAAAGGCAGCCTTAACAATGCCGAAGAGTATATTCAAGACTTACTCGCACATATCCAATGCTACCAAGAACATTATCTCAATCCGGCGATCGGAGTCATTGAGCATAGCGAAAAAATTGAACTAGAATTTCTGACTGAAGACTTACCAAAGCTAGTAAATTCGATGAAGGTAGCAAGCGATCGGATTGAAGACATTAGTACCAGCCTCCGCACCTTCTCTAGAGCCGATACAGCTGAAAAAGTTGCTTGTAACCTCCATGAAGGGATTGAGAGTACGCTGTTGATTTTGAAGTATCGCCTCAAAGCTAACGAAAAACGTCCAGCAATTGAAGTCATCACGGAATACGGAAAATTGCCATCAGTTAAGTGCTTTTTAGGACAGCTAAATCAAGTATTTATGAACATCCTGGCTAACGCAATTGATGTCTTAGATACTTGCTGCGAGGGGCTTTCTTTTGCCCAAGTGAAAGCTGAACGTCAGCAAATATTAATTCACACCGAAGTATCCAGTGACCAAAGTATGGTGACAATTCGCATCAAAGATAACGGTCAGGGGATGCTAGAGGAGGTAAGAGTTAGGATCTTCGACCACCTATTTACAACAAAAGAGGTTGGAAAAGGAACAGGATTAGGACTAGCGATCGCTCGTCAAATTGTCGAAGAAACCCATGATGGACGGTTGAGTTGCAATTCTGTGCTTGGTGAAGGAACAGAATTTGTTATTGAGATTCCAGTCTTTTAAGTAATTTACGATTTTCCTCGCAATGCATAACGCTTCTAATTTTTCGGTAATGTGGAGAACAGCAATAGCATAATTCTACTAAATCTGTATACCTTGATTCTAAATGAGGTATCATTCAGAGTTAAAATGACACAATTGCCTTAAATTGTGGTTAAAACTACAAAAAATTGTTAAAACAACTAACTAATACCGTATTTCCAGCCTCGGTCTTCCGACTAGAGAGTGGTTTAACTTTTATTCATCAAGAAATTCCCACAACTCCTGTAGTTGTGGCGGATGTTTGGGTGCGTGCTGGAGCCAGCTTAGAGCCAGAACCGTGGTTTGGCATGGCGCACTTTTTAGAACACATGATTTTTAAAGGTACAGCGACGCTACCCCCTGGAATGTTCGATTCCAAAGTTGAAAACCGGGGAGGCGTGAGTAATGCGGCGACAAGCTATGATTATGCTCATTATTCACTCACCACAGCTGCCCCTTACTTAAAAGATACTCTGCCCTATTTGGGAGAACTCTTGCTCAATGCGGCAATTCCAGAAGATGAATTTAGCCGCGAACGAGACGTAGTGCTAGAAGAAATTCGCTCTTGTCAAGACGATTCCGATTGGATAGGCTTTCAAGCACTGATTCAAAGCATTTATCCGCATCACCCTTATGGACGTTCGGTGTTGGGTACTGAGCAAGAACTGATGCAGCAATCGCCAGAAGCAATGCGTTGTTTTCACCGCACTCACTATCAGCCGGAAAACATGACGGTGGTAATTGCAGGGGGTATAGCCCAGCAACCAGCTTGGGAAATGGTAAATCATTCATTTGCTGATTTTGCTGAACGCTCTAATTGTCCGCAGTTTGAGAAAGTGACAAAGCCAGTAATAACGGGTATTCACCGTCAAGAACTCTATTTACCACGCATAGAACAAGCGCGATTATTGATGGCGTGGCTGGTTCCTGGAGTAGAAGAAATCCGCGCTGGCTTTGGTTTAGATTTGTTGTCAGTGTTATTAGCAGAAGGGCGGACTTCGCGTTTAGTGCGTGATTTACGAGAAGATTTGCAATTGGTACAGGGGATTTACAGTAATTTTTCTCTACAACGGGAATCGAGTTTATTTACAATTACTGCCTGGTTGGAACCAGAAAATTTGCAGGAAGTTGAGTCCTTAATTTGCGCTCATTTGGATGATTTGCAGACTACAGGAATTAGCGAACAGGAACTTGCTCGTACACGCAGACTGCTATGTAATGAGTATGCATTTTCTACTGAAACGCCAAATCAGCTTACAGGGCTTTATGGATATTACAATACCATCGCCCAAGCTGAATTAGCTGTGACATATCCCCAGCAGATTCAGTCTTTTGATGCCAAAGAACTACAAAAATTAGCTAAACAATATCTCTCGCTGGAGAATTACGCGGTTACTGTACTTAAACCGTGTTAGTTATCGGGCATTGGGGAGCCAGTGCGGTCTTGGGGTTCCCCCAAGTGGAGCATCTGGCGTCATTGGGCGGGGCATTAGTTTTTGACAAAGGACAAATGACAAATAACAAAGGACAAATAATAAATGACAACCTTGCTGCAAAAATCGCCTATCCATCGTACTGTATTGAATAATGGTATTGTCGTGCTGGTGGCAGAAAATCCTGCTGCGGATATTATTGCAGCGCGAATCTTTGTACGTGCCGGTAGTTCTAACGAAAACCGGGAGCAAGCAGGGTTAGCACATTTGCTCTCAGCAGTGATGACCAAGGGATGCGATGGTCTTTCTAGTTTGGAAATTGCAGAAAAAGTCGAGTCTGTAGGAGCGAGTTTGAGTGCAGATGCCGGCACTGATTATTTTTTGCTATCTTTCAAAACTGTAACATCCGATTTTGGAGAAATTTTAACATTAGCAGGGCGAATTTTGCGATCGCCTACTTTCCCCGAAACTCAAGTGGAACTAGAACGGCGTTTAGCACTCCAAGATATTCGTTCCCAAAAAGAGCAACCGTTCAATGTCGCCTTTGAACAAATGCGGCAGGTAATATATCAAAATCATCCATACTCCATGTCGGTGCTGGGAGATGAAACCACTATGAGCCGCTTAACTCGTGCGGATTTAGTGGATTATCACCAAACTTATTTTCGTCCAGATAATGTAGTAATTAGTATTGCTGGTAGAGTCACAGCCACAGATGCAGCTGCGTTGGTAGAAGAAGTTTTTGCTGATTGGCAAGCACCAGCCCAAGCACTACCAATACTTAACTTACCTGAGATTAAGGTGGAACCACAGGTAAGGCTGAAGCCAGTACAAACACAACAATCAATTGTGATGCTTGGGTATTTAGGAACATCGGTGAGTTCTGTTGACTACGCCGCACTGAAGTTGCTGTGTACCTACTTGGGAAATGGGCTTTCTAGCCGCTTGTTTGTCGAATTGCGGGAAAAGCGCGGTTTAGCTTACGAAGTATCCGCCTTTTACTCCACAAGGCTATTTCCAGCCTCGTTTGTGGTTTACATGGGTACAGCACCAGAAAATACCAGCATTGCTTTAGAAGGACTGCGTACAGAAGTAGATTTATTGTCTACCACCGAAATAACCGAAAGCGCACTCAAAGCTGCTAAAAACAAGATACTAGGGCAGTACGCCTTAGGTAAACAAACGAACGGACAAATTGCTCAGATATACGGTTGGTATGAAATTTTGGGATTAGGAATTGATTTTGATACAAAGTTCCAAGAATTGATTGCGGCTGTGAGTGCTAAGGATGCCATCGCTTCAGCTCGTAAGTATTTAAAAGAGCCTTACTTGTCTTTAGTTGGTCAAGAAGAAGCAATTAATCGAGCGATCGCATAACTGAAAATGTAGAATCGTAAAATGCAGCAGCTGTTTTTTAAACCAAGCGGCTGTACTATTAGCATGAGAATATTCTGGGAGTAAATTCCATGCAAAGCAGCCTGACAGCAAGTATTTTGAGTTACTTAAAATTACTAGACCCAACTGTAAATCGCTGTAGAATGGAAAAACGGCCAAAGGGTCGGTGGCCACAGAGGTCTAAATCTTTATTAGCCATTGAAATACTCTTGTTCTCCACTACGCCTCTAATTATTGCCTCAACGGCTGTAGTATCAATAGCAGCGCCACAAAAAATTGCCCAAGTAAATCCTCAAGATAGCATCAACCGCCCTATCCTCAAACTTGGTAGCCAAGGCGAACGTGTATCTGAGCTTCAAGCAGCTCTGAAACTTTTGGGTTTTTATTCTGGTGCCGTAGATGGTACATATAGTCAGAATACAGCCAATGCTGTTTCCCGGTTTAAACAAGCTGCTGGTTTGAATCCAGACGGCATTGTGGATGCCAGCACTTGGCAACGACTTTTCCCTAATCAACCAGTAGCAGCATCAACCATCCCTTCATCTCAGCCAAGATTTAACTCAGCTAACAATTTTCCTGTTCCAACCCAGGCTAGCAACCTTACTAACGTTGCAAATCCCAACCCTCCAAGACAAGCTGTAACACAAGTTCCAACGACTAACCCTGAACCAAGACCTACTACCCCGAAAAAAGCTGTAACAAGAGTTGCAACTAGCCCTGAGCCAAGACCTGCTACCCCAAAAAAAGCTACAACTTCAAGCACACAAAAAACGCCGAATCGTAATACATCAACTACTCGAAAGTCAACTACACGCACTGGACAAACTACTCGAACTCAGCCAAACACAACTACTAAGCGAACCCCTGGTATTCAATACACCTCTGAAGGAATGCCAATTTTGCGTATAGGATTACGTGGTTCTGAAGTTGTTAAGTTGCAACAACAACTGAAAAAGCTTGGTTTCTTAAAAGGTGATGCCGATGGAGACTTTGGCGAGACAACCGAAGCAGCTGTGAAAGCTGCACAAAAGCGCTATGGTTTAGAAGCTGACGGTGTAGTTGGTGGCTCTACCTGGGAGGTTCTTTTGCGGCGTTAGTCCCAACAGCATTAGGCTGATATTAAAGTTGCCATCCCCTATAGTGCAATTTTGGCAGTTCCCTAAATGAATGACTTTGGAACTTGCTAGTGGTAAATACCCTCTTTTAGGTACAGAGGTTTCTCGACCGAGAGAAACCTCTATAAAATTTTTGCTGCTCTATTAGTTTTTGATGAATTTAATTCATGGTACATCCTGCAATAGGATAAAGATACACCGATTAAAACTATCTGTCTATGCCAGCACTGAAAAATTACATTGCTTTTGGGCTGACAAAAAATGATGGCAACTTTAAGAGTCAAGCACAACGACACCTGATAGTGTTACAGATCACAACTGTAAATAGTGAAATTAATTAAACTTACTGCTAATTCTTCTAAAAAACTTATGCAACACTTTTTATTAACTTGGCTCGGTACTGCGGTGGCGTTATTTCTGACTGCTAATATCGTTCCGGGATTCTTTATCAAGAATTTTGTGACTGCCTTGATAGCTGCCCTTGTTATTGGTCTAGTTAATGCATTTGTTAGACCAATTTTACAGATTTTGACGTTTCCGATTACCTTACTCACCTTTGGTTTATTTACATTGGTAATCAATGCTTTAACCCTTTGGTTAGCAAGTGCCTTGACTCCTGGTTCTGGTTTTGAGATTCAGGGCTTTTTACCTGCTTTATTAGGTTCCATTGTGCTGGCTATTGTTTCTAGCGTAATTAACTATTTTTTGAGAGTTGTTGACTAGAAAAATTAGTAAATTGTAATATTCATATTTGAGGCTTGGGCAACAGCTAGCGTTACCGCTCCTGGTTGCCCTTGTAGCGAGAAAATCTGTTTAGGAACTAAGAACCTTACTCCCAATCCTTCTGTGCTGTTAAAAGGGGAAGCAGTCAACAATGGAGTTTGAGTAGCTGCAAGAATAGCAGCTGCTTCTGCTACGCTAGGTGTACCTACTTTGTGGTCTGTAATTGTCGCAGGGTTGGGGACACAAACACAGCGAAGGATTTGGGCAGAAAAGGTTTTTAGGGACAAATTGCGTAGGTTGCAAAGTTCTATTAAACCAACTTCCGAAGCTTTAGTGTCAATGGTAGCAAAACCTGCGATCGCACTTTGAAAAAGTTGATTTTCTCGAAACACTTGCTCAATTGCTTGATCAATCAACTGCCATGAGGTTCCACGTTTACAACCGATTCCTACCCATAAAACCTGTTGCACTTGGTGTATTTCCTTGTTCAATTCGTTAGGATTTGGTTTACTCCAACAGCCAGCCAAATAAATCTCCCACCGTCAGCCTCAACTCATTTGCAAAATCTGGGACAGGGAGTAAAGCTTCTAATTCATCCAACATAAGTGGCTGTTGATTGCGGATGTACACAAATACCGTTTGTTCTTCTGGGTCAATCAGCCAACCCATTTGTGTTTCATAATTCAGGCAATGCAGAATATTTTTTGTAACTTTCGTTTGTCTTTGATCAGGTGATAGAATCTCGATAGTCCAATCAGGAGATGCTTTGAATACATTGGCAACTTGACCATTTTCGTCACGAGGAATTCTTTGCCAAGTAAACACGGAAACATCTGGTACTATTGACCTTCCACCAAAAGTACACCGCAGTTCTGGATACGCTCGTGCAACGCGCTTGGGCTTTACCGTTAAGTTAATAGTGCTAACCATTTCACCTTGAATTGTACTATGCTTTCCCTGTGCCATTGGTTTTTGAATAATTTGGCCATTGATGTATTCACTAGCAGGCTTTGTTTCTGGTAGCTTCAGAAACTCTGCCAAAGTTATGCTTTTTGATGGTGTCTGTACCATTTGCGATCGCCTCCAAGTCCAGCAATTCTAATTAAAAAACCGCAAAGTACACAAAGAAAAAATCAGTTTAACTCTTACTCTGCGTACCTTTGCGCTACCTTAGCGTTCCTTTGCGTTAAAAAAAATTACATCCTCTCCAATACCTGAATTCCCAACAACTCCAATCCCAACTTCAAAGTTCTAGCAGTCAAATCACATAAAACCAAACGTGATGTCCGTTGCGGTTCCTCCGCCTCCAAAACCTGAACTCCCTGATTACGGTCATAAAACTGATTAAACTTTTTACTCAGTTCATACAAATACTCACATAAACGATTGGGCAGCAAATCTTGCTCTACACTACTAATAACTTCATCCAATTGAAGTAAATATTTTGCTAGTGCTAATTCTGTCTCATGCTGTAACAAAACAGCATTGTTTCCCAACTCCTTAAAGTTAATATCACCCTTGCGGCTAATCCCCTGAATCCGCGCATAAGCATATAGCATATATGGCGCAGTATTACCTTTGAAATCCAGCATTTTGTCGTAGCTGAAAATGTAGTTACTAGTGCGGTTTTGGCTCAAGTCTGCATACTTAACTGCACTGATCCCAACTACCCTAGCAACTTCATTAATAAATTCTTTAGTTTCTTGGCGTTCTTCTTCTTGTAATCTAGTTTTTAGATCAGCATGGGCACGAGCGATCGCTTCATCTAATAAATCCCGTAACCGCACAGTATCACCAGAACGAGTTTTGAATTTCTTCCCATCTTCTCCTAACACCAACCCAAAGGGAACATGCACTAATTCCACATCATCAGGAATCCATCCAGCTTTGCGTGCAACTTGGAAAACTTGAGCAAAGTGATTTCCTTGTCCAGCATCTGTTACATAAATTATCCGCTTTGCCTGATCCTGCTGAATCCGGTAGCGGAGAGATGCTAAATCTGTTGTGGCGTAGTTATAGCCGCCATCTGATTTCTGCACAATTAAAGGTAAAGGTTCACCTTCTCTATTTGTAAACCCTTCTAAGAAAACGCATTTTGCCCCTTGATTTTCTACCAGTAAGCCAGATTTTTCTAAATCTTCCACAACTTGTGGTAGTAAGGGATTATAGAAAGATTCGCCCCGTTCAGTTAACTTGATATCTAGCAACTCATAAATTATTTGAAACTCATGCCGTGATTGTTCACACAGCAGTTTCCAAGCATGAAGTGTATCCTCTGCACCTGCTTGTAATCTGACGACTTCTTGACGTGCTGTTTCTTGAAAAGCTTCATCGGCATCAAAGCGCAATTTGGCTTTGCGGTAAAAAGAGACTAAATCACCAATATCTAAAGCATTAGCGGTGGTAAGTGCGTCTGGGTAAACTTCCCGCAGATAAGCAATTAACATCCCAAACTGCGTACCCCAATCACCTATATGATTTAACCGTAAAACATCATGTCCTTGAAATTCTAAAATCCGAGCGATGGAATCACCAATAATCGTAGAACGCAAGTGTCCAACGTGCATTTCTTTAGCAATATTCGGACTGGAAAAATCGACAATTTCCCGCTTGAGTGTTTTCGCGGCTGGAACTCCTAACCTGGGATCGGCTTGAATCTCGTTCAGTTGTGCTTCCAGATAGGCCGTTTTCAGTTTCAGATTGATAAATCCCGGCCCAGCAATTTCTGGCGGTTCGCAGATTTCGGATACATCTAGTTTCTCAACGATCGCACCTGCGATCGCTCTTGGTTGCTTTCCTAACTTTTTACTCAGGGATAAAGCCACATTCGCCTGATAATCACCAAATTTAGGATTGCTAGCAGAAACCAAAATTGGATCTACTCCAGCAAAATCAGCGCCAAAAGCCGCAACTATTGCGGTTCTTAGCTGAACTTTTAGTTTTTCTTGTGTAGCGTTCATATATAAATTTTATCTGGGAGAGAGAATGTAGCTCTAGAAAAGCTTGATTATTAACTTTAGCATTTCATTTTGAGCCACTCGATTCATGAAGTGATTTTGACTATATTGAGTGATTGCTTTAAAAATGATTCAGTAATGACTTTTTACTATCACTATACTACATATCAACTACAAAGCTGATTCTAATTTTTCAGAGGGTTTTGGAGTGTATGTCGGCGAAGCCCCAAGTTTTATCTCGCCAGGGATCTAGTTTCGGCATAGCTCCAAAAACTGCAACCATTCAGCGAGGGCATATAAAAGCCAGTAGTTGGTAACACTTTAAATCCTGTGAACCGCTAGGTTGTGTGTAGGTCATTTCGTTGCTTACACTACCTATCCATAGCTTGTATCGGCTCAATAAGTAGGGGTAAGATAAAAAATTTGTATCTCATAGGTACAGGCTGCATCATAATAATATCAAAATATGCAAAACACTATTATTTTCCGTTCTACTTGAGGAGTAATATGTCTACTCATTTTTTAGTACAGCAGATTAAAAAAACTAGTAGTAGCTTTTTTGTAGGTGTATCAATAGCAATAGGAATGATTACTCCTATTCTCTTAACTTCTTCACGGGCTTTGGCTGGTTATGCTTACACAAATATTCCTATCAATGCAGGTAACGAAATTAAGACTCTAAATAATCAAAGCATATATCCTAAAATTATTGCGTTCACTCCTAATGGAGGGTATGCAATTCTCTATGGCAAGAATAATTATTATACAAGTAATATTCCACAAAAGGCTCTTAACGCACTTTCCACTCTAAACAAACAAGGTTCAATTATCAATACTATCGCATTTACTCCGAAGGGAGAGTGGGTGATTATCTATAACAACAATGGTGTTTATTGGAGTCCTAATCTTCCGCAAGATGTTAAAGATGAACTTGTGAAAATAAATCAACAAAATTTGAATATCAACAATGTTGCGTTTACACCTAATGGAGCGTGGGTAATTATTGCGAACAATGGTTATAATGCTTATTGGAGTTACAATTTACCACTTGTGGTTATTAACGAAATTAAAACCATATTTAAAAAATATTCTATCCAGAGTGTTACCTTCGCTCCAAATGGAGGATGGGGAATTATCTATAATGCTGGCAGTAATTTTTCTTCGAGTAATATTCCACCACAGCTTGCTCAGATAATCAATCAAAATCTTCAACTATCGAACCATCCATTAGATGTCGCTTTTACCCTTACAAATGGTTGGGTGTTAGTCTATGCATTGATCTACTATAAACCAGCATACAACCCTCAGCAATTCCCATTTTGAAAACAAAAAAAGATAAAGTACTCTTCTTCACCTAGAGAACTTATGTCTAATTATGATTTATTTGAAAGATAATCATGATAATTAACTGGAGAGAAACAATTTAAAAAATCTACCCATGAAAAATATATTTCAACTTATAAATATAGCTGAAACTTCGACCTACTTTGTTTAGTTACAGTTCCAGGTAAATTGTCTGACGACTTAGCCCCTGGTACTCTTAGTAGTATTTGGAGGCAAGCACAGTTATAAGGAGAACGGCAATGCATTACGTAGTGGTGATTGAAAAGGCGGATAGTAATTACTCTGCTTATGTCCCTGATTTACCAGGTTGTGTAACTACAGGTGCAACCTTAGAAGAAGTCAAACAGATGATTGCAGAAGCTATTGAATTTCATCTAGAAGGAATGTTAGAAGATGGTTTACCTATTCCTAAACCTACAAGCATCGCTCATGAGGTTGAAGTTGTAAACTACATCAAAACATAATTATAGGAAACCACGAAATTAGTTCTAAACAATCCTTCTAGAATATTGAAGTCTATATGATGATGCGATCGCACCGCACTTTTAACTTACAATTTTACACCGGATACACAGCAGCTATTTGGTGTTGATGCTGGTGCTATAGTTTTTAAATAACAAACAGCACTAGCACCTTGCACTCCTGGCCGAACATAGGTATAAGCACTACACCTACTATCATTAACACAAGACTGCTGACAAACTGAAGCGAATGGTTCAATAGGAAATCGAGAGTAATCGCTACCTGCTCTATCTCTACCAAATTCAGCAGTTACGGTAAAACGTGAAATAGTGGTTGAGAGTGGACTCACTTGAGCTATAGCAGGTTGACCCAATGGGATCAAGTTTACAGCTGTGCTAAAACCTAAAATTAGCAAAAGTACCAACCCAAAAAATATAATATTTCTTGGGAAAACAAAATTTTTCTTTGCATATCGCCAAGCTGTGACCATTTTGAATTTCATAAATCTCTCCTGGCTGCACAGTATTATTATCATCTGTGTATAGTACAGTTATTTGCTATAAAATACCAAAATTGTTAATAATTTTACATAATAAATTCACTGTGTGATTTGTAGCTACACAGTGAATTAGTGGCGTTTCTAAATTGAGGTATGAAAATGATTTTGCGTGATTTCAAAACTTTTGTAAAAACGTTATGTTGCAACGTCTCTACACCCAGATTCATACATTGTAATCAGCAACGCCTGAATTAATTAGCTAGAGGAGATGAAAGAATCGAATTGTATTGAACCTTCTCTACTTCCGCCCAAGCAAGGCACAACTGACGGAAACGATCGCCCCGCACCTCAAAATTCGGGTACTGATCGAAACTCGCGCAAGCCGGAGATAGCAACACCACAGGCGCTTCATACTCCCTAGCTAATTCCGCCGCTTTAGGAACTGCCCTTTCCATTGTTTCTACAATATGGTAAGAATAATACCCCACCTCTTGGAGACGTTGGGCAAATTTGGGTGCAGCAGAGCCAATCAATAACACAGCAGCAGCTTTGGTTTGAATCTGTGCTAGCCAGCCAGTATCATCACCTGCTTTAGCTTCTCCACCAGCAATTAAAATCGCTGGACTTTTCACGGATGCTAAACCAACTTCGGCAGCATCATAGTTAGTAGCTTTGCTGTCGTTAATGAAATCAATACCTTCCCAAGTGCAGATATGCTCCAAACGATGAGCAACGCCAGGAAATTCCCGAATTGCAAGTGCGATCACATCACGATTAATTCCCGCTAATCGTGCCGTTGCTACTGCCATCAAGAGATTTTGTTGGTTATGTTCTCCCACCATCCGCAAAGTAGATACTTTCACAATCGGTTCTGGTGCAGAGGTTGCAGTCAATTTTTCCACAACCCAGTCATCCTCGATGTAAAAGCCTTTTTCGCTAATCAGGAAATCTTTTCCTTTAACACTTGTCCAATAAGCATCAGGCCAAGCACTTAAACCTTGCTGCCTCAAGTAGGCATCGTCACCATTGAACACTTGCAATTCGGACTGACGCAACAGCTTGGCTTTGATGTTGTAATAGTTTTCTAAAGTCTTATGTCGACTGAGATGATCCGGTGTGAAAGTCGTCCAAACACCGATACGCGGCGCAAGAGAACTCGAAGACTCTACTTGATAGCTGCTAATTTCCGCAATCACCCAATCGAGTGAAGGGTTAGGAGTAGAGACGCGATTAATCGCGTCTGTACAGGAATTATCAAATGCTCCCCCTGCTCCCTGCTCCCTGCTCCCTGCCCCTTTCCCCGTCCAAGATAGGGCTACATCACAAGCGGCGTAGCCAATATTACCGCAGGCGGGTGCATTTAAGCCTGCTGCTTGGAAAATGGCAGCAATTAAAGCTGTGGTAGTAGTTTTACCATTAGTGCCTGTAATTCCTACCCAAGGTAGCGAGCGCAAATTTCGCCAAGCAAGTTCCATTTCCCCAATGGTTTCAATACCTAATTGGCGTGCCTTGATTAATACCGGAATATCCCAAGGTACGCCAGGACTAACAACTATTAATTGGGGTAAATTAGCACCATTCAATTCTAGGGATTGGCCTAGTTTTACGGTTATTTGCTCGGCAGCGAGTTCTTGTTGTTGTAGTAGGAGGGTTTCGGAGGTGTTGCTATCAGTTAGCTCTACCTCCCAACCTTCCCGTTTCAACAATCTCGCCGCAGCAATACCGGACTTTCCCAATCCAATTACAGTAGCTCTGGACATAGATTGCAGCAGAGTGTCCCTGGTTAAGCACTCCCTATACTAGCGTCTATTGGCAAAAATTACACAACTTTTTGTTGACTTACGCTACAGATTTTTGACGATCGCCCCAAAGTCAGCTAAAACACGGGCATGATTGCGAACTAATCCAAGTAAGTGCAATCGATTACGTTTAACTTCTGGATCTGAGTCCATAACTAATACGCTATCTGGGCCATCAAAAAAGTTATTAACTGTCGGAGCAATTTTTCCTAGTGCTGCTAATAACAGTTGATAATTTCGTGTCTGCTGTGCTGCTGAGGAAAGCGGTACTGATTCGATTAAGGCATTATACAAAGCGAGTTCAGAGGGCTTTTGGAATAATTCTTGACGGACTACGGTTGTCGGTTCTAGCTCTTTTGTATCCAAATCACCTTGAGCGGCTAATCGTGTGGAACGGTTAACGGTTTCGTAGATGTTATCTAAGCTACTGTCGTTGCGGATTTGTTGTAAGTATAAGGCGCGATCGCGTACATCCAATAAATCTTTTAACGCCCGTTCTGTATATTCTGGATCGTTTTCTCCCAAAACGGCATTTACTAGATCGTAATCAATCTGCTTTTCTTCTTGTAGTAAAGTGCGGATGCGTTGTAAGAAAAACTCTTGCAATGCTGCGGTTAATGATGCTTGATCTTTGTGATATTTCGCTGCAAAATCTGTGGATATTTGCGCTAATAAATCATCTAGATTTATCGGCAAATTATAAAACCAAGTAATTTTAACTACAGCATTAGCCGCACGACGCAAGGCGAAGGGATCAGAGGAACCAGAGGGAATTAAACCTAAACCAAAGATACTTACTAAAGTATCTAATCTATCTGCCAAAGCGACAATTTGACCCGTGAGCGTTTCGGGGAAATTATCACTGGCTCCTGTGGGCAAATAATGTTGATAAATTGCCTTTGCTACTTCGGCGTCTTCACCACTGGCTAAGGCATATTTTTCGCCCATAATGCCTTGCAATTCAGGGAATTCATACACCATTTGAGTAACCAAATCTGCTTTACATAATAAAGCAGCACGTTGGATTCTTTGGCTTTGATTTTGGGCTAATTCTAATTGGGTGGCTATTAGCTCGGCGATTTTAACTATCCTATCTACCTTGGTACGCACCGAACCCAATTCTTCTTGGAAAGTGACTTTTTCCAGTTGCGGTAAAAAGCTATCTATTGGCTTAGTTAAATCAGCTTCGTAGAAAAATCTACCATCAGCTAATCTAGCACGAATTACTCTTTCATTCCCAACACCAACAATATCTGATTTCTGGGGATCAGCGTTAGAAATAGTGATGAAATTGGGCAATAACTCTTGCTCAAAACTATCAGGTTTGAATACAGGGAAATAACGCTGATGAGTAACCATGACTTCAGTAATTACCTCAGTTGGTAATTCCAAAAATTCTGGTTCAAATTTACCGACAACTGCGGAAGGATATTCTACAAGGTTGGTTACTTCCTCTAATAAATCGGGGTAAATTACTGTATACCCGCCTAAATTCCCTGCTACTGTCTTTACTTGCTCTTTGATAATATTTGCCCGTTCTTCTGGGTCAACGGTAACATAAGCAGACTTGAGAGTGGTAACATAATCAGTAGCTTGAGCAATTGTCACAGGATCAGGATGTAAGACCCGATGACCTTGAGAAGTGCGATCGCTCTGAATCGTTTTAGAACCATTCACTAATTCTAGAGGTAGCACTGTTTGATCTAACAAAGCTACCAACCAGCGAATTGGTCGGGAAAACCTGGCATCTCCATTTCCCCAACGCATCAACCGCTTACCTTCTAAACCCCAAATCCATTGGGGAATAAGTTCTGTCAAAATTTCCGCCACAGGACGACCGGGGATTTTTTTTTGTACAAAAACAAATTCTCCTTTGTCAGTGGGACGAAGGAACAGCGCATCTATTTCCACACCTTGCTTTTTGGCAAAGCCGATAGCAGCAGCAGTAGGCTGACCATCTTTAAAGGCGGCTTGGGCGGGGGGCCCTTTAATTTCTTCTTCTCGGTCTACTTGCTGGGGTGGTAGACCTTTAATCACTACCGCCAAACGCCGGGGAGTACCGTACACCTGGACACTTTCGCCCTTAAGGCTGTTCGCTTCCAGGCTTTGGGGAATACGTTCCTGCCATTGCACTAAAGCATCACTGAGAAAACTTGCAGGTAGTTCTTCTGTACCAACTTCTAATAGAAACGCAGGCATATAACACTGTTTTCAACTTTGCGTAGCTCAACTTTATCAGTTATTCTCAAGCGATCGCTCGTGATTTTTAGTCAGCCTTGCCAGATATATCTTGCTTGATAAAGTCGAGCTTAGGTTTGTTAGATAGATTTGGTATTTTATCCAAAACTTCATAAAAAAGTGTTGAGCTTCATGAATTTATTACATTTGTTACCTTACTTTTATGCGGTATTTACGGATAAATATTTATATCGTAAGCTTAATTGTGTTTAATGCATTGATATTTGCATTATTTCAACAAATTTTGGAGTTATGACCATGAAAAACATTTTCACCAAAATCACTGCGATCGCAGCCACCAGTGCTGCTTTTAGTGTTGCGATTGCTGCTAACAACCCAGCCCAAGCTATTGAGTTAAACTTTAATTGGCAAGGTGATGCTGGTTATTCAGCAATAGGTTCATTTAGCTACGACGAAACTACAGCGCCTACAATTATTTCAGAAAGTGGTAGTGGAGCAACCAACTTTTTACAATCCTTGAATGTCTCCTTCTTAGACCCATCTAATAATCCTCTAGGAACTTATAGCACCGTTAGTGGTGGGGTGTCACAATCTGATTTCTTCGCTTTCAACTTTGATACTTCCACTCAAACACTGTTCGGCCCGTTTGATGTAGCAGGAGGGACGGGTGTAATTGGAGAATATTTCCTTCAGGGAACTATTGGCGACTCTTTGGTCTTCCGTCAGGATGTCGATCAACAGGGAACGTCAATCACACTAGATCAAAATTCTGGCTCTATTCAGGTATCCAAAGTTCCTGAACCTGCTTCTATGTTAGGTTTGCTAGCATTTGCTGCCTTGGGTGTAGGTTCATCTTTAAAGAAAAAGCAAGCCTCTTGCTAGAAATTAGGGCTTTCTAGTCAGAGCTTGCTCAATTTACTGAATCTCTATTCTAGCCCTACTAGTTCACTGAACTGGTAGGGCTATCATTAAAACTATTAATTCTCATCAAGGCTATGTGCCAGTTTAAAGGGCGGAATGTGGGTTATATGCACGAGCTTGAATATGATGGTAGAATCCCCCAAGTGTAAATTTACGCATTAATTAAGAAACAACCAGGACAAATATTCTCATAAATAACTAGAAACTAAAAACTATGCCTTGAAGAGGATGTTTTAAAAGGGTATTTTACTCTCATGGTGAACACAGCGAAGCATTTCAGTACATAACTGAAAGTTGATGTTTTCGTTATAGTTTATCCAGACCAGAACCAGAAATTATACTTTCTGGAACTTTTAAAACAACTTCTAAAAACCTAAGCTGTTTACACACAAAGATATTAGAATTTTTAATTGCATTATGCAGTATAAAAATTGTCTTTTAAAAGCAAAAAAAATTCATCAACAATGTTTAACGCACTGTTAATGAAGCAAATTTAAAAACTTAAATCATAAAAGTAGCAGCCTATACTGACTGACTATTAAGGAATAAATCCGATTATATCCGGGTATCTTCACAAAATTCATAAATAGCTCATGCACATACTGATTTATTCCTATAACTATCATCCAGAGCCGATTGGTATTGCTCCGTTGATGACTGAATTAGCAGAAGGACTAGTAAAGCGAGGTCACCAAGTGCGCGTGATTACGGGAATGCCCAACTATCCTCAGCGCGAAATTTATGATGAGTATCGGGGTAAGTGGTACACTACTGAACAAATAAATGGCGTCATCATTCAACGAAGTTATTTACGAATTAAGTCTAAACCTAATCTCCTAGATCGGCTGTTGCTGGAGTTGAGTTTTGTTTTCACAAGCTTACCCCAAATCTTTAAAGACAGACGCCCTGACGTGATTATTTTAACAGTTCCACCTCTTTTCGGTACTTTACCAGTAACAATATTTAGTTGGTTATATAACTGTCCAGTAGTTTTGAATGTGCAAGATATTCTACCAGATGCTGCGGTACGTATCGGGCTATTGAAGAACAAGTGGATGATCCGAACTCTTGCAGGTCTAGAAAAATTTGCATATCGGTCTGCACATACTATTAGTGTCATTGCCGATGGGTTTCGTGAGAATTTGGTGAATAAGGGAGTACCTACTAATAAAATCGTTTGTATTCCCAATTGGGTAAATGTAAATTTCATCTGCCCTGTACCAAAACAGAACAACTCCTGGATATCTAGCCATCAACTTAATGGAAAATTTGTAGTACTTTATTCGGGCAATATTGCTCTAACACAAGGTTTGGAAACAGTAATAGAAGCAGCAGTTTGCTTGCGTCATATAAAGGAGATTGTCTTTGTTATCGTTGGCGAAGCAACAGCATTGCAAAGGTTGCAGAAATATTGTCTTTTAAATGAAGCAGATAATGTTTTGCTGCTACCGTTGCAGCCGCGAGAAAAACTACCCGAAATGCTAGCAGCATCTGATGTAGGGTTGATTGTGCAAAAACGCAATGTGATTTCGTTCAATATGCCTTCAAAAATACCACTATTGTTGGCGAGTGGCCGCCCGATTGTGGGTTCAGTTCCCGCTACTGGTACTGCCGCAAAAGCAATAAAACTTAGTGGTGGTGGGATAATTGTTGAGCCAGAATCACCCGATGCAATGGCTGCTGCGGTGCATGATTTATATACTAATCCTACTCTAGGGACGAATCTAGGTAACGCAGGAAGACAGTTTGCCGAAGAAAACTATTCCTTGGAACAAGCACTTAATCGATATGAAGGGCTGCTTTCTCATATTGTTACTAACCAAAAGTCACTTCTAGGTATCTTGCCAAAATTAAACTCCAAGAAATCAGTTGTAGATGGTTGATATGGCTGGATAGTGGAGATTTTTTTCCAAAATGAGATGCTTCTGAATTAGCAAACATTAAGTAAGTCGGTACAATAGAACCAAACTATGTAAACAAAAGTAAATAAAGCTCAAACTCTTTCTCCCCCTGCTCCCTGCCCCCAGCAATAACTGCCTTATTGCAACAATAATTATTTACGCGCCGACCTACTTAAGCGGTTGAGAAAACAAAACCATAATTATGAAAAATTAAATCACCCATTCGGGTGAGTTGAAAATCAACCGATCGGGTGACCTAAGTGTAGGAAGTTGAGACTGCTCAAAAATAGGAATCTAGACAACACTGGTTAAATTGCACGTCGTTTCTTGATGAGGATAACTCGATGAAACTTGCAACGTTACTTAATAAAGCTGAGTTAATAGCATTGGCGTACTATTAGGTCGAAGCAAGCTACGCGCAGCGTGTTGCAGACAAGCTTCTCCAAGAGTTGGCATTGGTTCATACTTTTTTCTTCCTTAAGATCAGTATTCACTACTACTTAAGAGCGATAAACTCATCTGTAACTTATGCTAGTCTCGTGTTCTATGTGATTATAATGCAAGCAAGCACTTGCAAACGCTTATGGAAAACTTAGCATCAAGGACGGCACAAACTCATGCACGCTTGATCAAAGCAGCAACTCAAGTGTTTGCAAGAGCAGGTTTAACAAGAGTGATAACGCAAGAAATTGCTCGTGTTGCTGTGGTCAATGAGGTAACTTTATTTCGTCATTTCCAGACCAAAGAGCAGCTATTAGCTGCTGTGATTACGAAAGCGATGCCTTCGGCGGGCTACGCCTACGCTTTACAGACAGAAGCTGTAGCCCATCACAACAATTGGACTCAAGAGCTACACATTGAACTCAAGAATTATGCAAAGCTTTGCAACCAAATGATAGAGGAGCATGAAGACCTGATTCGGACATTTATTGAGGAAGCAAAGCGACATCCCCAAGCCACCCGTCTAATTTTATACAAGAATGACACATCGCTGCGCGAACAGCTAGTTGGGTACTTACAAAAGAATCAAGAGAAAGGCACGATGCCCTCAGATATAGATTTGAAAGCATCTGTGGATAGTTTTAAGGGTATGTTGCTTCACGGTATGTTGCGTTTTAGCCATATCCCCACTGCACTAGAATACAGTCGTGAATGCTACATAGAAACTTGTGTGAATTTATTTGTGCGTTACAGGAAGATAGCAAGTTCAGTTGATTCTTTTGTAACAAGATCAACCCTGTTTTATCTTTGAACTAAGGCACTGGGTTTATACTATCTAAAAAAGTTTTATAAATTACACCTTGAAAATGATTTTAGCTAAGTAATGTACAAAATATTCACAATATGCTGTGGAGCATTTATTCCAGGTGCTAGACAACGTAAGCGATCGCCCAGATATCCAAATATATATTTGTTACCAAAATCAAGAAAAAAAGGTTAAAAAGCTATTCAAATAATGCTTTTTTAGCGAAGAGTAGATTGCCCAAGTCTAAATCCACAAGACGAGAAACCAAATATTATGTCCAATTCTGAGTTCCCTGATTCTACCCTACCTATTGAAACACAACAGGATTCTGTTACTGATTCTAATCAAGAGTCGCAACCATTGTCAGAGCAATCGCCTAAGCCACCTAAAAAGCGGCGTTGGCCCTTGCTGTTGGGAATCATACTGTTAGTTGCAGGTGTTGGTATTGGTTGGCGCTGGTGGCAAACTAGTAATGCTAGCAATGCACCACCGGGCGGGCCTGCTGCTGGTCAACCGATGGCAATTCCCGTTAAGCTAGCAACTGTGCAAACTGAAACTGTGCAGGAAAGCTCAGAGTTTATTGGCTCCTTAGAGGCTCCACGGGCAGTAATCATCAAGCCGCAGGTTGATGGACGAATAACCCAGATTTTCATCCAAGAAGGCAACCGTGTTCAACAAGGGCAAGTTATTATTAGCTTAGAAAGTGATAATGTCCTAGCTCAATTATCACAAGCAAAAGCCGGATTACAACAAGCCCAAGCAAAGCTTGCTGAACTTATTGCAGGTACACGAAAAGAAGAAGTTGCCCAAGCTAGAGCGCAGTTAGCCCAAGCCCAAGCTAAATTTAGAGATGCCCAATCGGGATCACAACCACAAGAAATTGCTCAAGCTGAGGCTCAAATTCAGTCAGCTAAATCTGATGTAGAACTAGCACAGTCAAGAGCCAAGCGATACACACAATTGAGAAAAGAGGGTGCTGTTTCCCAAGATACCTTAGAAGGATATGTCAAAGAACAGCAAAGTGCTGAAGCTGCCCTTGTCGTAGCTCAGAAACGCCTAGATCAACTCCGCCAAAGCAGAAATTCTAGTATCAATGAGCTAGCTGGCGCCCTAGAACAACAGAAACAAAACTTAAGGCAATTAGAAAATGGTTCGCGTCCAGAAGAAATTGCCCAAGCGCGATCGCAAGTAAGTCAAGCAGCAGCCCAAGTCCAAGCAGCCCAAGTGCAAGTGCAATACACTAAAGTCCTTGCACCTTTCACTGGCATTGTTGGTGATATTCCAGCAAAGGTGGGAGATTATGTGGAAAAAGCAGACCAGCTTACTACACTGACTAGAAATGACTCTTTAGAACTGAATATTTCCGTTCCCCTAGAAGAAGCCAAAAAGCTGCGCTTGGGATTACCAGTGCAAATGCTGAATGCCCAAGGCAAACCCGTAGCAAGGGGTAAGGTGAACTTCATCTCTCCAAATGCCAGTTCAGATTCGCAAACAGTTTTGGTAAAAGCCAACTTTGGTAATAATTCTAGAAGTCAACTGATCAATCGCCAGTCAGTTCAAACCAGAGTGATTTGGAACCAACGTCCAGGAATTTTAATTCCCGTTACAGCAGTATCTCGCCTGGGTGGAGAGACTTTTGTGTTTGTAGCTGAAGCACCAAAAGAAGAGAAAGCTGAAGCACCAGCAGAAAAGAAAACTGAAGTGCCAGCAGAAAAGAAAGCTGAAACACCGTCTTTAGTTGCTCAACAAAAACCTGTGAAATTAGGAGTTATTGAAGGGAATAATTATCAAGTTATCGAAGGATTAAAAGCTGGAGATAAAATTGTTGTTTCCGGTATTCTCAGTCTAACCAATGGCGCTCCCATTACTCCTGCACCGGAAGAAGTAGGTAGTCGCAAGCTTTAGTTGAAGATGGGAGATGAGAGAGTAAGGGGGCAAAGGGAGCAGGGGAGGCAGGGGAGGCAGGGGAGACAAGGGGACAAGGGGACTTAAATCAGAACTTGCAACAAGTGTTTCCCCTTGCGCCCAATGCCCAATGCCCCATGCCTAATACCAAATACCCAATGCCCAATTTTTTAAGCTATGTTTGTTGACTTCTTTAATTAAGCGGCCAATCTTTGCATCGGTCTGTGCGATCATCATCCTTTTAATAGGATTAATTAGTATTCCCTCACTACCGATCGCTAGGTTTCCAGAAATTAGTCCCACCCAAATCAGTGTAACTTCCAACTATAGCGGAGCTAGTGCTGAAGTTGTAGAAAGTGGGGTGACAAATATTTTAGAAAGGCAAATCAACGGGGTTGAGGGACTAAGATATCTTACTTATAGTAGCAGTAACGATGGTACTAGTACCATTACAGCCACCTTTGATTCATCACGGGATAAAGATATTGCGGCTGGTCAAGTTATGAGCGATCGCTTACCTTTCTAACATGCATCAACAATTGCAGACAGAGGCAGTTCCCTTGGATGGAAAAACTGTTGCATATTCAACAAAATCTGAGGATTGAGTCTCTATTTTTGCTAGTTAATTTTATCCAATTGTAGCGGTAGTTTATCACCCTTTATAACTGCCGCTACATATCATATCGTGTCCGGTTAAAGACTTATCATTTAAACCGCAGGAGGAAAGAGGCTTTTGCGCTTTTTGCATAGATGCGGGAATTATAACTAATTAGGCGGACATGATATTAGACATCTCCATAAATTAATTATGCGTTACTCAAACCCTTGTAGAGACGTTGCAATACAACGTCTCTACATTCATTGTCGCAGATGTCTATTGTAAAATAAAGTTTTAATTGTTGTGCCGCCGCTTTTGTAATTAGCTTAGTACAGCTGTGAAGGTATTAATAATTCAGGTAAAATCCCTTTCTATACAGAGCTTATAGATGACAGTGGTAAGACCATCAGGGGTGTTTTCTGTGCCGACCCAGTTTCTCAATCAATTCCCGAATCTACTTCTATATTCGGTCTACTAGCTTTTGGCGCTTTAGGCACTGGTTTAAATCTTAGGAATGAGGATTAAATAAGATCCAGAAATAGGTTATGCAATAATTAGCTGAATCTGTACTAAGCTATCTATCTTTAAACGTATATTGAAAGTTTGAGATTACACACGATATACTTTTATATTACAAAACCATCTATTGTTTTAAAAGGACTCTGACAATACTCTGATAGATTTCTGAAATAAGGAACCACTGGCTAGGAAATGTGTTGAGTGCGATCGCAATAAAGCAGATGACAAAAACGCTGTTGCTGGTGTATTGCCTAGCTTACATCCAAGAGTAGGAGCATCATACTCTGCGGCAAAATTATCACCAATCAAACACCAGAGTTATCAAGGAGTCAAAGCCAAGTGAATCCCAATGACAGCAACATTAACAAACCATCTCTAGAAATCAACGCTTCTCGCCAGTTTACCCCTTGGCTGTATGAGCAAAACCTGAGTTTGTCCTTCACTACCTATCAAGCGGGGAAGTTATTCTTTATCGGCTTGCAACCAAACGGCAAATTATCTGTATTTGAACGTAGCTTTGAGCGGTGCATGGGATTATATGCCAATGGCAATAGCCTCTACATGAGTTCCCTGTATCAACTGTGGCGATTTGAAAACATCATCCAACCCGGACAAAACCACCAAGGCTACGATGCTCTTTATTTGCCTCAGCTGAGTTATGTGACGGGAGATTTGGATATTCACGACATCGCTTTGAGTAAAGCAGAAGAAAAAGATTTAGATTCACAAAAATTAGTATTTGTCAATACCTTATTTAGTTGTTTGGCAACAGTTAGCGAAACCCACAGTTTCGTTCCCTTGTGGAAGCCAAACTTTCTCAGCAAGCTAGCGGCGGAGGATAGATGTCACCTGAATGGGTTGGCAATGCAACAAGGAAAACCTAAATACGTCACCGTCGTTAGCCAGTCAGATGTAGCAGAAGGCTGGCGGGAACATCGGGCAAATGGCGGCTGTGTCATTGACGTAGAAAGCAATGAAATTGTATTGCGCGGATTATCCATGCCCCACTCCCCACGATGGCATCAGGAAAAACTCTGGCTGCTCAACTCAGGCGCGGGAGAGTTTGGCTTTGTCGATTTAAAGCGGGGAGTGTTTGAGCCAGTGGCTTTCTGTCCGGGATATCTGCGCGGTTGTGCATTTCATGGCGACTTTGCAATAGTGGGAATTTCGCAACCCAGGCATAATAAGACCTTTAGCGGCTTGCCTCTAGACGATAAATTGCAACAAAAAAACGTTGAGCCTCGCTGTGGGTTACTAGTGATTGATCTAAGAAGCGGCGATATTGTCCATTCCTTGCGAATGGAGGGGGTAGTTCTGGAATTGTACGACGTAGTAGCACTTTTGGGGGTACGTCGTCCAATGGCGATCGGGTTTCGCAGCGACGAAGTTCGGCGGGTAGTAACGGTGGGATGAGAAGTAATTCAAAATTCACAATTTAAGAGGAATCATAAACAATGGCACCTAATCCAGCAGTTTTCAACCTTTCTGACATTAACGGGAACAATGGTTTTGCGATCGCTGGCTCTAATCTTGGAAAATCTGTTAGTAGTGCCGGAGACATCAATGGTGACGGTTTCGATGACCTGATTATTGGGGCAGAGTATGCCGGCGATTTGAGTAGGCAGGGGCAGACCTATGTGGTGTTTGGCAAGAGCAGTGACTTTGAAGCAAGCTTCAACCTGTCCACCCTCAACGGCAGCAACGGCTTCATACTCAACGGCGTTTATGCATATAACTTTTCAGGTTTCTCCGTCGATAGTGGCAAAGATGTCAACGGTGACGGCTTCGATGACTTAATTATTGGGGCATTCTCTGCCTCCTCTAACAACAACGCTGGTTCTGGACAGAGCTATGTGGTATTTGGCAGCAGCAGTGGCTTTGAAGCAAGCCTCAACCTGTCCACCCTCAACGGCAGCAATGGCTTCATCCTCAACGGCGTTAATATAAATGACTACTCAGGCAGCTCAGTTAGTAATGTTGGAGATATCAACGGTGATGGCTTGGATGACCTGATTATTGGGGCAGACCTTCAATCAACTAAGTTTCGCTGGTAACAACATCATAGTGACTGCTACTGATGAAATCTTGGCAACGCTAACTGGCATTAGTACCACAACGCTCACTGCCGCTAATTTCACTATTCTCTAATATTAAGGGAAGCAAGACCTTGCTCCCCTTAAAAACTAATAATTACTAGATAGCAATACGTTTGAGTTAAGGCTAAAACTCTTTATCAAAGTCAAATTTTTTAACGAACCGCAGAGGCACATAAAGAACAGAGAGAAGAAAAAATACTTATAAATATCACAGTTAGTAACAGAAACTACAAATCTTTTATAAGCTATAATTCGACACCTCAATGCCATACTACCCGATTTACTAATAAGCTACCGAGTTAAGATTTTGGATGGTAATGCGATCGCTTCTAAAAATCTTTGTAACAGATGAATTGACTGTAAAGGCGCAGATTTGTACGCTTTTAATCAATGTGTACCATGAATATTGTGAAATCGTATAACTTCTCACGAGATGGGAAATCAGAAAAATGGTGTGTGCAATTTCAGTATTAAAGCGGAAATAACATAAACTTACTTACTGAAATTCCGCAATTGCCACCAGGACAAGTGCAAAAACGCAGTGTAGCCTTTAACTAGAAAAACAACATCAGGCAATTGTTAAACAAAATGCCAACTCTCACCACTAAACTTTTATAATATTTGTTGTTCTTATGACTCCAAATCCAAAATACACCAAAATTCAATTTCCCCTTTGGCAGTATCTAAATCAGCCTTTATTTAGTCAGGATACTAAATTAGTATTGAATCCCCAACGCTTTGCATTAATCTGGCGTCTTCGACTTCTAGAACGCTGCTGGGCTAAAGAATGTGATGCTAAAGGGCCTCAACAGCATTAGATATTTCAAAAGCCATAAAACTAAGCCTCGTCTACAGAACGAGGCTTTTTACCATCAAGTAAAGCACTGACAGTCATATCTCCCATAACATTAATTGCAGTGCGGCAGCGATCCAGAAACCAGTCTACAGTAACTAGCAAAGCAATGTATTGGGTAGGTAAGCCTACAGAAGTGAACACCAGTGTCATCGTTACCAGTCCAGCATTGGGAATATTCGCCGCACCTACAGATGCAAAAATTGAGGTAAGGATAACAATTAACTGCTGTCCCAGACTCAGATGTTGCCCAATCAGTTGGGAAATATACAACGCAGACATTGCTTCATAAAGGGCAGTGCCATCATTATTGAAATTTGCCCCTACTAATGACCCCAAGGCAGCAGAAGATTCCCTTAAACCGACTTTTGTTTGCAAAACCTCAAAGGTTACTGGCATTGCCGCCGCAGAGGAAGAAGTCGAAAAAGCTGTCAAAAAGGCATCAGAACCGCCAGCGAGGAATTTTAGCGGGTGTACCCAAGAACCAAATTTTACTCTGGTGAGGTAGTAGCACGCCTGCAATACCAACGCTAACAGCACCGCCACGATAAATGCACCCAAAGATTTAAAAGGTGTAAATCCTTGCATCGCAACTGTTTTAGCAACAATCCCAAAGACTGCAAACGGCACTAAGGCAATTACCCAGTTGAGAATGCGGACTACTGCTTCAAATAAGATTCCTATGACATCCTCTATAGGCTGGTATCCATTCTTGCCTTGAGCAATTTGTTCAGATTTTAATGCCCGCAGAACGATGCCAAAACTCAGGGCAATCACAATTAGTTGAATGACATTATTATCAACTAACGGCTTTAGAACAGCTTCCGGTACAGCATCTTTGACTATTCCCCAAGGATCAAGACTTTGAGTAGTTACTTCTGTAGTTGTTGAGGTGGCTACATTGCCCCAAGTTCCAGGACGCAGCACATTCGCTACGAGAAGCCCCACTAAAATAGCTACGGTAGTATTAGTTAAAAGTAGTACTGCTAACCGCCGTCCGGCTGTACCAGGTATATTCGTAGTCATTAAGGTATGCAGCACCGCTACCAAAATCAGGGGCGTAGCTAGGGCGCGGAGAGCCTTTAGCACTAACTCGGCTGGAATTGCTAAATTATTGATTAAGGTGGCATTGCTGGGATTGGGATTCCCCGCACCAAGGGCAATTCCAACGCTGACTGCGGCTACTAGGGCGATGAGAATTTGCAATGTGAGAGGGATACGCTGCCACCAAGGGCTAGCTTTGGTTTTAGCCGAACTAGTACTCTCTGTTTGACTCATTAGTTAGATGCTGATTAACTGCTGTAACTATTAAAACAACACTTATGACAGTGATAATTTCGGAAAAAGAACAGCTTTAATTTTAGGTAAAAACTGTTAATCTAAGATTCCATTGGTTTGCAAAATCTAGCTCGAAAGGGTACACCACAAGGTAGGCCCCTAGAGATATCTTGGCTTGTGGTTGGAGATGCTTATGTCTTTTGTGCCTTTACATATTCATAGTGACTACAGTTTACTTGATGGAGCAAGTCAGCTACCAGAGTTGGTAGATCAAGCGATCGCACTAGGAATGAAAGCGATCGCCCTTACCGATCATGGTGTCATGTATGGAGCTGTTGAACTGATCAAAATCTGCCGTAGTCAAAATATTAAGCCGATTATCGGCAATGAAATGTATGTAATTAACGGCGATATTGAAAAACAAGAACGCCGTCCCAAATATCATCAAGTCGTTTTAGCTAAAAATACTAAAGGTTACAAAAATTTAGTCAAATTAACTACAATTTCTCACCTCAAAGGTGTTCAAGGTAAAGGAATTTTTTCTCGTCCTTGTATCAATAAAGATTTACTAAAACAATATCATGAAGGTTTGATTGTTACCAGCGCTTGTTTGGGTGGAGAAATTCCTCAAGCGATTCTCAGTAATAGACCAGATGCAGCCCGAAAAGTTGCTCAGTGGTATAAAGATGTATTTGGTGATGATTATTATCTAGAAATTCAAGATCACGGTTCCCAAGAAGACCGGATTGTGAATGTTGAAATTGTCAAGATTGCGCGAGAGCTAGGGATTAAAATCGTTGCTACCAATGATTCGCATTTTATTTCTTGTTTTGACGTTGAAGCCCACGACGCTTTGCTATGTATTCAAACTGGCAAGTTAATTATTGAAGATAAGCGGATGCGTTATAGCGGCACAGAGTATCTCAAATCGGGTGAGGAGATGCAACAGCTATTTCGTGACCATTTGCCGGATGATGTAATTGCCGAAGCTGTAGCCACTACTGAAGAAGTCGCTGATAAAGTCGAGCCTTACCATATCATGGGTGAGCCTCAGATTCCTACACCCCCAATTCCCTCCGGCCATACTGCTGACACTTACGCCGAAGATGTTGCATGGAGTGGACTTTTAGAACGCTTAAATCGCAAATCTCGCCAAGAAGTCGATTCCGTCTATAAAGAAAGATTGGAATACGAACTAAAAATGATTCAACAGATGGGTTTTTCCAAATACTTTTTAGTTGTATGGGACTACATCAAATTTGCTAGAGATAATAACATTCCTGTGGGGCCAGGTCGCGGTTCTGCGGCTGGTTCATTAGTTGCTTATGCAATGCGAATTACTAATATTGATCCTGTGCATCATGGACTACTATTTGAGCGCTTTTTGAACCCAGAGCGTAAATCCATGCCTGATATTGATACGGATTTCTGTATTGAACAACGCGATAAAGTAATTGATTACGTTACTGAGAAATATGGTGCAGATAGAGTTGCCCAAATTATTACTTTTAACCGCCTAACTTCTAAAGCTGTTTTGAAAGATGTCGCCAGAGTATTAAATATCCCTTATGGGGAAGCTGATAAAATGGCGAAATTAATTCCTGTGGTGCGGGGGAAACCAACGAAGCTCAAAGTAATGGTTTCCGATCAAACCCCAGAACCAGAGTTTAAACAGAAATATGATAAAGAACCCCATATTCGCCATTGGCTTGATATGGCGATGCGAATTGAAGGAACTAATAAAACCTTTGGTGTTCATGCAGCAGGCGTGGTAATTTCAGATGAACCACTTGATGAAATTGTGCCGCTACAGAAGAATAATGACGGTTCCGTAATTACCCAATACTTCATGGAAGACTTGGAATCAATGGGTTTGTTGAAAATGGATTTTTTAGGTTTACGGAATCTGACATTGATTCAAAAAACCCTTGATTTGATTCAAGAAACTAAAGGATATCGTGTTGATCCTGATGAAATTACTCACCAGGAAAGAAAAGCCCAGAAGATATTAGCTAAAGGTGAACATAGTAATCTGCCAAAAGATGTACAAAAAACTTATGAATTATTAGAAGCAGGTGAGTTAGAAGGGATATTTCAATTAGAATCCTCTGGAATGCGTCAGATAGTGCGAGATTTGAAGCCTTCTAATATAGAAGATATTTCTTCAATTTTGGCACTTTATCGACCGGGGCCATTAGATGCAGGGCTGATTCCTAAGTTTATTAACCGCAAGCATGGTCGAGAAAATATTGATTATCAACACACTGTTTTAGAACCAATTTTAGACGAAACCTATGGAATTATGGTCTATCAAGAGCAAATCATGAAAATTGCTCAGGATATGGCTGGATATTCCTTAGGACAAGCTGATTTGCTGCGTCGGGCGATGGGTAAAAAGAAAGTTTCTGAAATGCAAAAGCAGCGAGAAAAATTTGTGGATGGCGCAGCGAAAAATGGTGTTCCGAAAAAAGTTGCGGATGAATTATTTGAGCAAATGTTAAAGTTTGCTGAATATTGTTTAAGCTATGATACGGAAATATTGACAGTAGAATATGGATTGTTGCCGATTGGGAAAATTGTAGAAAAACGCATTGAATGTACTGTGTACAGCGTTGATAATAATGGAAATATTTATACGCAACCTGTAGCACAGTGGCACGATCGCGGACAACAAGAAGTGTTTGAGTATTGTTTAGAGGATGGGTCATTGATTCGGGCAACAAAAGACCATAAATTTATGACTGTTGATGGTCAAATGTTGCCAATTGATGAAATATTTGAACGAGAATTGGATTTGATGCGGGTTGATGGTTTGCCGAGTTAGTTAGAATAAAACTTTAGTAGTATGAGATTATGCTGTTGAATTAGCAGCGATCGTATTTGCAAGACAAATACTTTTATTTTTATGGTTGCTGAAAGCCTCAAACAAAACCCATTGCCTGAGCAGTTACTTTGGTCGGGTGAAGTGCATCGAACAAAGTGGAAAGTCTACTGCATAGAGGTGAATCATCCCGTTAGGGAAGAATTTGATGAGCAGAAGCTTGGCGAATATAAATTAGCAGATTCAAGCGATCCATTCTGGCGGTTACGGTTTGAGAGCCAAGATGGTGAATCTTTTGAAACAACTTGGTCTTCAAAAAATTGAATTATCTTCGGCACATTAAGTGGATGGTCGAAGTCAGCAATTGGGGATTTGAAAAATGCTCTCATTCAACACCGATGGCAGGGTTCTAAACAGTTTTTTGGGTGCGATCGCTCCATTGATGGGTGTTCATGACGCTGATTTTTCTAGAGAAAGGGTGATGCTATGCTTGCTATAAAAAGGATTGAGGATACAGTACGATGAAAACTCGCAGCTTTGCAGTCCTTATTTATAAAGAGGACGATATGTATATAGCTGAGTGTCCCGAAGTTGGTACGGTTGATCAGGGAGAGACTATTGAACAGGCAATTGCTAGCTTGAGAGAGGCGACGCAGCTTTACTTAGAAGAATTTCCTCTACCTGAAACATCTCCAAGGTATATGACCAGCATTGAGATCACCTATGCCTAAGTTGCCACGAATCTCAAGTAGAGAGGCCATTCGAGCACTGGAGCGTTTGGGTTTTGAACAAATTCGACAAACAGGTAGTCATGTTGTAACGAAGAAGCAAACGCCGGAAGGCACAACTGGCTGTGTTGTACCCCTACATCAAGAATTGAAGGTAGGGACATTGAGTGGCATTCTTAAGCAAGCGCAAGTTACACCGGAAAAGTTCATAGAAAATCTGTGAGCGATCGCTTTGAAAAATGATTCAACAAAATTTTAGCGATGGAAGCGTACCTTTGCTACATATTATGCCTATAGGGTAGAAGCATAAAGTTACACTTGCTGACATGATCAAAAGAGGTCATGTTTTTATGTTGTCGTATGAAAATATTGGTGCTGAATGCCGGATCGAGCAGCCAAAAGAGTTGTCTGTATGAAATTGCAGATGAGGCTTTCTCCACCGAAGCAGCCCAACCTCTATGGGAAGGGAAAATCAACTGGACTCAAGATCAAGGTGTGGCAGAAATTGAAGTAAAAACTGGTACGGGTGCAACACTACAAGAATCAATCTCTGGTGATTCCCCACAGGCACACCTCAGTTATATGCTCAATACACTTAGTGAAGGTGCTACCAAGGTAATTGATCAGTTGTCAGAAATTGATGTAGTGGGGCATCGGATAGTACATGGTGGACAGGATTATCGAGATAGTGTAGTAATTACTGAGGATGTTAAAAAGGCGATCGCTCGTTCATCTAACCTAGCTCCAGCACATAATCCAGCCGCTTTATCAGGCATAGAAGCAATTGAAAAAATCTTAAAAGATGTCACCCAAATAGCAGTTTTTGATACCGGATTTCATGCCACTCTACCCGATGCAGCAGCAATTTATCCCGGCCCCTATGAGTGGGTAGAGCAAGGAATCCGTCGCTATGGGTTTCATGGTATCAGTCACCAATACTGTTCTCAACGTGCTGCCCAAATTCTCGGTCAAGATGTTCCCCCTGAGCGCTTAATTACTTGTCATCTGGGCAATGGCTGCTCTTTGGCGGCGATTAAAAACGGTCGTAGCATTGATACCACAATGGGATTCACGCCCCTAGAAGGATTAATGATGGGTAGTCGTTCTGGTTCACTCGATCCAGGAATTCTGATTTATCTGTTGCGTTACTGCAATTACTCTGTTGAAAAATTAGATCATATATTAAATAAAGCTTCTGGGTTAAAGGGAATTTCAGGTGTATCTAGCGATATGCGTGAGGTGAGAGAAGCGATAGCTCAAGGTAATTCCCGCGCTCAACTGGCATGGGATATCTACGTCCATCACCTACGTTCTGGTATAGGTGCAATGCTTGCTAGTTTAGGCGGATTAGATGCTTTATTATTCACAGCAGGCGTAGGTGAAAATTCCCCAGAAATTCGCCAAGCCGCCTGTGAAGCTTTTGGATTTATAGGACTGAAACTTGACATTGAAAAAAATCAGCAGCAGCCTGTGGATGAGGATATTGCCACACCCGATTCAGCAGTACGGATATTAGTTATTCATACTCAAGAAGATTGGGCGATCGCTGGGCAATGTTGGCAGTTATTAAATGAAAAGTTATGAATACTCATAACGAGAGGAACCTACGTATAATAAATTTCCAAACTCGCGGCCCGATAAAACTTAAAATGTACTCTGCAAGTTTTGGTGCGATCAAAGAAAGGATTAATAATAAAGCATTAACTTTACTAAAGCTATTAGTAGCACCAGCAATAACACTAGGAATGACACAAATTAGTGTCCATATAAAACTATTTATAAATTTAGAGTTGATAGAAGTATTTTTTTGAAGTTGATTAACAAGTACATAGCGGGTAGTAGCAAATAATACAGTTAATCCTAACCAAGCAAATATTAATATCATCCAATTTGCCAGATAGAGATTCCAAACTACAAAACCAGCAGGAAACAACGAAGCTAGTTCCCAAGCTAATAGATTTAATTTAGCCCGAAGACCGCTTAATATTTGTTCAATAAGCCAATAATGTACATAAACAATATTTAAGCACTCAGGAACTTGGATAAAATCACTCCTGATTTTGTGAATTATGTCGCCATAAAATAAGACATTGCTTTGTAAGACAATATCCTGCTCTTTCCAAAAATATAAAGCTGATGCATCTTTTTTATAATAAGAATTAAAAGTAAGTCCATACTGTAATCTCGATTTATTTTGTAATGCTTTACTCCATAATAATTTAATAAAACTTACTATGAAAATATTATCAAAAATTTGAAACTTTTTTTTAGTAATCACTAATTTAGTGGATTCTATAGTATTATTATTAAAGCAAATCTTATCGTTAAAGCAGTTGTAGTACCAAATATAAGCTAATAATTTTGGCGGTATATACAGAGAGCAGCCTATTTCTCTTGCTTGCTCAATTTGTTTTAAAATTGCCTGATTTAAATAAAAAGTATACTGTCCGGGATCAACTTTAATTCCAAGTTCAATAGGAGTACCTTGAGGGATTTGCAGAAACAAAGATAGCTGAACATCAGCTTGAGGATATGTGTGTGTTTTATAAGCGTTCATTGTCGGGATAATTTTGCAATATTTTGTATAATATTAATCAGAAAATCTAGTGTTCCACGCCACTGTTTTTCTCCAGCAACTATCCCTTCATTATGTATTTTTAGGATTAAATCTCTATCTCCTTCAGGTAATTCAAATACTTTTTTATGGTAACGGCTGATAATATCTCCGTCTAACTGCATAACCGTTTGAGCATAAATAATATCAATATCTACACTGGTAATATCACCACCATTTAGTGCAGCTTTCAGTTCAGACATTTTCCGCAATGTACGAATAAATTTATCATTATTCAAAAGTTCTTCAATTTCTTGCCACCTTTGCCGTAATGTTTTTTGATCATTATTTTCTTGATCTGGAACAGGAGTCGGAGCAGGCAATATTGGTCGAGCTAATTTTATGTATTCCTCATCAGTTGGAACAATATTTGATTTATGTTCTACCTGATATTTAAGACGTTGCTGATATTGTATTATTCTGGGGTCTGGCTCACTAGTATCATTACTTCGTTCAAGAAGAATGTAAAAATATTCTCTTTCAAGTTGCGAAAATAGACTTATATAACGTTCGCGTAGCTCTTGAGCTTGAGTTTTTTGAGGTTCTGGCAAATCGTCTGGATTTGGAATTTTTTTAACATCAAAGTAGTCTTTGTCATGTATTGAATAAATATCTTCATAGGCTTGCCAAGCATTAAACTTTGCACCAGTAATTTGCTCTACAACCATTGTATTTACTTCTAAAGCTGTAATGTCATCGACTAATCCGTGTACAGATGAGACTAGTTTCTCTAGTAAATCTTTGGCTTGTTCTTGAATGTTAGGCATAGTAATAACTTTCTTAATTTACCTAAAGCAAATTTACCTACAGGTTTGGACAGATTCATATTCTGTAGGTATTTTAGTGTAACTATTAATAAATAAAAACTACTATGGACGGGATGGGGATTGTTGTGAGGTTTTACGAGATTTCATAATCTCTATAAAAAATCCATATAACTTCTGCAAACTTTCTATATTTTTTTGCATAATTTCCCGACTTTCTTTGATTTGACTTAGATGAAATTCACGAAGTTCTGTATATGAACCACTCCCAACAAATTGACTACCAACTTCATTATTTATATCACCATCAATTAAATTAATTATTGTATACATTCGATTACCTGGTTGAGCAACTTGTTGCTCTTGTGGTTGTTCTACCTGAATAGAAGAGTCTGGAACCCAAGTGGTTATTTCTAACTCTACAACTTCAACTATTGCTGTTTTAATAGCATCAATAACATCATCAATATTAAATCCTTCTCCTTTAGTATTTAGCTTGTTAACTTTTCTTTTAAATTCACTACTTGGTTTGCTTAATTGACTATTGTTTTCACCATTTTCAATGGATTGTCTATTACTTCCCGTGTTTTCGTTAATAAGATTATTTACCATAGTATTTTAGAGATTACAGAATTTTAACTATAGCAATCCTATCTAATTTGTGAAAATTTGCAGTGTCTAGATCCCCGACTTCTTAGAGAAGTCGGGGATCTAACTTTTCACGAATGATTTAGGATTGCTATATATACAATATACAATCAATTTTAGATCCTTTCCAAAGTTTTGTAACCTTTACTAAAAAAGTAACCAAAGTCAAAATAACTTAATAAATTAATAAAAATTTTATTAAAAAATTTATGATTTTCTAAAGCCAATTTTATTTATAAAAATAATAATATTGTTTTAAATTTTAAAGTTACTGGGTTGCAGTGAGTCTATCACTGCGGTAGCGATTTACCAATTACTTAAGTAGCGTGATTCTGCAAATAATTATTTAATTAGCTTTTAAGTGTTTCGTTTCAATCGGTATAAATTAAATATTATTTTTAGACAAAGAGGGTTAAAGTATATCTCCAAATAAAATAAATTTTAGTATAAATTAATACTTTGTATATAAATAAATTTATTTTAGTCAACCTGTTTTTTATTTTGTCTAGCAAAGCTTAGACACGCAAGTGCAGCCTGAAAATTTTTATACTACTATGTATACAATGATATGACTCTGATGATAAAGACAAGGATAGTATGTTGTTATCTCGTCAAGGTTTTGCTACACCTTTTATAATTTGTGTATGTATATTTGGAGTTGGCTTGATTCAATTCCCTCAATTGCAAAAGCTAATAAATAGCAAGCAATTTACGTCTTTAGAAACTTTAGAAAAAGAAATAAAAGCCGAAAATCTCCGTCTTAATTTTCTTAAAATTACACCTAGTTTTGGTTATAATAACTTAATTGCAGATTTAGTATATCTCAACTTTCTCCAATATTTCGGAGATGATGAAGTTCGAGATAAAACAGGTTACAGTTTAAGTCCAGAATATTTTGAAGTAATCCTAGAACGTGATCCGCGATTTTTAGCAGCGTATCGCAGTCTTTCTATCAGTACTTCATTATATGCTGCTATGCCAGAACGTGCGATCGCATTATCAGAAAAAGGCTTAAAATCATTATCTCCTTCAGTTCCCGAAAAGTCTTATTACGTATGGCGTTATAAAGGAGTTGATGAGTTATTATTTTTAGGCAACGCTAAAGCTGCCGAACAGTCTTTTGCAACGGCGGCGAACTGGGCTAGTAACTTTTCAGATCCAGAAAGTCAGATGATCGCTCATACCTCGCAAAAAACTGCTGAATTTCTGAATCGAAATCCTAACAGCAAATATGCTCAAATTGCTACCTGGGCAATAGTTTTAAATAATCACGTTGATGAAAGGACTCAAAAACGCGCAATTAGGGAAATTGAAACTTTGGGAGGAAAAGTAATTACAACTCCTGAAGGTACTCATAAAATTATATTTCCCCCCAAAGATTAAATTATTAGTCATTTTTCTTGCAAATATATGTAGCGAATTATATTCGCTCAATTTTTCCACACATGATTGAGTAGGTTAACACTGATGTCAATACAATTGGCAGAATCTGACTTTCAAATCTTAGGGTGTTTTCCTGTTATTTCACAGTTGCGCCCTCAACTTGAGCAAGATAAGTTTGTAGAACAAGTTCGATATCAAATGAAAGAAAGATATCAACTTGCATTCTTGAAAATAGAGGAACAAACTCTGGCAGTGGCTGGATTTCGCATTTCTAATTGTTTAGCATTGGGAAAGTTCTTATACATTGATGATTTAGTCGTTGATGAGTTTAATCGCTCACATAACTATGGTCAACAGTTATTTCAATGGTTAGTTCAATACGCAAGAAATCATGAGTGTAAACACCTAAGTCTTGATTCTGGTGTTCAGCGATTTGCAGCCCACAGGTTTTATCTCATGCAGCGTATGAGTATTACAAGTCATCACTTTTCAATGGAATTATAGTGACAAATAATATTTATTGGTATGACGGTAAATTAATTCACTCCCAAACCCTAGAGTTAAACATTAATGATCCGGGCTTACTTTATGGGGCGACTGTTTTTACAACATTGCGGGTTTATCAGAACTCGCTAAATAGTAATTTAACTAATTGGCAAGCACACTGCGATCGCCTACTTTTCTCAGTACAATCTTTTGGTTGGCAACAACCAGATTGGAACCGTCTACGTCAAGGCGCTCAAATTCTCCTCGCCTACTTCCCCATTCTCAGAATTACCCTCTTTCCCGATGGACGGGAGTGGATAACTGGCAGATTATTACCACAAGATTTGACAGAAAAACAAAAGAATGGTGTATACTGCGCTGTTGCAAGTTCGGAATTTTATCGTTCTCTCCCCTCTCATAAAACTGGAAACTATTTGAGTGCTTGGTTAGCAAAAGCTAGTGTAGATGCTCAAGAAGCAATATTAGTTGATGCTCAAGGAAATTGGCTAGAAACCAGCACAGGCAACCTTTGGGGATGGCGCGATCGCAACTGGTACACGCCACCAATAAAGTCCGGAATTTTGCCGGGAATTTTGCGATCGCAACTTGTAAACTGGTTGCAAAACCACCAGATGCCAGTGCAGGAAGAACCTTGGAGCGTGGAGTTAGTGCAGGGGTTTGAAGCGATCGCCTACACTAATAGTGTGGTAGAGATTATTCCCATTCATACCGTTCATCAGCCTTCAGGGTCGCTACAATATAATCCCTACCATCAAAGTTTTCAGCTAATAAAGGAGCTTTTTTTAGCATGACAACCACGCCAAATTTGTTATATCTTAAGATAAGTTAACATAATTCTTAATAATCACCTTTGTGATCAGAGACGCTAGGCGACCGCGCGAAAAATACCGGAGGATAGACCTTAGTGAATAAAAGATGGAGAAATGCAGGGCTGTACGCACTGCTGTTTATTGTCGTCATTGCGCTGGGAACAGCATTTTTTGACAAACAACCCCAAAGTAGAGAGACATGGCGATATAGTCGCTTTATTCAAGAAGTTCAACAAGGCAGAGTAGAAAAAGTCAGTTTGAGTGCAGACCGCTCCACAGCACTGGTTACACCCAAATATGACCCAGCTAAACGGATTGTTACCTTAGTCAACGATCCAGACTTGATTAATACTCTGACTTCTAAAGGCGTTGATATTTCTGTTTTGCCCCAAACCGACGAAGGATTTTGGTTTAAGGCACTAAGCAGCTTATTTTTTCCTGTATTGCTTTTGGTTGGCTTATTCTTCTTGCTACGTCGCGCTCAAAGTGGCCCAGGCAGCCAAGCGATGAACTTTGGCAAATCTAAAGCCAGAGTCCAAATGGAACCACAAACTCAGGTAACATTTGGCGATGTAGCTGGTATTGACCAAGCCAAGTTGGAACTAAACGAAGTTGTAGACTTTCTGAAAAACGCCGATCGCTTTACCGCCGTTGGTGCAAAGATTCCTAAAGGTGTACTGTTAGTTGGCCCTCCTGGTACAGGTAAAACCCTCCTAGCTCGTGCCGTAGCTGGTGAAGCAGGTGTACCCTTCTTCTCAATCTCTGGTTCGGAATTTGTCGAAATGTTCGTTGGTGTGGGTGCATCCCGCGTCCGCGATTTATTTGAACAAGCTAAGACCAATGCTCCTTGTATCGTCTTCATTGATGAAATTGACGCTGTAGGTCGTCAACGTGGTGCAGGTTTAGGTGGTGGTAACGATGAGCGGGAACAAACCCTCAACCAGTTGCTTACAGAAATGGATGGCTTTGAAGGTAATACTGGCATCATCATCATTGCCGCTACCAACCGTCCTGATGTTCTAGATGCAGCCTTATTGCGTCCTGGTCGCTTTGACCGTCAAGTTGTGGTAGACCGTCCCGACTATGCCGGACGCAGCGAAATTCTCAAGGTTCACGCCCGTGGCAAGACCTTGGCGAAAGATGTGGACTTGGATAAAATCGCTCGTCGTACCCCTGGATTCACTGGCGCAGATTTATCTAACTTGCTCAATGAAGCCGCAATTTTGGCAGCCCGTCGGAATTTGACTGAAATTTCGATGGATGAAATCAACGACGCGATCGACCGCGTATTAGCTGGCCCAGAGAAGAAAGACCGGGTAATGAGCGAAAAGCGCAAAACCTTGGTAGCATATCACGAAGCTGGTCACGCTTTGGTTGGTGCTTTGATGCCAGACTACGATCCTGTGCAGAAAATTAGCATTATTCCTCGCGGTCGTGCAGGTGGTTTAACTTGGTTTACCCCCAGTGAAGACCGGATGGATACAGGTTTATACAGCCGCGCTTATCTGGAAAATCAGATGGCTGTAGCTTTGGGTGGTCGAATTGCTGAAGAATTAATCTTTGGTGAAGAAGAAGTTACCACTGGTGCTTCTAATGACTTGCAGCAAGTAGCACGGGTTGCCCGTCAAATGATTACCCGATTTGGCATGAGCGATCGCTTAGGCCCTGTTGCTCTTGGTCGTCAACAAGGTAACATGTTCCTCGGACGAGATATCATGTCAGAGCGTGATTTCTCTGAAGAAACTGCCGCCGCTATCGATGAAGAAGTCCGTAAACTGGTGGATGTAGCCTATACACGCGCTAAAGAAGTGCTAGTGGGCAACCGCCACATTTTAGATCAGATAGCCCAAATGTTGGTTGATAAAGAAACGGTAGACGCTGAAGAGTTGCAAGAGATTCTGTCAAATAACGATGTGAAAACTGCTGCCTTTGCCTAATTTAATGAGAAGTTAGGAGTTAAGAATAATTTCTGACTCGTAATTATCAAAAAAGCCCGGTCATGAAGACCGGGCTTTTAATATGGGGTTATATACCCCGAAGATTTCGTTATAGAGTTTCAGTATAAATCGCTTGTCTGATAGAGACTACCACTTGAGCATAATCAATTCCGGAAAATTAGAAAAATTTTTTTAGATACACCAAAATAAAAAAGCTAGAACTTTGACTTTAAAAGGAAAAAGATACAATCTAGCTGCAATTTAATAAATCTATATGGTTAAAAAAATCACCCTAGTTTACTTAAAAACTTAGTAGCTATGTCCCAGGTAGATCGAATGGATTGGTTTTCAGGGCTGATATGGCTGTTTAGTATGACCCAAATCTATCAGTAATGTCTACGCCTACATGCCAGATGGATTTTTAAGCTTGCGAGTCGAGCAATTTTTTGATGAAAATCTCCGCCTCTGTTATGAAATTTGGGAAGAAGAAAAATTTCCCATATTGTTGCTGGAGATAAGTCTCTGAATCTTGACATGACTAGCGTTAAAAGTGACCCGATACTCAACCATTCGCCGCTCTTAAACTCTAGATGTCGGTTTCAAAAATAGCCACGCCACAAAGAACGTAGCGGCTGTGAATATTTGCGTCAAATCCAAAGCAGATAGATAGCCATCCGCAAATGAAGCAATACTGCGATCGGTAATGCCGAATACCCAGGATGACAAGCCAAACAGCCAGATTCCATTCTTGAGATTTCCGACGAATTCCTTAGAGTCTGATGGTTCTTTGTCTTTCATAATCTTCTGTTCTATTGGTGAAAAATTTAATGATTGATGCAAACTACCTGCCATGAAGAATTTTTTCTGACTCCCGACGCTAAAATTACACTTCCTATTAATAATATTAATAAATATTTCGTCTACTTGACTTCACCGCCCAATGGTACATCTCCTTATGATGACATTCCTCCTTTGGTTGTGTCACCTTCGATAGATGGCAATGTGTTGAGTTATCAGCTTTACAACGTCAGTTTTGAATACTGAAATTACATAATCTTTAAATAACTATATGAACATTTATTAATATTTTATTTAAAATCCTTCATGGGATAGATGCTTTACCGATAAATACTCATATTTAAATTGCCTAAATACATAGTAGTAGCGCACAGATATGTGCTACTACTACGCTATAAGCTAGATTTGAGGGTCAACCAAGCGGGTAGTGGGGCGACTCTGATACAAATCTTGAACGACTTGGACAGCAGAAACTACAGCGACAAGGCCAATGACTGCAACAGGTAACAAACCTTTGCCAAAAATAGCGATCGCTAGCAGCACTACTGCACCCCCAAGTCGATACTGGGAGCGGATTTTGCAATAACGGATTACCCCAAATCTGTGGAGAAGACTGACAGCTAGAGAGCATGATGCTACTGAAGCACAGATGAGCCATCGCTGAGAATCGGGTAACGCTAAAGTTGCCTTACTCAACAAAATTTGTTCTACGCCGACTCCAGCAGCAGCAATCCCAATCACTAGCGGTAGATGAGTGTAGAGCCAAATATAGACAATACCAGCTTTTCCATGAGTCCGCGCCATCTCAATAGGTTTACCACCCAAGTTATCAAAATAGACCCACCACCAGCTAAAGGCGATAATTAGACCAAACACGCCTGAAATTACAGTTAAAGTATCCCATTTTTGCTCAGAAACACCATTGACTACTGCAATAATTGCTTCACCTAAAACAATAATGGTAAACAGCCCGAAACGTTCTGGTAAGTGAGAGGCGTGGGGAAGTAACTCAACCTGAAACTTACGTACTGTTAAGGGTGTAGCAAAATCAATCATGATTCCCAGTGTCCAAAATGCGAACCGCCAAGGGATGGGTACAAATGCTGATATTAACCAAAGCAAGGCTGCGATCGCAAAACCTATAGCGTGGCGAGTAGTCAAAGCACGCGCTATAGGGATATGCCTTCCAGCACGGACATACTCTATTACCAGCACACCTCGACCGAGAGCATAGGAAATTGCAAAACCAGGGGAACTTTCACCCAAACCGTGGTGGATGTTAATAGCCATCGCTGCTGCTGTCAGCATTTGTATAGCAATCAACAGCCTATGTCCCACATCATCGCTGTCAAAGCGGTTGGCATAGAATGTGGTGCCAATCCATGACCACCAAACTGGTATAAATAAAACTACAAACCCAAATAATCCTGATAAAGAGATATCTTCGTTGAGATTATGGGCTAGTTGAGAAACTGCAACTACAAAAACCAAATCATAAAACAGTTCCAGCCAAGTGGCGCGTCGTTCTTCTTCACTGTTTTCACCAATACGTAACCTTGGTGGTTGCAGAAAATTTGCCATAGTGCTAATTGCGAATCGTTAATAGTTTTTACCATTAACTGTGATCTATTAGCGAATGGGTAGGCATTTGTGTGTAAATTTCTAAAAACTTGCTGAAAAATTACCAATAGAAGTATCAGTTTATCAGTAAACCAAAAAGTTTTTCCCAAAGAGCGATCGCTAACGCAATCGACGGAAACCGCCAGACGCTCGCGGACTCGCTAACGCTGCGCTATCGCTTTTAGCGTCTCCCCTTGGGAGAAGACTGCGACCCCTTCACCGCTTTGCGTCTATATGAATTGCTCCTACATTTCCTACTTGATGCGTAAGTTCTAAATTCTATTGCTTTATAGGTAGAGTATGCCCCAATTCTGTATTCTGACCGGAGGCGGAGCGTCTCCGACTTTGCTCCTGTTTATTACGCAAAATGTCCCTCTCCGATAGGCGAGAGGGACAGATTTAAATGAAAGTTTAGATAGTGAGAGGTTTATTGAACTCAGGTTAACTATTCTGTTGTTGGGGTTGTTTACGTGCGCTTCCAAACCTCCTTCCTCTTTTTTTAAGTACCCGTCGTAATCTATCTGCACTCAAGTTGACTTGACGTTCAGATGCTAGTTTACTTGCTAATTGTTTAGAGTTATAAGTCTGTGACTCTTGAGCTAAACAATTTTCTAAATAAGCCAAGTCTGATTCTGAATATCGGGGTTTTCCTCCTCGGCCTGGAGCATCCCACAAACCTGCTAAACCCATCTTTTCCCAGCGATGAAGGGTTTGACGTACTGTTGAAATCGCCCAGTTCAAGCCTTTAGCAATTTGCTCATTTTTTAAGCCGCGAGTATTCAGTAGTAAAACTTGAGCACGATCCTTGGTACGTTGAGGAACATCTTTAGCTTTTCTTAACTCTTCTAAAGTCAGCTTTTGTTCATCAGTTAGAAAGACTTTTAATCGGCATCCCATAAACAATAACCTTTTACACAGTCAATTTTTGCGATTTTTTATGTCTATTCACACCTTTATACTTAATTGCTTAGGTGTTTAATAGCACCCTAGAAAAGCTGAACTATAAGTATCAAGAATGTCGGCGTTTAGAAGGCTGCTACGTGAAAAATATTGGCTTGAGAACACGATCAAAGTTTGCAATTTATCATTGAGAATGGATTTCTATAACAAGTTAGGTACATCATAGATGACACCATTAATCTACATAGGTAAATTTATTAGATAGCTAAAAGCTGTAGCTTTGAGTTATGACAATAAGAGTTTATTGGTGTTGTCCTGATTAATGTTTAAACTCTATGATAAAGGACTGTATCATTAAATTTATTAGATCATTCGCATGGTTAGAGAGATTTATCGAAACTTTAAAAATGATTTTTACGCTGGTTTATACTTGAATGTCCAAAAAAAGGTATACAGACCTAGTTCCTTTTTCTTCTACTCGTATCTAGAAATTTGCCTTGGTTATCTCTATAAAAATATTTTTTCTCATCTTTACATAAAATTTATATTTCCCATGAACATATTTTAGTTGAGACAAAAATCTATTCGCTATCCATTACTAAAAACAGTGCTGACAGATGATTCTAAGCTGGATACAAACAGAATTTATCTTACTTTTCCTACCTTTCCTACCTTTCCTACTTTTCCTACTTAATAATAGAGGGCTTTAAAAAAAGTAACTTTTGATGAGCGACATCTAAATCTATTCTCTTAACACCTCGATTCTGCAACATATAAATATTTTATACCACAATTAAAAAATATACTTGTGAACTCTGTTATTTCTTTGGTATGCATACATTATCTAAAAAAAGGTTACAATAAAAGTTCTGGGTATATTCTTATAATCTTTAATATAATCAAGACGAATCTTTTAAAATTAGGATAAAATCAAATAAGTAGCAAAATCAAATACTCAGTAAACTCTGAAGAATAATATAATAATTAGTAGATTTTTTGAGTCATATTTTTTGCTAAAAAACAGCAATAATTGATACAAGTTAAAAATCTCAAAAACTGATATTTATTACAACTTAAACAAAAAATAATAGGGACAATGGAGGCAGAAGAAAAACCTGTTAATTTGCGCTCGGAGACGGATAATGGTAGCGATCGCAGAGAACGTTCAACATCGGTTAACTATACAAACTGTAGAAATTGCCCCTAACACAACGGCGATTCGCTCTCTTGATTGGGATCGCGATCGCTTCGATATCGAATTCGGACTGCAAAACGGCACAACCTACAATTCATATCTAATTAGGGGTGAACAAACAGTTTTGATCGATACTTCTCACCAGAAGTTTCGTGATCTGTATTTAGAGACTCTAAAAGGTCTTGTTAACCCTAAAACAATTGATTACATAATTGTCAGCCACACAGAGCCAGACCATAGCGGCTTGGTGGAAGATGTTCTTCAATTAGCTCCTAGAGCTACCGTTTTAGCCTCAAAAGTTGCGCTTCAGTTTTTAGAAGGCTTAGTCCACGATCCATTTTCTAAGCGAGTTGTCAAAACTGGCGATCGCATAGATATAGGTAAGGGACACGAAATGGAATTCGTGAGTGCGCCTAACCTGCACTGGCCGGATACGATCTTTAGCTTTGACCGCAAAACCCAAATTCTCTACACCTGTGATGCTTTTGGGATGCACTTCTGTGACGATCGCACCTTCGACGAAGATTTAGAAGCGATCGAAGCTGACTTTAGATTTTACTACGACTGCTTAATGGGCCCTAACGCTCGTTCGCTGCTGAATGCGATGAAGCGGATGGGTGATCTTGGAAAGATTAATATTATCGCCAACGGTCACGGGCCATTATTATACCACCATTTAGATGTTCTAACCGGGTGCTACGAAAATTGGAGCCAAAGACAAGCTAAAGCAGAAACAACAGTTGGCTTATTTTTTGTCTCAGATTATGGATATGGCGAACGCCTTGGTCACGCAATTGCCGAAGGTATATTGAAAACTGGCATTGGCGTAGAAGTACTGGATCTGAGTACTGCTGAGAGCCAAGAAATTCAAGAACTAGCCGGGAGAGCAGCTGGCATCATTATTGGTATGCCCCCGACTACTTCCGCCGCCGCCCAAGCTAGTATCAGTTCGGTGCTAGCTGTCGCCAAGAACAAGCAATTGATTGGGCTGTTTGAATGTTACGGTGGGGATGATGAACCCATTGATACACTCCGCAGACAATTTCTTGACTCTGGCATCAAAGAAGCTTTCCCACCCATTCGGATTAAAGAAGCTCCCAGCGCATCTACATTCCAGTTGTGTGAAGAAGCGGGTAAAGACATTGGACAATTGCTGGTGCGCGATCGCAACATCAAGCAAATCAAGTCCCTTGATGTCAACATGGAAAAGGCATTGGGTCGGATTAGCAGTGGACTATATATAGTCACTACTAAAAAAGATAATGTCTCAAGTGCAATGCTGGCATCCTGGGTAACTCAAGCGAGTTTGCAACCCTTGGGATTGACAATTGCCGTTGCCAAAGACCGCGCCATTGATTCCTTAATGCAAATAGGCGATCGCTTCGTCCTTAACGTTTTGGAAGAAGGAAATTATCAAGAACTCAAAAAGCACTTCCTCAAACGTTTACATCCTGGTGCTGACCGCTTTGCTGGGGTAAAAACTCAAACCGCCAAAAACGGTTCCCCAATTCTAACTGATGCTCTGGCATACATGGAATGTGAAATCCAAAGCAGCATGGAATGCAGCGACCACTGGATTTTATATTGCACCGTCCAAGAAGGTCGTGTCTCCAAAAACGATGGATTGACAGCCGTTCGCCATCGCAAAGTAGGTAATTACTACTAAAAGATTAGGGATTGGGGATTAGGGATTGGGTATTGGGAAAACTTTTCCCAGTCCCCAGTCCTTAGTCCCCATTCCCAGTTCCTAGTCCCCAGTCCCCAGTCTCTGTTCCCCAACTTTTAACAGCTATGACCAATTCCAAGCCACGCGACGTACAAGTTCTACCAATTGCTACAAATACTAAGGCGATCAGAGCACGTAGTTGGTCACGTCTGCGGTTTGAAATTGAATACGCACTTGAAAGAGGTACTACCTCCAATTGCTATTTAATTGAAGCTGATAAAACCGCACTTATTGATCCACCGCCAGAAAGCTTTACCGAAATTTATTTAGAGGCATTGCGGCAGACTTTAGATTTGCAAAGTCTGGATTATATAATCCTGGGTCATTTTAGCCCCAATCGAGTTGCAACTCTCAAAGCAATTTTAGAACTGGCACCACAGGTAACTTTTGTCTGTTCTCTTCCTGGTGCGAACAATTTGCGTGCTGCTTTCTTAGATCAGGATTTGAAAGTTTTGGTGATGCGGGGGAAAGAAACTCTGGATTTAGGCAAGGGTCATGTTTTAAAATTCTTACCCACTCCCAGTCCACGTTGGCCGGAAGGACTTTGTACCTACGATCAGCAAACCCAAATTCTCTACACAGATAAGTTATTTGCAACTCATCTCTGTGGTGATGAAGTGTTTGATGATAACTGGGAAGCGCTTAAAGAAGACCAGCGTTACTACTTTAACTGCTTGATGGCTCCCCAAATTCCTCATGTGCAGGCAGCTTTGGAGAAAATATCAGATTTGCAGGTGAGAATGTATGCTGTGGGTCATGGGCCTTTAGTACGCACCAGCTTAATTGAACTTACTAAAGCTTATGGAGAGTGGAGTCGTTCTCACAACGATCGCGAAATTTCTGTTGCTTTACTTTATGCTTCAGCTTACGGGAATACGGCGACTTTAGCACAAGCGATCGCTCTAGGACTAACTAAAGGTGGAGTCGCAGTCAAATCAATCAACTGCGAATTTGCTACCCCTGATGAAATCCGCATCAACCTAGCACAGTCAGAGGGTTTTATCATTGGTTCTCCTACCATTGGTGGTCATGCGCCAACTCCCATTCATACAGCTTTAGGGATTGTGCTATCAAGCGGTGACAACAGCAAACTCGCTGGAGTTTTTGGTTCCTACGGCTGGAGTGGCGAAGCCTTTGACTTAATTGAAGGTAAACTCCGGGATGCTGGATATCGCTTTGGCTTTGACACCCTGAAGGTGAAATTTAAACCTGATGATGTCACTCTCAAGTTCTGTGAAGAACTAGGTACAGACTTTGCCCAAGTATTGAAAAAGGCTAAAAAGGTACGCGTACCACAACAAGCCGCTACTCCAATGGAACAGGCTGTTGGTCGGATCGTTGGTTCCGTCTGCGTGGTGACAGCTAAACAAGGTGAAGTTTCTACTGCAATGCTAGGCGCTTGGGTTTCTCAAGCCACCTTTAACCCACCCGGACTAACTGTTGCGATCGCCAAAGACCGAGCGATCGAATCTTTGATGTATCCAGGCGGTAAGTTTGCCTTAAATATTCTACCTGAAGGCAATCATCAAGATTACATGAAGCATTTCCGTAAATCTTTCGCGCCTGGAGAAGACCGATTTGCCAACTTTAGTACAGCAGTTGCAGATAACGGTTGCACCGTCCTCACCGACGCCCTAGCATATTTGGAATGCTCAGTCAACCAACGTATGGAATGTGGCGACCATTGGGTTGTGTATGCAACTGTGGATGAAGGTAAATTACTCAAGCCTGATGCTGTGACTGCCATTAACCATCGCAAAACTGGCACTCATTATTAGATAGTGAGAAATTTAACTTAGCAACAAAGGCGGAAGGCAGAAGGTAATTCTGATTCCTACCCTCTGCCCCTACCTTCTTCACGGGAAGCGCTTTAGCTTAAATATAGGCTAATACGCTTGGGTTAAGGCTAAAAAATAAAACTAGTGTAGGTTGGGTTGAGGAACGAAACCCAACATTATCAAGGCTTTGTTAGGTAACACTAAAGTTCAACCCAAGCGTATTGAAATATAGGCAAAGAACTCTTTACCTCCCCTGCTTCCCCTGCTTATCCGAACCGTATTGCCGCAGACCCCATAATTATGGATCTTATTTTATCCTCATTCCTTAAAGGAAAACTAAAACAGATTTGAACAAGAATTCAGGAGTCAGAATAAATACTTTGGCTCCTTTCGACTTCGCTTAGAGAAAAGTGCTTTATTTCAGCAATCTTAGACCACTGAGGGTAACTAAAACTGTAGAACCTTCATGCCCAATGACGCCGATGGGTAGGTTAATATTGCCTAGAAAGTTGCCTACCAAAAGCAACATAATGAAACCCAACGCTACGACTATATTCTGTTTTACTATAACTTGCGATCGCCTGCCCAAATGCATCGCTACAGCAATTTTTTCTAACTTGTCTGCCATCAATACTATGTCTGCGGTTTCTAATGCCACATCACTACCAGATACTCCCATAGCTATACCTACAGATGCTTGGGCTAGAGCTGGTGCATCATTAATTCCATCGCCCACCATTGCTACAGTTTGATATTCTTGCTGTAGACTGCGGATAACATCAAGCTTATCTTCTGGTAAAAGTTGAGCATATACTCGATCAATTCCCACTGCTTTGGCGACACTGTAAGCAGTTTCTTCATTATCCCCAGTTAACATAATAATTTGTTCAACTCCCAGTTTCTTTAACCGGGTAATAGTTGCGGCTGCTTGCGATCTTACTTGATCTGCGATCGCAATTACACCCATCACCTCGCCTCCCCTGCTTCCCTGTGCTACCCAAACCACAGTTTTACCTTGTTGCTCTAAAGATTGAGCCATTTCTCGCAACTCTTCAGGTAAATTTATTACATACCTTTGCACAAAAACGGCATTCCCCACAATTACCTGTTGTTCTTGGGCGATTCCCACAATTCCTTGACCAGGTATGGCTTGCACTTGAATTGCACTAACCCAATTCAAATTACTAGCCGCCTTCACAATTGCCTTACCAATGGGATGTTCTGAATAAGATTCCACACTAGCGGCGGCTTTTAATACATCTGCTTGAGTGTATTCACTACCTGAAATTACCTGGAATACCTGTACTTGCCCTGTTGTTAGAGTACCAGTTTTATCAAATGCGATCGCTCGGACTTTGCCAATTTTCTCCAGCTGCGCCCCATTCTTAAACAAAATCCCCTGTCTTGCACCATTGGCGATTCCCGAAAGCAGGGTGGGCATAATTGCAGCCATCAGCGCACAGGGAGAAGCCACCACAAGGAAGGTAAGAGCGCGATAAATCGTTGTTTCCCAATCCCAACTCCAGAGGAATGGCGGTAAAGTTGCCAGCAATATCCCAACTACTACAATGACTTTGGCATATCCTTTCTCAAAGCGATCAATAAACTCTTGCGAAGGAGGAGCTTGAGTCTTTGCTTGTTCTACCAAGCGAATCACACGCACAATCAAGCTACTTTGGGCTGGTTTGTGTACCTTAATCTGTAATGCACCATAGCCGTTGAGTGTTCCAGCAAATACTTCTTCGCCCACTGTTTTCTCGACAGGTAAAGACTCACCTGTAATTGCAGCTTGATTGAGAGTGCTGTAACCAGATAAAATTATCCCATCAGTAGGAATTAGTTCTCCGGGTTTGACGACAATTTCATCATCGACTTTTAGCTGACTGATAGGAATTTTCTCTTCCTTTCCCTGAAGCAAAATCCTTGCTGTATCTGGTGTCAAACTCATCAAACTCCTGATACTCCGCTCAGTTCGCTGCATTGCATAGCCTTCTAGTGCGCCACTGATGGCAAAGATGAGAATCAAGATTGCCCCATCAATAATTAGATGATATTCTCTTCGCCATAAGCCGAGACTAGCAGCACCAATAGCCGCCACAATCATCAGCAAATCTACATCGAGTTCTTTTTCTTTGAAAAGAGTAGTCAATCCTTCCCGCGCACTTTCGTAACCACCAATTACATAAGCGGCGGGTAGCAGCAAGAAGGCCAATCCGAAAGCGCCGAGATGTAAGGCGAACCATCCGAGAAATAATAAGAATCCACACAAAAGCGCTGCTATGGTATCTGCGTGTTCTCTGGTGAATTGGCTAAAACGTTGGGGGTAGAGCATGAGAGGTGAATTAACAGGGACTCTCTCAGGCTAAACCTTGACATTGATGTTAATGTCAAGGTTTATAATGATTTTGAAACGCTCCAAGGGCGCTGAGGGAGGCGCAAAGGTACGCAAAGCGAAATCTTTATCTGCGTTTTTTGAGTGTTTTTCAAAAGCGAAAAGAAGGTAAATGCGACGATTTAACTGTTACGTTTAAAATTGCACTAGTAGGAAAAAATCTATGCTAAAGCGAATATATATTGATAACTTTCGCGGTTTAGTAAATTTTGAGATGAATTTTGACTCGATTAACTTGTTTCTTGGTGGTAATGGAACAGGTAAATCAACAGTTTTTGAAGTTTTACGAAAAATTCAAATTTTTATAAGTGGTGACGAAAAAGTAGAAGGAATTTTTAAATTTGCTGACTGTACTCGCTGGCAGACTTCACCAATTCAGCGTTTTGAGCTAGAAATTGCTGGAAATGGTGGTAGTTATAAATATGAATTTGCTATTAGACATAATCAAGAAAAAAGTCATGTTGAATATGAACGCTTATGGTTTAATAATCAACTTGTATTGAAAATAGAGAAAAATCAATTTCAACTATCTCAAGAAGATGAAATAATAATGAAATCACCCATTTATGAATCGCAATTTTCTATCCTATCTTTTTTTGTAGGAAATTCAAAGCTAAATTGGTTCAAAAATCGCCTTGAGCGATTTATTATTGTCCAAATTATTCCTAGCTTGATGATTGATGGTAGTGAACATGAAGAAATACAATTGACTTATAGAATGGAGAACTTTGTTTCTTGGTATCGCTACATTTCCCAAGATCACGGTAAAATTGCTGAACTGATGAACGTTTTAAAAAATATATTAGATGGTTTTGTAAGTTTCAAATTTGAAAATTTCGGTGAAAGGTATCGAATTCTAAAATTACGATTTTCAACAGATGAAGATAAAAAAAGGATTATTGATTATCGCTTTAGTGAATTATCCGATGGTCAAAAAGTGGTAATTGCCCTGTACACCATTCTCTATTGCACTGAATCTGAAGACTATACACTTTGCATTGATGAGCCAGAAAGTTTTTTAGCTCTGCCGGAAATTCAACCTTGGCTAATTCAACTTTATGATTTCTGTATTGACGGAAAAATACAAGCTTTACTAATTTCCCATCATCCTGTATTAATTAATTATCTCTTAGCTTCACCTATAGGTTATTGGTTTGAGCGTCAAAGTAATGCACCTGTACGAGTAAAACCAATTAGTAATCAAGAAGCTGAAAATTCAGGATTACCAATTTCAGAATTGATTGCACGGGGCTGGCTGTATGACCCAGAATAGAGTACAGATAGTAATTTTGTGTGAGGATCTACAACAGCAAGTTTTTGCATATCATTTTTTGAAAAAGCGAGGTTTTAATATAAATCCAAAAAACATCACAATTAGGACTTCTCCAAAAGGTAAAGGTGCAGGAGAGCGGTTTGTTATAAAGCATTATGCAGCAGAGGTTAAAGAATACCGGAGAAAAAACCATCGTTCAGGAATGCTAGTAGTGTTGATTGATGCAGATACTGCGACAGTAAAGGCAACACTGAAAGAATTAGATAATGCACTGATAGAAAATTCACAGGAACTCCGTCACCCTGATGAGAAAATAGCAATCTTCGTGCCCAAAAGAAATATCGAAACTTGGATACATTATTTACAAACGGGAGAAGTTGTTGAAGAAGAAGGAGAAAAATCCAAATATCCAAAATTCTCTAAAAATGAGGCAATTTGTAAACCTGGTGTTGAACAATTAGCAAACCAGTGTTCTCAAGGGAGTTTAGATGAAAATGCACCGCCATCTCTTCAGGCGGCTTGTGGGGAATTACAAAGAATTCTGCCGTTGTTGGAGTAAATTATGAACGCTGGTTGCTTAACTATTAAAGAACTTACCGATACAGTGGGTAGCGGTTTAACTCCGCGCATGGTGCGCCATTACCATCAATTGGGGCTGTTACCGCAACCAGTACGATCGCCTAGCAATTACCGTCTCTACACCAAGAAAGATGTTCTTCGCTTGCAAAGGATTGTCGCACTCAAGCAACAAGGGTTTCAGCTAAACCATATCCGCAATATTTTGGAGGTGGAACCAGAAGTTGACACAACGCTTAACCTGATGGGACAACTCCAGCAGCAATATCGGGCGGTGATGCAACAAATTTCTCAACTGCGACAAACTGCATCAGCATTAGAGGGATTATTGGGGCGCGATCGCCATTGTCAAATTATGCAGGCGGAAGTTTTGGCGCAACTCAAGTTACTTGATGTTGAAACTCAAGCTGGATTGGGAGGATTGGAAAATCTCTGGAGTGGTTTGGATGCAGAAATTCATACCCACTCGGAAGCTTTTTCAGAATCGCTACAACGCTTATTACCTGATTTATCTCACCGTTCGGAAATTGAACAACACTTAATTTCTCAGCTGGTTTTAGCTTGTGGCGATGTGAGTTTGGTATCTTTTATCAAGTTGAGCCGAGATGCGATCGCAGCTAGTCGAGAAGCTTTATCTTCAAGCTGTCAAATTGTTGTCGATACCCAAACGGTTGCTGCTACTTTGGATCGAACCCGATTACTTCACTTGGGATGCCACATTGAAACCTTGATTGATAATCCCCATATTACCACCGCCACAGAGGCAGAAGTTGCCTTTTGGCAGCATCAAGAATGGCGAGAAAAATTGCAGCAAGTTAGTAAGGGTTGTGTCTTGGTAATTGGTTATGCTCCCTCAGTGCTTGTAGAAGTTTGTGAGGCGATTACCAACCAGAAAATTCAGCCTGCATTAGTAATTGGAATGCCCATTGGCTTTAGTCATGCTCCCGCAGCCAAACGACAACTGATGCAACAAGAGATACCTTTTATTACAGTTGCAGGCACTTTAGGAGGTGGCGCTTTAGCTGCTACTGCCATGAATGCCTTAGTGGAGTCATTGATTGATAAACCAGATTGTCATTGTTATCTCAATCAAAGTAATTCATAGAATAAATTATCAATTTTTAGTAGCTCTAATCTTACTGTTTTTGATAGAGAACATAAGATTTATTACGGTAAGCAACTGGCAGATATAGTTGATGTTGAATGCGAGTTACTAAATACGAAGCATGATATTTTATGATTAGTGCCTTAGCCTGCTCAGTTGTCAAATTATTGTAGCCGTCTGTAAGTAGTTGTTCATTAAATTTAGTTAATGGATCAACCCCATTAAAGTTACCACTCAAGTCACGCATCCGTGAAAACCATTCTAATGTCCCAGCTTTTGTCTGAGCCATGAGCTTATATTTAGCAATGGTTGGACGCTCTGTCAGCCAAATAAAGTTAGCAAATTCAACCGGTGGAGATATGAATACGGCATTTTTTGGGGTATTTTTTCGCACCCAAGCAGCCATATCTTTCCACTGCGGATCTACCTCCTGCACTTCGTTAGGAAAATTAAGTGTGGACTGAAAATCTTTCTGAAAGTTATCGAATCCTTTGACAATGCTTATACTCAGCACCAGACTACATAGAAATAACAAAACTTTTTGTTGTTTTCTACTTGTGAAGATTTGATCCAAAGCACAGACAAACAAAAAGCAAGCATTTAGGTGCAACATTACGTCACCTACGCGGAAAAGGTAATATTGTAGCAAGCTTCCTTGAGAGTCGAATGGAGCAATGACTACTCCCAGTAAATATGGGATTAGGCTGATCAGCGTGAACTCAAATAGTCCTATACGAGCTTCGTACTGTTCAAACTGTTCAAATAGCGCTTTAGTTGGACGATTGAACCAAAGGACGCCAGCACTGCTCACAAGCATTACAAGAAAAAATATAGGAGTTATCCACCAATGTGCAGGCCATGATAAAGGATTCAGATGGTGGGGCATCCTGAGAAAGACATATATATAAGAAATGGGGATGGAGCTTGTAGGGGTTGGATTGGACAACTCTTCGATTATCGCTTTTAGACCGAATACACTTGCTATCAGGTATAACGGAACAATAAACCCCAATTCTCGCATACTAGGAAAACGAGTTTTTCGTCTTAAAATTACCCACCCTAGTACAAACAGACTTGTATAACCGCCTACCAAAACATGGAATGAAGTTCCTAGCCCTAATAAAAAAGCCGTCAGTCGATAACGTTTTCTTAGCATGAACGCTATGGCCAACAAAACCATAGCATAAGCAAATATTTTTGTTTCTAGCGCTCCTATGATCCTTTCCCCAGCAGCAACACCTTGATTTCCTAAGAGGAATATTGCAACCGCCAACATCAGCAATAGCAAATTCAATCCTAGTTTTCGACCTATGAGTACTAGCCCCCAAGCTATCAAGCTGTAGCAAAATAACCGTCCTATTATCGAACTAGCCAAAAACCCCAATTTTCCTATGATCCAGCCAAATAAAGTTTGGAACAACACTCGATAAACAGGTGGTTGGTTAACAGACCAATCTCCCGGAACCCAGCTATGATCGGCGAACTGTCTTGCTAAAGGTAAAGCGTCAATATCATTTCGTGCCATGATATCAAACAACAAATCCTTAAGACAGATTAATGCCAAGACTGCGATGATTTCTAATACTAGCCTAGTTGGATCTGCCAAAGCTGATTTTTTGTCTAGATTTTTTTGACTTATCTCTGGCAATTTAACCATCTTAAAAAGACCTAAATTGTATGATTATTACACTATTTAAGTAAAGCTAAGTAAACCTTAAACTAGTGAGCATTTAACAGTTATCAAGCGTGTAGTAGAGGGGTTAAAACAGTTATCAATTAACTGTCTACTGATATATTGGGGTACTTAAGCCCAATTATCTTAACTAATAACTGTTTACTGAGAACTGATAACTGTTGAATTTGATACCAAATAGCATATTTAATCTATTTATAGCGATATCTCGTTTCAATGGATACTGGGTAAAGACTCGGCATTGCCGTGTCTTTTATGAGTATGTGTGTTCATTGGTGGTTAATTATTTTTTCTGTACCTTACTCATGCGGGAACCGCTATATACTATCTTTATTATTTATTTAGCTAATTTTTCCAGCATGACTATGATTCACTAATACGTAATCTAAGTATATAAAGTAACCTGTAAGGACAAAACTTATTTAACTAAATTTTGTCTTGTAAAGTAAAAAGAGTTAAAGTCAGACCAAGTATATAATGACACAAATATTTACAATGACTGATAAGAAATATAACAGGGATGTATAATTAGCGCGTCTCCTGCATAATCCATAAAAAGATAATGATTAAGGCTGGCAGGCTTTCTATTTTTTACTTTAATAAAGGGCATATGTGGCAACAAGAAAAAAAAGATATTTCGATAGTGAGACTGGTATTATGGCTTACCTTAGCTACCACGCCTATGGCAGCAAGTTTACTGGTGTCAGAACCCATGCTGGCACAATCTAAACCTGAAGCCCCCTCTTTTACACTGCCGCAAACAGTGCAGAATGGAGCAACAGTGCGGATTGATGGTTCAAGTAGTTTGGGTGCAATCAACCAAAGCCTGAAAGAAAATTTTGAAAAACAGTTTTCTGGTGCAAAGGTTGAAGTTGCTGCTAACGGCACTGATACAGCACTGAAAGAATTGCTAGATGGCAAAATCGACATAGCAGCAATGGGGCGTGGGTTGACGCCAGCAGAAAAAGCCCAAGGATTAGAGCAACTTCGCTTACGCCGTGAGAAGATTGCGATCGTGGTTGGTGCAGATAATCCTTTTAAAGGAAACTTGACTAGTAAGCAATTCGCCCGGATTTTCCGGGGACAAATTACAAATTGGTCACAAGTAGGAGGCCCTTCAGGGAAGATTCGGTTAATCGATCACCCTAACACGAGTGAAACTCGCAATACTTTTCGGACTTATCCAGCCTTCAAGACTGCTGAATTTGCTACAGGGCCCAATGCTACCCAACTAACTGAGGATAATACCGCAGAAATTATCAAACAACTGGGCAAAGACGGCATTAGCTATGTATTAGCTAATGACGTGTCAAAATTGAAAGGTGTGCGAGTTCTGCAATTAGATAAAGCCTTACCAGGTGATGAGAAATATCCCTTTTCGCAACCTTTAGTCTACGTTTACAAAAAAAATCCGAGTTTAAGCACAGTAGATTTTCTCGGCTTTACCCTTGCAGAACCAGGAAAGAAGGCTATAGAACAAGGTAGAACTGCCGAAGCAGAGGCGATCGCAACCAGCGTATTACAACCTGTCACGGCTTCTCCTGCTGCTACGCCTTCCCCAACTGCAACTAGTTCTGTATTTGGAGAACAGCCATTTGTGGCTCCTGCCACTGCACAACCCACTCCGATTGTCAATAGGGAAACACCATTTTGGTTGCTCCTACCTTTGTTTTTTGCTCCTGTAGCTGGAGCCTTCTTATGGTGGATTTTGGGAAAACGCCCATTGTCTAGTGACAAAATAGACAACTTAACAGAATCAGATCCTCGTCCACCCAGCACAGAAGATGGAGAAATGGCAGTGCTCAACGCCAGCACATCTTCCTCCATTAACAAAGCGATGCTTGAGGAGCAACCAGTGCCACACTTCCAAGAGCAAGAAAGCCCCGATCGCACTCCTTTCAACATCTATGCTCAAGAATCTGACCTAACCCAAAATGCCACTCAAGGGACATCAAATTTAGTCCGAGAGGGAACTAATGGCACCTCTAATTCCCATGAAGACACAACATCAGGTGTAGCTAATGGCTCAGAAAATAACAACTTAGGAGCAGCATCTTTAAGTAATGGTGCGGCTCTATCAACGGGCATCGGGGCGGCTAGCTGGTCTGCATTTAATAACAAAGAAACAGAAGCAGATGCAATTTCTGAGACAAATAACCAAAGTAATTATGCTGAGGCGAACAATCCTAAGCCTGATTCTGAGGAAATTGCCTGGGATTCTGATGAAATTGAATGGGACATAGAAGCCCCAGCAGCTGTAGTAAATACTTCATATCCTCACCTGCCTAATATTCCAGAATCTGATGTGGAACTGCCTTTATCTGAAGAGACAGCCTCACTCCCAGAATTACCAGATGTGCCGGAAGTAACATCTGATTTTGGATATTGGGACACAGAAATTAATCAAGATCAGATCGATCAGCAACTTCAGGCAGAATTGAACTGGTTAGAGAGTATTACCTCAACTGAAGATACAGACTCAGTAGATGAATTACCCTCACTAGAGTCTGAAGAAGTGACAGCTAATGTAGAACCATCAACGTCACAAACATCCTCACTGCTCGATTTGCCAGAATTATCAGAAGAAGATGTATTCAATGTGGTAGCGGACGCTGCTGAACCCACTGTCAATTTGCCAGAGGAAGAACCTCAAGCAGAGCCTATTGTTGAAGAAAGTATTGCTGAAAACTCCACAGATTTAGCGGGTGCTGCGGTAGCAGCAGGCGTAGGAATTGCAGGTTGGACTACCATTTCTGGATTAGATGCCCAAAAAGAAACTGATACTACAGTTGAAAATGTCCCAATCGCAGCCGAAACAACTTTTGATTTGATAGATGCAGAAGAAGAAAGCAATATTTTGCTCACCCCGCATACTTCTACATCGGCTCATGTTTCTTGGGAGATATCCGAAACCAAGAAGGCAAGGCTGCTTCAAGAAGGTGGCTCTCAATTGGTAGTGCGGCTTTACGATGTAACTGGCATTGACTTGAGTTATCAAAGTCCTCACCTGGTACAGCAGTATGAATGTGACGAGACAGCACACGATCGCTTGGTGGAAATTCCCATCAGCGATCGCGACTACATAGCTGAAATTGGCTATGTCGCTTATGGCGAGTACTGGTTGTTCATCGCCCGTTCGCCAATTGTCCGTGTCTTCAGTCCTGTGCATCCAGATCCCATAGTTGATCATGTGGCGATTGCAGATGAAACAGATATTCACTTAAAAGACGCCCCAGAAGAGATTAGTGAAGAAGAGAGCAGTATTTTGCTCACCCCCCATACTTCTACATCGGCTAATGTTTCTTGGGAAATATCCGAAACCAAGAAAGCAGCGTTGCGCCAACAGGGTGGCTCTCAATTGGCAGTGCGGCTGTATGATGCAACTGGGATTGACTTGAGTTATCAAAGTCCTCACCTGGTACAGCAATATGAATGTGATGAGACAGCACACGATCGCTTGGTGGAAATTCCCGTTAGCGATCGCGATTATATAGCTGAAATTGGCTATGTCGCTGATGGCAATCGCTGGTTGTTCATCGCCCGTTCGTCAATTGTCCGTGTCTTCAGTCCAGTGCCTACAAATCCTACCGTTGAAGATGTAGCATTAACAAGCGAAACACCTATTGTTCATACAGATTCCACTGTTGAAGATATAGCATTAGCAAGCGAAACACCTATTGGTTTGCTAGATGTCGAAGAAGAGAGTAGTGAAGAGGAGAGCAGTATTTTGCTCACACCCCGCACTCCCAAATGGGCTTATGTCTCTTGGCACATCCCCAAAGCTCAAAACGAAGCACTGCGACAACAGCGCGGCTCTCAATTGGTAGTGCGGCTGTATGATGTGACTGGGGTTGACCTGAGTTATCAAAGTCCCCAGCTTGTACAGCAGTATGAATGTGAAGAGGTAACATGCGATCGCTTTGTGGCTATTCCCGTCAGCGATCGTGACTACATGGTTGAAATTGGCTATATCGCCGATGGCGATCGTTGGTTACTCATAGCTCGTTCACCTAATGTTCGGGTTTTCAGTCGTTCTCACGAAGATTTTTGGTTTGTAGCAGATGCTGAGTTGATTATTCACGGAGCAACTCAACCAAATACAAGCGTAAACATTGGTGGTAATTCCATCAAAATTAAACCCGATGGTACTTTCCACCTACGTCTTCCCTTTTCAGATGGTTTAATGGACTATCTCATAACGGTAGCTGCTGATGGGGAATCCACTAAAACTATCCATAAAAAGTTCTCTCAGGAAACTTCCGAAAGCTAGCAATTTCTTAAATTATTCCCTCGAACCCCAATATGGTTCGGATAAGCAGGGGAGGTAGGGGGTGTAGGGGGGACAGGGAGGGAAGAGAGTTATTATCAAGCAATGTCTCTCCCCCTGCTCAAGAACAGCTAGCCTCAACAGATAACTTTGTTACCCGAACCGTACTGAGAGGTAAGGAAGAGAAATTTAAAACTGATTTACTCCTCATAACTAATGCGATAGACCAGGGTTTATCGCATTAGTTATGAGGGTTGAAAAAGTTCGTAGTAAGGACTTTAGTCTTAGATTTTGAGGTGCTGAAGTGCTTACTACGAACCCAGCAAAATTAATGGGACAGACTGACTACTAGTGGGCAAAGTTCAAAATTTAAAAAGCTTTTGGGGCACACAATGGATGAGATGAGCTTATGGTATCAATTGAAAAAATTAATCACTGCTAATTAGTTTACCGTTAAATACCTGCTAAGAATTTAGCAGAGTTATTTACAGATAGATAATTTTAATTTTGAAATCCTCTTTGCCTTATGACTTTACTGAAACCATCTCCACTTGGCGGGCAAAAAAATACACGTACAGTCGGACGGAGTTTCCAGCCAATATTTTTAATTATATTTACTCTATTCATGCTGACAGGAATCAGCATTCGTTTGGCATATTTGCAAATTACTGAAGGAGCAAGCCACCGAAAACAAGCTGAGTCAAATCGAATTCGGATGATCCCCAAACAACCAGAACGAGGCAATATTTTTGATCGCAATGGCAAACTTTTAGCCAGTACTCGCTATCCCCGCTCTGTATATTTGTGGCCGATGGCACATACCAAGCCAGCATGGTCAGTTGTGGGAGCGCGTCTATCTCAAATTCTCGACGTTCCCCAAGAAGAGATTGAAAAGAAACTAGAAGAGGCAAGTGCTAACTCTTCTTCACTTATACGAATTGCTCGTAACTTGAACGAAGCCCAAATCACAGCATTAAAAGAGTATCAAACCGAACTTAAAGATGTAGAAATTCATACAGAAGCTGTTCGTTACTATCCCCACAGTAAGCAATTAGCTCACGTACTAGGGTATACGCGAGAACTGACCGCCGAGCAGTTAAAAGAAAAGAAGCAGGAAGGCTACAGATTGGGTGATGTGATTGGTCAAATGGGAGTTGAAAAAGCTTATGAGAAAACTCTGCGGGGCGAATGGGGTGGTCAGCAGGTAGAAGTGGATGGTGCAGGTAGGCCACTCCGGGTTTTAGGTGAGAAACAAGCGAAACCTGGTCACGATTTGCACTTGACTATAGATTTAGATATGCAAAAGACAGCAGAAAAAGCTTTAGGCGATCGCGACGGTGCGATCGTGGCACTTGACCCAAAGAATGGTGCTGTTTTAGCAATGGTATCTCACCCCACCTTTGATCCAAATATTTTCTCGAAACAGAAACTTACCCAAAAAGATTGGGAAACTGTACAAGGTGCAGATCATCCCTTGGTTAATCGCGCCCTCAGCGCCTTTCCACCCGCTAGCACCTTCAAAATTGTCACCACCACAGCCGGGTTAGAATCAGGTAAATTTTCTCCTAGCACAGTCCTGCAAACTTACGGTTCCTTAAACTTTGGCGGCACGCAATTTGGTGAATGGAACCACGCCGGATTCGGCCCATTGGGTTTTGTCGGTGCATTACAGTGGAGTAGTGATACCTTCTTCTATCAAATTGGTCGCGGAGTCGGTGGCCCAAGTTTAATTGAATGGACTCGTAAATATGGATTTGGTAAAAAAACTGGTTTTGAGTTTGCCAATGAAGAAGCAAAAGGTTTAGTACCAGATGATGCATGGAAGCAGAAAGCTTGGAAGATGCCTTGGACTGTAGGCGACAGCATTAATATGTCAATTGGTCAAGGTGCTTTACAAACTACACCTTTGCAAGTCGCCATTATGTTTGCTGTGCCTGCTAATGGTGGCTACAAAGTTCAGCCACATTTGCTTAAAGACAATGAAGAAGCAAAAAGCTGGCGAGAATCTTTAAATATGAAGCCGACAACCATAAGTATTCTCCGTCAGGGACTACGGAAAGTAGTAGCTGAAGGTACGGGTAAGGCTTTGAAGCAGCCAACAGTTCCCCCAGTCGCTGGTAAGAGTGGCACTGCTGAAGCGTGGAAGGGGCGTGTTAAGCAAAATCACGCTTGGTTTGGAGCCTATGCACCTGCCCAACAGCCAGAAGTTCTAATTGTGGCATTTGCTGAACATTCTGGTGGCGGTGGTGGTAGCATTGCTGCACCGATGATCTTACAAATTATGGAAGAATATTTTCAGCGCAAATATCCAGGTAAGTATCAGAAACCAGCGCCTAAAAGTCCAGAAAACAGCAGACGAAACTAGGCGTGGGGGGCATTGTACACTTGTACTGAGTGTTGCCGATTATGATTGACGACTATATTCGAACCATAATGACTCAAAACCAGATTCCTGGCCTTTCTGTTGCAGTGGTGCAGTCAGGTGTACCTGTTTTAGTTAAGGGCTATGGACTGGCGAATATTGAACACTCTGTTCCAGCGACTGAACATACAGTTTATGAAATTGCGTCTGTCGGTAAAACTTTCACCGCTACAACCATAATGATGCTGGTGGAACAAGGGGTAATTTTGCTGGATGATGCGATGCCTGCGGCGGTAAACTACGCAGACTATCTCGATTATCTACCCCTAACCTGGCAAAATGTCACAATTGGGCATATTCTGTCTCATCAGTCTGGAATTCCTAGCTATACCGATGCCCCAAACTACTGGGAAATTACTCATCTTGATTTATCTAAATCTGAAATTTTGGCTCTAGTTATTCATCTACCCCTCAAGTTCCAACCGGGTGAGTTTAGCGCCTATGACAATACAGGCTACTATCTACTGGGTTTGATCCTAGAAAAGGTAACTGGACAATCTTATGGAGATTTGTTATAAGAGCGGATTTTTGCTCCTTTGGGAATGAATGCAACCGTGATGAATGATCCCAAAGACATAGTGCCACACCGGGCTGCTGGCTATCGGTTGCCAAACAGCAAACTCGTTAACAAACCTTACTACAGTCCTTCTGTTACCTATTCTGCTGGAGGCCAACTTTCCAGCGTAAAAGACATGGTGAAGTGGGAACAGGCGCTTTGTAGTGGAACTCCATTAAAGCAATCAACCCTTAATAAAATGTGGACTCCTCATTTTCCCGATAAAGGAGATGATTGGGAAAAATTAAGGTATGTTGCAGGTTTAGGTTGGTGGGTATTTAATTATGGCGATCGCCGAGTAGTTGGTCATAATGGTTCAATTTTAGGATTTGCAAGTAACATTACCCGCTTTATTGATGACAAAATTACCGTGATTTTACTTTGCAATCTAGATAAAATTTCTCGACCAGATGCGATCGCTAAGAAAATTGCTGAATACTACTGTCCAGTTCTTACGGAACTAGTGCTTCAGCCTCCATTAAAAGAGAGGGAGTAAAACCAATTACTTTTGAGCGAATTATTTTGACTCCTGTCGCCTATGGTGAAATCTTAGCGGGTTTCAGATTTCTGGCTTTGTAAAACATCTCCAAACTATCGCGATCGCCGACAAAACGCCAGTGCCACGGCTCATAACTCACGCCTTGAGCATTATCTTTAGGAAATGACATTTCAAAGCCAAAACGCGCTGCATTAGCTTGCAGCCACTGATAAGCCTTAGTATGGTCAAAGTTAGTTTGGGTATCAGTTGCTGGTACTGCTCCGTCTCCAACATCCACAGCATAACCTGTGTGATGTTCGCTATGACCAGGAGGAGCGCTGAGGGCGGCTCGTTGTGCTGGCGTTTGATTTCGTTGGGCACCGACAGCAAAAAATAACTGCTCCTGGTCTTTGACTGAGCGAAAGCCAGAAAGTGGCACTATTATTACACCTGAACGCCGCGCTGCTGCTACCATCTCCTCAAACTTTTGGGCAGCAGGTTTTCGCATTCTAATGCCCCTGTTTGCGGAGATAGTTACTAGTTCTGACTCAGGCGCTTCTGGGTATAGAAAATGCCCTAACACAGTATCGCTGGAATTATTAGCTGCTGCTGGACTTGCAGGAGCAGAAGTGGCTGGTAAAGGTTGAGAATCGACGGTTTTTTTAGGCGCACTGACGAAATACAAAAAACCGCTAATTAAAGACAGGAGGATAAATCCTGCAACTCCCCCAATCAGCCAAATTCGGGGTTGCAACCAAAATTTAGGTGTTGCATCAGGGGTATCGCGTACAGCCACTGGAATATCATCGTCAAAATCATTCGATGAGTTTTGCGGTTTTCCAGAAAACCCAGCCTTATTCAAGGGTAAACTCCTGTTTTTGTGGGATAACCATAACAGATTTTGCACTGGACAAAAGTAAACGTAACAGGTAGCATTTTACATCTGTGGTTCTTAGGCGCAATCTTGACAAACCTCTTAGAACTATACGTCAAGCTGGGTGGATTAGTCCTGGTAGGTTTTATTCTGGGACGCAAACTTCCTGTGACAGTTCCTACACGTTTGGGACAGTTTCTTTTTTGGGTTGGAGTACCCATCAGCATAGTATCGTTTTTGCGTCAATCTAGCTTGTCGGGGCAAATTTGGATTGCACCTGCCTTCGCTTACCTCGCCATTTTATTGGGAGCATTTTTAGCTTGGTTAGGGATTAAAGGACAAGCCTATTTTAGAAATACTGTCCCTCAAGCACCAACTCAGGCTAGCTTGATATTAGCAGCAATGTTGGGTAATACAGGTTATCTTGGCTTTCCGATTACTTTAGCAATACTAGGCAAGGAATACTTTGCTTGGGCGCTATTTTATGATTTGTTAGGTTCATTCCCAGGAGCTTATGGCTTGGGTGTTCTAATAGCAGCCCGTTTTGGCGGCGGTGTCCAGAATCGTTGGCAGATTATTAAGGCCATTTTAATTAATCCTGCCCTATGGAGTTTCGGATTTGGCTTGCTGGTTCGAGAAGCGACAATTCCCACAGTAGTAGAATTCTGTTTGGAGAAATTTGCTTGGAGTAGTGTAGCTTTATCTCTAGTGTTAATAGGAATGCGACTAGGGCTGCTCAAATCTTGGCGTAGTTTACCACAAGCAGGGATGAGCTTGGGAATCAAAATGCTGCTAGTTCCCTTGATATTGGGGAGTATTTTACCACTGTTTGGATTAACTGGTTCTACAGCAAAGGTAATTGTCTTACAAATGGCAATGCCTCCAGCTTTCGGCACACTGGTAATTGCTGAGACATTCAATCTTGATCGCGATCTGGCAGTTACTGCCTTAGCCGTTGGCGCTATATTATTGCTGCTTACTCTCCCACTTTGGCTGTGGCTATTTTGATTTTAGATTTATGGATTTTCAGAAATTAAATTATTCAATTTTGGGAGTGAAGATGATTGTTAGATTCTTCCTCCCCTGCAACGCCAGCTCGCCAAAGTAATGGGATATTTTTTTAGTTGAAAGTTCATTAGAAGTATTATGTATCTTGTACTGGATGCTGCCCATAATATGGTAGAGCCTCTGACCAATTAGGACACTTGCCCTCTTGCCAATCGAGATTAGCTAGTTCTAAAATACTTATCACCGTCTCTGCTAACCCAGATTGAGCTTGAATTAACTGATAATTAGTGTTCCAATTAGCTAAAGTTTCCTGCCATGCTTCTGGTGTCAACACTCTATCTGACAAACACGCTTTTAGTTTAGAAACATCTGGCTCAAACTGATAAATAGCAGCAAAAATTTGACCTCGTTGTGCTGGCATTTCCACAGCAATAGTTTTTATATTTTGACTTTTGCCTGCTTCTGACCAAGCTACCGCAGCCAAAGTTGAAATTGCAAACACGGGGATATCTAACTGTTGCCCTAAAGTCCGAGCAGTGACAACACCAATTCGAGTTCCTGTAAAGCCGCCAGGCCCTTTTGCAACTGCGATAAAGGACAAATCTGCCCAAGTTTGCGGTTTGATAAATTCAATTAAATATTGATGCACTAAGCTTGATAATTCACGCCCTAAATTCCAAATTTGAGAGCGATTTTCACCAGCAAAGTTACTAATTGCCAAACCTAATTCTGGTGTGGTGGTATGTAGTCCTAAAGCGTATTTATTTATTGCAAGGTCTTTTAGTTCCGTTGTCAAAATTATTTAAAATATCTATTTTTATAAAGTTAACCTTATTTATTTAAATATATAACATAGCGGTTCTTAATTAAATAGACTACAGAAAGAAGTCTCATGGCAAAGGTCTTACTATTTCAACAAAATTAGAAGACAATGGAGCAAACACCCGTCGAAAACGATCGCAAATATTCACTTGCTGTTCACTTTCTAATAGCGATCGCTTTCCTGACATCTCCTCCCTTTACCATAAATTCGCTGATAAATAAAATTTCATTACAGTAGTTTTCATGTATTTGAACCACATCTGACATAAGAGCACAGCATTGCTGTGCCCCTACCGCCTGTCTATTTACCTGAAAATAGCTGTAAGATACACCAATCATTTTCTGTCAAGTCGGCACTAATTCACCAGGACGCAACTTCGACCATTTACCCGTTTCTCGCTTAAAGCTCAGACAACCAACAACATCCCATTCCATTTCAATGACATCATCTTTAGTCCGAATGTTGACATTGATGGAAGGTTCATTCGGATCAAAACTTGGTGTTTCGGTCAAATGAGGCTGTTGGTGCTGCCCTTCTACAGCATGATAGGTAACACATCGGTCTACATAGTGGCAATTCACGCAAATACACATAATAGAACCAACTCCAGGGGCCTTTATTGTTAATCTAACGTAAGCCCAACTGTTATTCATGAGTTGCTGGGTTGATTTTTATTACAATGCTTGAAGAAGAATTCAGAATTCAGAAGTCAGAATTCAGGAGTAGAGCAAGGAAAGTCCGCCTTTGGTCAAAATCAACAGCGTGGGGGATCTAAACCTGCCACTGACAGCGTAGCCTCTACTCTTCTCTACAAGATGCTACTCTTAGCTTGCTTTACCGTAGGAGTACACAATCTAAAATCTAAAATCCAAAATGGTATTAGCTCCCGAAAATTGGCCTTTCAGCTTGGAATTTTTACCACAACCAGCTTACATGGTAGGTGGCGCTGTCCGAGATGCTATCCTTGGCAGAACTCGCGCATATCTGGATTTAGATTTTGTTATACCATCTAAGGCGGTAAAGGTAGCGAGAGCGATCGCTCATCATTACAAAGCTGGTTTTGTGTTACTCGATGCAGAACGACAAATTGCGCGTGTGGTTTTTCCCCACGCTACGGCTGACTTTGCCCAGCAGGAAGGAGATAGTATAGATGTTGATTTGCACAGACGGGATTTTACAGTAAATGCGATCGCTTATAATCCCCATACCCAAGAAATCATCGATCCTCTGCAAGGTTGTGCAGACTTGCAACAGGGCATTTTGCGAATGGTATCACCTGCAAACCTAGAAGATGACCCTTTACGGCTAATGCGAGGTTATCGCCAAGCCGCCCAACTAGGTTTTACTATTGAGCCAGCTACCCAAGCCGCAATTCGTTCTTTAGCATCACATATCAGCCAAGTTGCAGCCGAACGAGTTAGGGTAGAAATTGGCTATCTGCTGGCAAATTCTCAGGGTACTCCTTGGATTACAAGTGCTTGGGAAGATGGTTTACTTGCGCCTTTCTTCAAAAATGCCACTCGTGAAAGCTTGATAAAACTAGCAGCAGTTGACGAAGCAGCAGCTTTACTCAGCCAAAATTGGCAACAATTAGGGGAAAAACTGCAAGAATATGTCCGCGATAGTGTTAAAACTACTTGGTTAGGTATTGCCAAACTTGCTTGTCTTGTCAACCCAGCGCCAGAGTTAGCAGAAATAGAACTACAGGAACTAACTTATAGTCGTGCCGAAATTCGGGGTGTAACCACTGCCTTGAAACTGTTACCACAGCTTCAAGTAGTTGATATGTCCTTGCGAGAACAATATTTTTTCTTTCATGACGCAGATATTGTGTTTCCCGCTATGGCAGTCTTAGCTGTAGCACTTGATATTTTGGTAGAGGCGATGTCTGGTGACAAGCCACTACACACAGCAGTGGAAACCAAAGCAAAATGCTGCCAAGTTTTAGCACCTTTGATCAACCGCTACCTGAACCCTGATGATCTGGTCGCTCATCCCACTCCACTAGTGAGCGGGAAGGAGTTGATTATAGCATTAGATATTCCAGCTTCGCCAATTATCGGCCAACTGTTGAGAGAAATTGGCGTAGCACAAGCTGAGGGGAAAGTTTCAACAGCAACAGAGGCGATCGCTTATGCACGTCAGTTATGTAAACTACCCCACTTGCCTAGCAGCTGAGTAGCGACTGAGGTGCGATCGCCTCTGTTGCCCTGAGAATAATATCAAGTAACGTTAGTTGCACCAACCGCCATAACTTCAGACCATTGACTTACATGGTTATCATCTAAGACCGCTCGGACTCGATAACCAAGCTGAATTTTATGCATCAACAAGATTAATTCACGGTTGAGAAGTCCTTGTGATTTTTGGTTTTCATTAGATGCAGCTTGGATACGAAAGCAGCGATCGCTTTGACGTCGCAATTTTGGAGACTTGCCTTCCATAAACACCGCTTGTAGTTCGTACTCTTTAGCTTCGGGATATGGTTGCCAGCAAAGTTGCCAGTAAGTTGACCAGCGAATTAACTCTGTAGGTAATTCCTTGACCTCATCCGACAATGTAGAAGTAAGTCCGGTGATTGGAGGTTCTACCACCTGAACCTGATTAGAAGTGATGTCAGCATTTACAAGGTCAAATCCAGGTTTCCCAACCTTCTGTGCGGCTATAGATGAACCGTCATCAAGACTTAGCATCAGTCCGAATATCAAAGTAAACAGCAGAATCAATCGTAGGCACTGTAATTGCACTAGCGGCAAGATTTTCAAATTCATAATTATGCAAAAGTTATTGCTTACCACTCCACAGATGAAATCTTGCCGTTGTCAGCATAGATTGTTCGAGAACCGATAGCCGTTCTCGGAGCTACTGTAGAATTAAAGACTGCGCTTTTTTCCCCAACTGCTGAGTTGTTGCCAATAACTGAGCGGAATATAACGGAGTTCGGTGCTAGCCCTACGGAATCATCTATCCTGGTTTGAGGGCCATTAGCAACACCATTGACAACTTGTCTACCACCATGAACTAGAACACGAGGCCCGTAGCCAATATTATCACCGAGAGTCAAGCTAGTTGTTGCTAAAGCGTGAAAGACAACATCGTTTGCCATCCCAGCAATTTTCCCGACATTAAAAGGTTGACCCTCATCAGCACGCAGGGAAATTCCATTACCTATTTTGTCAGTCAGGCCTATTTTGTCATTCAGGGTTGCGAAAGAATCTTCCAGAACGACATTACCGATGATGCGATTACGGAAGGTAAAATCGCGAGTTACAACCCCACCTATCTGCGGCAGACCTCCGGGGTTAAAAGATGTGACTGGAGCGAAATTTATGCCTTGTACATTTGACAAGTCTATTCTGGCCAATTCTGTGTAACCTTTGGCAAATGCTTCATTGACTTCAATGATGCCTTCAAGCAATGCAACGTCGGCTTCTGTCAGGTTTGCCACCTTCCCTAAACTACCGCTAGTAGCTTCTAGGTTCGTTGTGACGTTTTTACCTGGCAGGACAACTTTACCAGCAGGTAAGGTAACACCAGGGCCAACCCGCGAGAGAAAGTTGACTACCGTGTTGCTTTCTATAGTTGCACCATCTACTTCACAGTTGAAGCTGAGAAATGTCTCTGGAATATCGTTCTTGAACTGAGCATTGGTAATCGGGTTGCTAAAAGGCCCGGTTGAGCCTTGAGTCCCGATTTTGGCTGCACCTTTGATAGTGGCCATGTGTGCCATAATTACTCGCGGCCCAATATCCACTCCCGTTCCCGAAGCTATAATTCTCACTTGGTCTTGGACGTTAGAATCATCCGCGATGCTAATGGGGGCAATAGTAGCGTCTAACTTGGCAAATGGCGCTACGTAGACTTTTTTACCCAAGCGAATATTTGTTGGATTGATGATTGTCGCAGTAGGATCAAGGAAACTAGCTGACTTTGACGGTGCTGTGCTTGGGCATATAGGTAGGTTATGTGAAGTTGGATTACACCCTCCTCCAGAAGCAACGGCGGGTTGTTTATGCACCTGTGTACCTATGACAAGTGCAAGGATAATTGCAGCTAAGGCGCTAAAAATTGCGCGAGGTTTGAACATGAAAAACTCCTCACGGTGTTTGAAATATTTGGTTACGGCAGAATCGGAGTTAACGAGTTAGAGATATAGTCAGGTGGGGAGCAGGCGTAGGAATTACCAAAAAATCACAATTCCTTACTCTTGATTCTCAAGCTAAATCTACTCAGAACTTTTTCTAGCCAAAGGTCTAAGCATTCCAAAAACCCGCCAAATTGAAAAACTTTAGTGGGCTATAAAGGTCGAAGCTGTAACTGTCGTTGTTGCCGAAGCAACCGCCTGATTGTAGACTGTCTGCCAAGCTTCTGGCCCAGCAGTGGATTGTCCATAGACTTGTGTGCTAAATGCTAACGTTAAGCCAAATGCAAGTAGACCGAATAATATCGTGCGACGTTTAAACACTATTCCTCCATACCTAATAGTTCACCAAGTTACTTTGGCAAGGTAAACCGAAAAGATAAAGGAATAAACCTTTAACTTTTCCTTTTGCCTATAACCGACAATTTTGGCTTGATGAAATATCATTGCTATCAACTAGCATCCTACTATACACCTACTTGCTGTTTCATGCTAGAGCTTTTGATATTGATAAAAATTATGTTGAGCATAAGACTGTTATCCAAGATTAATCAGAAGGAGTCAGAGAATGCGTGAATTACTCAAATGAGAAAGCAAACTGGGGTTTGAGTAACTAAAAGCACCTTTTGAGAAAGTAAAAGCTGCTTTTGTTTGCGGAAAACATTAAAATAAGAAAGCAAACTGGGGTTTGAGAAAGTAAAAGCTGCTTTTGCTTGCGTAAAACACTAAAATGAAAAACCAAAAGCTTCTTTTGTTTGTGGAAAACACTCAAATGCAACATTAAAAGCTGCTTTTGAAGAAGTAAAAGCTGCTTTTGTTTGTGGAAAACACTCAAATGCGACATTAAAAGCTGCTTTTGAAGAAGTAAAAGCTCATATTGAATAAGTAATCAGGCATTTTTACTTATTGAATATGAATTTGAGTATAAGCGATACCTTTGGTGAGCTTCTCTACGAGACGCTCCGCGATCGCTAAGGTGCTTTTCAGTTTTATCACGGTACGCTTTGTACAAAACTAGCTTATTCTGGATTTGGGGGGAGGCGATCGCGCAAATATTTCAGATTTTCACGGAAAGTAATTGTATTGGGATGATTTACCCCTAAACTAAGTTCAGCAATTTCCAAAGCTTGGATGAAAAGGGGTTCAGCTTCGCTATATTTGCCTTGGCAGTTATAGAGTCCCGCTAGGTTGTGGAGGCTAGTAGCGACATAAGGATGTTCTTCTCCTAACAGCTTGCGGTAGAGTGCCAAAGCTTGAATGTAAAGGGTTTCGGCTTCGCTGTATTTGCCGTGAGAACGGTAGAGTCCCGCTAGGTTGTTGAGGCTTTGGGCGACATAAGGATGTTCTTCTGGCAGCATCTGGCGCATAAGTGCCAAAGCTTGGATAAAAAGGGATTCGACTTCGCTGTATCTGCCTTGGCAGGTGTAGAGTTCTGCGAGGTTGTTGAGACTTTGGGCGACATCTGGATGTTCTTCTGGCAGCAGGTTGCGTCTGAGTGCCAAAGCTTGGATAAAAAGGGGTTCGGCTTCGCGGTATCTGCCTTGGGAACAGTAGATTCCCGCAAGGTTGTTGAGGCTTTGGGCGACATAAGGATGTTCTTCTCCTAGCAGCTGGCGCGTAAGTGCCAAATCTTTGATGTAAAGGGGTTCGGCTTCGTCGTATCTGCCTTGGCAGGTGTAGAGTCCCGCTAAATTGTAAAGGCTAGTGGCGACATCTGGATGTTCATCTCCAAGCAGCTTGCGTCTGAGTGCCAAAGCTTGGATGTAAAGGGGTTCGGCTTCGCTGTATCTGTCTTGGCAAGTGTAGAGTAACGCTAGGTTATTGAGGCTTTGGACGACATAAGGATGTTCATCTCCAAGCAGCTGGCGTCTGAGTGCTAAAGCTTGGATAAAAAGGGGTTCGGCTTCGCTGTATCTACCTTGGGAGTTGTAGAGTTCTGCTAGACCGTTGAGGCTAGCAGCGACAGATGGATGTTCATCTCCAAGCAGGTTGCGTCTGAGTACCAAAGCTTGGATAAAAAGGGGTTCAGCTTCGCTGTATCTACCTTGGGAATGGTAGAGTTCTGCGAGGTTGTTGAGGCTAAGTGCGACATCTGGATGTTCTTCTGGCAGTAGCTGGCGCATGAGTGCCAAAGCTTGGATAAAAAGGGGTTCGGCTTCACTGTATCTACCTTGGAAATGGTAAAGTTCTGCGAGGTTGTTGAGGCATCGGGCGACAGATGGATTTTCTTCTGGCAGCAGATGGCGCATGAGTGCCAAAGCTTGGATAAAAAGGGGTTCGGCTTCGCTATATCTGCCTTGGGAACGGTAGAGTAACGCGAGGTTGTTGAGGCTAGCAGCGACAGATAGATGTTCCTCTCCCAGCACCTGGCGCGTGAGTGCCAAAGCTTGGATAAAAAGGGGTTCGGCTTCGCTATATCTGCCTTGGGAACGGTAGAGTCCCGCTAGTTTATCGAGGCTATTAGCGACAGATAGATGTTCATCTCCGAACAACTTACGCGTGAGTGTCAAAGCTTGGATAAAAAGGGGTTCGGCTTCGCTGCATCTGCCTTGAAATTCGTAGAATCCCGCTAGTTTATTGAGGCTAGTAGCGACATCTGGATGTTCCTCTCGGAGCAACTTACGCATAAGTACCAAACCTTGGATGTAAAGGGGTTCAGCTTCGCTGTATCTGCCTTGGGAGTTGTAGAGTTCTGCAAGGTTGTTGAGGCCTTGTGCGACAGATGGATGTTCCTCTCCCAGCACCTGGCGCATAAGTGCCAAAGCTTGGATGTAAAGGGGTTCGGCTTCGCTGTATCTGCCTTGATAACGGTAGAGTTCCCCCAGGTTGTTGAGGCTAAGTGCAACATTTGGATGTTCATCTCCCAGCACCTGGCGCATGAGTGCCAAAGCTTGGATAAAAAGGGGTTCGGCTTCGCTGTATCTGCCTTGGTGATAGTAGAGTCCCGCTAGGTTGTTGAGGCTAGTGGCAACATCTGGATGTTCATCTCCGAGCAGCTTGCGCCTGAGTGCCAAAGCTTGGATAAGAAGGGGTTCGGCTTCGTTGTATCTGCCTTGGGAGTTGTAGAGTTCCGCTAGGTTGTTGAGGCTAGTGGCGACATCTGGATGTGCATCTCCCAGTAGCTGGCGCATAAGTGCCAAAGCTTGGATGTAAAGGGGTTCGGCTTCGCTGTATCTACCTTGGGAACGGTAGAGTTCCGCTAAGTTGTTGAGGGTAACACCGACATCTGGATGTTCATCTCCGAGCAACTTACGCCTGAGTGCCAAAGCTTGGATAAGAAGGGGTTCAGCTTCGCTGTATCTGCCTTGGTAATAGTAGAGTCCCGCAAGGTTGCTGAGGCTAAGTGCGACCTCTGGATGTTCTTCTTCCAGCAACAGCACCTTGAGTACCAAAGCTTGGCTGTGAAGGGATTCGGCTTCACTATATCTGCCTTGGTAACGGTAGAGTTCCGCTAAGTTGTTGAGGCTTTGTGCGACATCTGGATGTAGTTCTCCCAGCAGCTGACGCCTAAGTGCCAAAGCTTGGATGTAAAGGGGTTCGGCTTCACTGTATCTGCCTTGGTTACGGTAGAGTAACGCTAGGTTGTTGAAGCTTTGGGCGACATCTGGATGTTCTTCTCCTAAGCACTTTTTAGTGACTTCTAGACATTGTTTACACCAGAATAAAGCTTGGTTATATAAACCTTGACCCTTGTAAAACCAAACGTTGCCGAGGAAAGGCCAAATTAAATCATCATTGCTGAGGTATTGAATGAGATGATTCGCTACTTCAGCTATATGAGGTATGGTGGGGGAAACAGCAGTGATTTGCTCAAGAGTGGGCGAGTCAGAAATCTTCTTGGCATCTACTATTATTACTCCACAAAGCGATCGCTTTAATTCCTCCACTTGATTGAACTCAGCTTGCTTGAGTTGAAAAAATTCCCGAATGAGTTGATGTAGTTGGTAGCTATCCTCACCTTGAAGCAGATGCAAATCTTCTAAATCAACTCTACTTTTTTCCAACTGTGTAGTATTTTTCCCAGTTTCTACACTTTCTACCAGTCTCCAGGGAATAGGAGCTAAAGCAAATAAACTCAGTAAAACACCTAACTCCTTGGCATAATCATTTAATTCTTCCCAACTTAACTCAAAAGCAGCAGCAACACCTCGTTTAACATTCAGCGTCCAAGCGCGGTCTTTTTCATCCCGTGCTAAAGATTCATGAGTTAACTTTTTTTCTTCTAACCGCCGCAACATTTCTGCTAAAGAGAGTCTCCGCTTTTTCACATACCTCCCCACCAAATTCAGCGCCAAAGGCAAATAACCTAAACGCTGACAGATTTCTTTCGCATCTTCTAATTCCTGTGCAACTTTTTCTGTTCCCACCCACTCTTGTAAAAGTTCTAGTGCTGCGGACTCACTTAAAACATCTAGAGTAAATGACTGGGGAAAATCTAACTGTAACCTGCTGGTAATTAGCAGCTTAAACCGGGGTGATTGTGGTGGTAAATATTGTTCTACTTTGGGGTAATCGTTGACATCATCCAGTACTACCAACACATTCCCATCGTGCCAGCGTGACCAACAGAAATCAACTTGCTGTGGTAAATCCCAATCTTCTGGTGGTTTTAATCCTAACTTAGCTATAGCAAACTGCAATATCTGAAGCCCAATATCTTCATCTCTAGCGCGTAACCAACAGATACCACCGGGGTAAGTGTTGAGTAGTAGGTGAATCAGTGCATACTGAGTTGCTAACTCTGTTTTTCCGACTCCTCCCATACCCTCAATTGCAGCAATCACCACCTGAGAACTGTGTTGTAGCCTTTCGTGCAGATTCACTAAAGTCTCAGCACGTCCGACAAACTTGACTACGCTACCACGAGGAATATTTTGAGGAATTTCCTTTGGTTTGAAAACGTCTGGCTGTTGAATAATAACCAGTAAATTCAGGATTTGGGTAATATCGCCTGTAGTCAGATTGCCGCCTACTTGAACATTTCGGAGAATGCTCTGTAAAATTTCTTCTGGGCTGTGATTTTTGCTCATAATTTTAGGCTTTCATGTCCACATTACCAAGGTCAAGATCGCCGCCAAATTGAGAATCAACCACCGCTTCTTGATTCACTGAACCGTCTCTTGTGGCTGACAAATTTATATTGCCGACTTTAGCCTTACCTTTTACCAGAATTCCTTTTATAACTATTTGATTAATCTGCGTTTGTGCCTCATTAGCTACAGCTTCCACAGCTTGGGCAATTTCAGGATCTTTCTTTGCCGCTTCCTCTACCTGCTGCCCAATGAGATAAGCTTGACCATAATCTAAAGGTTGTGTTTTAGCCTGTTCGATAACCTTCGCCGTGCTAGGTTCCTTGCGCTTCAGCAGAACTAACAACTTTTCGCCTTCATTCCAAGCCTTTTCACCGATGATTTCCCCAGTTTTTTCAAAGGCTTTGACGATTACCAAGGTTGCGATCGCACCTGCTGTCAGCGATACTGGCTCCATAAGTTTGCCAAAGTATACGAGATTTTACTTATGGCTCTCAGTTTAGCAGCCTCTTACCAGTTGTACAAAATTCATTCTTAATTCTGACTCCTGACTCCTGAATTCTGTTTTGATAAAACAATTTAAGGGACGACTCCAACAAGTGAAATCGTCCCTTTAAACTTATAAAAGTGAAATATTCCCTATCTACTTACCCTTGCAGGTTCAACCCACTCATCCCAAGAGCTATCGTAGCCATCATAAGTAATTTTATAAAGATCGTTACTAACTTCTAAAACCTGCCCTGGATACCATTTTCCTTTCCACAAAATTCTCACTGCATCGCCAACTTGAAATGATGCCCGAAAGCGTGTAGTGCCAACCCATTCATTCCAGGAACTATCATAACCATCGTAGGTAATATAGCATTTCTCATTATTAACCTTAAGTACCGTTGCCGGATACCATTTTTCCTTCCAAAGAACCTCAGCCTTTTGTCCTACAGAACAGGGTGAAGCAGCAAAAGCACTTGGAATCAATGTTCCTACCCAAGTTGCCATGAAAATAGCACCAAACAATACTTTATTTTTCATGATTCTTTCTATCCTCAAACAATAAAACGGGATTTTGATGATTTATGGAAATCTAGTTGAAAAATTTTCCCTAACTGTTACTATTGTTATGGGATTAAATTAGCGATCGCCTCAGCAAAAATTATGATTTATCGCTATTCTTTGTGAAGATATCAAAAGGCTCAGATCCCCGACTTATCGAAGAAGTCGGGGATCTTATTGTTCGTACTCATACTGAAACTGAAATTTACTATTTATCAATATTTTTTAAATTACCAACTCTAAATCTAATTTCATAAATTCCTAGCAAACCTGCTGCTACTAGCAAAGGTAAGAAATAGTAGACTCCGCGATAAGCTAACATTGATCCCAAAATTGCCGCAGCCGAAACTTTAGAAGAAAGAATCAGCAAAATTATAGTTTCAAATACTCCCAAACCACCAGGGACATTACTAACCACACCTGCAAACATCGCTAGTAAATAAATTCCCAAGAAGTCTAGATAAGACAAAGATATATTGCTAGGAAGCACAGCATAAAGAACTGCTGCTGCCAAAATCCAGTCAAAACTAGAAATTGCTATTTGAGCCAGGGATATTTTAAAAGAAGGAAATCGAAATTCTTGCCCACGAATTATTAACGGTTGTTTAATAAAAAGACTTCCAATTAAATAAATAGCGACTAATAGCAAAAAAATCACGCCGATGGGACGCACAGTAGTAAAAGGCAAATGTATTTGAGTGGGAATTTTGAGTGGGTTGATGAGAAACAAGAAACCTGCAACGGCAAACATCCCCAACCAAAAAGTAAAATTAGCAAAAGCAATTACTTGAGCGATCGCAACTGCTGAAACTCCCCAACTAGCATAAAATCGATAACGGATAGCACTGCCAGTTAGCAAGGCAAAACCGATGGTATTACTAAATGCAGAGCTAATAAAGCTGGTTAGAGCAATCTTGTTCCAACTTAAGGAGCGATTAATGTAGCTAAAACCTAAGATATCGTAGCCAATCATCACAAGATAACCCAACGCTGTCAGCCAAATTGCCCAGCTTAAGCGACTTTTGGGAATTGTTGCAAGGGAGTTGAGGATATCACGATAATTATACTCATGCAATTCGTTAGCGATCGCCCACACGCAAAGCACCAGCAACAACAAGCCAAACAAAGAACTGAAATTGAGTCGCAGCTTTTTAAGCATCATGAAGAAACTTATCCTAACTCTTGACTTTTAATTTACAACCAGTCGTAAATTTTCCATCCTGTTGACACAGCATTGACATATCATTTGCATAAGCTTTTGTAAAGCAAATATCGGCTACCCAATAAATGAACTACAAACAATCTAAAATTCTCTTACTAGTTTTAGTATTAACTCTTGTTGGCTGTAATTTCTCCCAAAGTACCGTAGCAAAACCACCACAACAGGATTTACAAACAAAGCCTTCCGTTCTTCCAACTCATTCCAATACTAGCGACTCAACTACTCCCCTAACCTACAAAATTGAAACCTACGATAGTCAGGTAATGGGCGCAAGTCGCACCTATGGCGTTTCTTTACCCCCTGGTTATGAAAAAAACCTAAAACAAAGCTATCCTGTAATATTTCTCCTCCACGGTGGACATGGTAATCCCAGTGATTGGTTTATTCAGAGTAAAGGACAAGCTCTTAAAACTGTAGAACAACTTTATACTAAAGGTAAGTTGCCACCCAGCATTATTATCACACCAGATGGTAACGACAAACGTGGCTCTAGCCCTTACCGAGATCCCGAATATATTGATGGCCCTAATGGTAAAGTCTCTACAGCCGTAGGGGATGAATTGGTAAAAGTTGTGCAAAGCCGTTATCGTACAATAAACAATCCAGATTTTTGGGCTATAGGTGGTTTATCTTCTGGTGGTTGGGGAGCAATGAATGTGGGATTACATAACCTAGATCATTTCTCGATTTTATTTAGTCATAGCGGTTATTTTCATGATAAAAGTGGCCCAATGAATAGCCCAATAAGTTATATCAAAACTATTCCTTTACAAACTCAAAAAAAATTGCGAATTTATCTAGATTCTGGTACATCAGATATTGAAGAAATCGACGAAGCTCAAAAGTTTAGCCAAGTACTAGATAAGCTAAAAGTTTATAATTTGTTTCGTCAGTTTCCTGGTAGCCACACTTGGAAATACTGGCGAGAACATTTATCCGATTCGTTGACATTTGTGGGAGAACAATTTCGAGTTTCTGAAATAGCGCATAGAACGGCCTTTGAGAAAGTCAAAAGTCAAAATCATTAGCAATTCGCAGTAAAAATCATATTGTATGTAGCATAGATTTTATAAATCCTTTGATATTTAAACATCAATGTGGAAAACTCAGCTGCAATTTTTCAGCAAATTAACTATAGTAAGTTCTAGTGGGGGTGATTTTTTAAACGTTAAATTAATATGAAGATTTCTAAATTTTTAATTAGTTTAGTAGGAGCGATCGCACTCCTTACTACTGCTGGTTATTATTATGTATTCATCTTAGGTGCGCCACAATTAGACCCACCTCAAGAAGAGGCAAATACTGGGCTAAAGTTTCAATTAGCAAGCTTTAACTCCCAAGCGATGGGTGCAGTCCGCAACTATGGCGTGATTTTGCCGCCTGGTTATAATAAAAATCAACAAAAGCGGTATCCTGTGATATTATTACTACACGGTGGTCATGATGATGCCCGTGCTTACGCTGATAAATATGCCATCTTAGATGTATTGCATGAACTTTATAAAAGTGGAAAATTACCGCCATCGATTGTAATTACACCTGATGGTAATGATAATCGGGGTTCTAGTCCTTTATACGACCCCGATTATTTTGATGGGCCGAATGGTAAAGTTGGGACTTTAATTGGTTCAGAACTAGTGCAAGTTGTCAAGTCACGCTACCGCACTTTAGAAGAACCCCAGTTTTGGGCGTTGGGAGGTCTTTCTTCTGGAGGATGGGGGGCTTTTAATATCGGGTTACGCCATCTCAACAACTTCCACATTCTGTTTAGTCATAGCGGTTATTTTACCGATAATAGCGGTTCGCAAAATAGCCCCCAACAAATCGTGCAACAGCTACCAATTGAAGATAGGAAGCGATTGCGTGTTTACTTAGATGCGGGTTTGAATGATACTAATTTGCTGGCTTCTACCAAAGATTTCAACGATACCTTAAACAAATTAGGTATTGCTCACGTATTTTATGCCTTTCCAGGAGGTCATGGTTTGTCTGGTGCTGATATAGGCTGGAACTACTTCCACAAGCATCTTAAAGATTCCCTCTCTTATGTAGGGGAACAGTTTAAAAAATTCGGAGTTAAGAGTTAAAATTTGAAAACTCAGGTTCTATTGCTCTAACTGTGCTATGGCCTTAAAATTAAGGTGTTATGGAGAAAATTAAAAAAATTAAAACTTAATCTGTATAATTAACACAGCCGATAAAACTTGTCTGTTTATTATTTTAGCCCCTAAAGAGAGTCGTAGAGCCAAAACTCCTAACTCCTAATTAATATTTTTAAAGTTATGACCAATAATTTAAAAACTCAGATTGGACTTTGGAGTGCAGCTTTGCTTACAGGTTTAGTCGGAGTAGTAAATTTGTTATCAGCAGTGACACCTAACTTATATGGGCGAAATCACTGGTTGAAAGAATTTTTACCATTTGAAATCCGAGCCAGTGGTCATATCTTTGCAGCCCTGACTGGGTTTGTTTTACTAGCACTTGCGACTAATTTATTACGTCGCAAAAGAATAGCCTGGTTACTTACCATTGGTTTACTAGTGATTTCCATTTTCAGCCACTTGCTGAAGGGACTGGACTATGAAGAAAGTCTACTCTCTGGAGTTTTGCTGGTGCAATTAATCTTGATGCGCCATTATTTTACGGCGCAATCAGACCGTCCTTCGATCGCACGGGGAGTTCGAGCGCTGATAGGCGCTTTATTATTTACCCTGGCATACGGAACTATTGGATTTTACTTATTAGACGGCAAGTTCTCAGAGAATTTTAACTGGCGTGAAGCCATAGTTCAGACTTTGGCGATGTTCTTCACTGAGGATAATTGGGGACTGCAACCAAAAAGCAAATTTGGAGAATTTTTTGCTAATTCGATATATATTATAGCCGCAGTTACTATTACCTATGCAATGGTAATGCTCTTGCAACCTGTATTTTGGCGGAATCTAGCAACGCCAAATGAGCGAAAAAGAGCTAAAGAAATTGTCGAGCAATATGGATGTTCTTCTTTAGCAGCATTCACACTCTTAAATGATAAAAGTTATTATTTTAGTCCTTCCGGTAATAGTTTAATTGCTTATGTTCCCAAGGGAAGGGGTGCGATCGCATTAGGAGATCCCATCGGCCCCATTGAAGACCGCAAAGAGACAATTGTTGCTTTCCAACAGTTTTGCCAACGTAATGACTGGTATCCCGGTTTTTATCAAACTTTGCCCGATGATGTTGAGCTTTACAAGTCATTGGGGTTTAAGGTACTTAAGATTGGAGAAGAAGCGATCGTTGACCTGAAAAGTTTTACGTTACAAGGTAAAGCTGGTAAGAACTTTAGACCATCAATCAGTCGTTTAACTAAACTAGGATACCAAATCGAGTTTTACCAACCACCCATTGCCAATGATTTATTGCACCAACTCAAATCTGTAAGTGATGAATGGTTGAAGATGGTACAGGGTTCGGAAAAACATTTTTCTTTGGGTTGGTTTGACGAAGCTTACTTGCGAGAGTGTGAGATTGCTGTAGTGCATAATTCTGAAGGTAACATCAGCGCCTTTGCCAACATTCTCCGGGAGTACCAACTTAACGAAGCCACTATTGACATGATGCGACATCGCGCGTCCCTCGAAAATGGCACAATGGACTTTCTATTTATTTCCCTGCTTCAACATTTTAAAGAGGGTGGCTACGACAGCTTTAATTTTGGCCTTTCTGCCCTTGCGGGAGTTGGAGACAACCCAGAATCACGCCGCTTGGAGAAAGTATTGCACTATCTATACGGGCATTTGAATCGCTTCTACAATTTTAAGGGACTGCACGCCTACAGAGAGAAATTCCGCCCCCGTTGGGAACCACGTTATTTGGTTTACCCCAGTTTAACTGCCTTACCAGATGTAGTTGTAGCATTAATTCGCGCAGATTCAGGCGATCGCCTCTTCGATTATTTCAAACCCGGAGCCTAAATTTGAAAAAAATAATGGGTGCAAAGGTTAGAAAGCATCTATTCTGACCTTCAGCAATACCATACACCTCATGGGAGCAACGCGAAAATGTGAGATCATCGCTTTTTGAAGCAGGGGGAGCAGGGAGAGTAAAGAGAGAATTTAGTAACATGCGCTACTATAAATACTTCAAAATACACTTAATTTATTTTTCCTCCCCTGCCTTCCCTGCTTGCCCACCTCACAAAATCGCATTGCTCCCCACCTCATTGCAGGGCGATGTCTATGACAGGCCACGCCTACACAGCTTGGAGTTTTTGTGATACAATTGTACTATCAAAGAATATCTGGTGAGTATGCAACGCAAAGTTTACTAGGCGATGCCCAAAGTTTGTAGTAGATAGGACTTACGCAAAATCATGATAAAACGAACCGCAAAAGACGCAAAGGACACAAAGGAATAAGAGTTTCAGAGAGTTTTTGCGTAAGTCCTGGTAGATAAACTCAATATTAGCTAGTTCGTGAATGCAATCATGAACACACAATAGTTGTGTGGTATATGCCAAATTTAGCATTTTGGCGTCAATTTATTGTGGGTTTGCCCTTCAATTTTGCCCAGTTTAACAGCCTTTAAAAAATTCTTAACCTATATATGGAAGGTAGCAATATGACGAATAATAAAATTTCTCTCGTAGAACTAATCCAAATTTTTGCACAGTATCGCGACAATATTATCGTCAATATCAAGCACCTACAAGAACATTATCAAAGAACAGGTATCAAGCGCGTTAAAGGTGTGAGAAACGAAAATGGAGAACTACTTCAGCCTTGGTTACGAACAGAAAATATCGATAATGTTGAGTATGTTGGTATGGGCGAGTTTCAATTTAATCGCAATACCGCTACTATCAATATGCTTATCAAACGTAAAGTCAAACTAGCAAAATTTGAAGATAAAACCCCCACTATTGAGGTAGCAGGTTTACTAGTAAATGACCTAAATAGCTTTAATAATTACACAATTGTTAGTGACGGCAAAATAAATGTCAAGTCCTTAAAAGTCAAAATCAGCAGTAAAAAAGCCTTTGATTTGCTCAAAGAAAAAGGTGTGTTGGATGCAGAAGATTTTGACTTCCGTGCTGAGTATACCATTGAGTTAAATAACTTGCCGCTTGTAGCTGCAAATAGTCATTATAGCAGTATTGATGGACTATTCAATGAGCTTGCAGAAATTAAAGTACTGACTAGTATTATTTCTGCTTACTTAAGAAAGGAGTCAGATGTATTTGTAGCAGGACAATTAGATGAGTTTAAAAAGCACTATCTCTCTAAAAATGTTTACATCAATTTCCCTACAACGAACGAATATACTGACATCCATGAAGCCTTAGTTAATGGTACTATTGAGTCAAAAATTAGTTATAAAATTGACATCGGCAGTCAAAATATTCTGAATTTGAGTAAGTTGCCTTCTGCTAACAAGTTTTTAAGTAAAATGTATCGTCTTTATGATAAAATTACTGGTGAAATTATCATCAAGCCTAGTTTTGCGATCGCATTGAATGAAAATCTCGCTGTTAGGCACAGGCTACTATCATCACGCACCAAGATTACAAAAGTTGACGAGTTGATGAAACCAATTTTTGATGATTTTCTGGGGCTTGAGCAAAATGGCATAGTCGCAAATATTCTTAAGAAAGTTGATGCTGATAGTTTGGCGCAGTTATTGCAAGATAAACAAGCTGGAAAACAGATCAGCAAGGAGGAAATGATTGCAGCTTTGACAACGGCAAATAATAAGCTAGAACAATATGTAGAAAAAATTTACCATGACAAAATTTCTCCCTTAGTATTTTATATTGGTTGTATTGGAGTATTGCCAAATAAGATGGAAGCAAAATCTATGACTGCTGAAGAAGCTGCTATTAAATATCCCAATTTGCAATTTTCTAAAGATGAGCAACAAGGTAATTTTTTTGCAGTTGGTGATAGTATTATCAGTATCTATGCCAAAACTGAATATTATAGCAAACTTATTTCTGTTGGTGTAGAGAATTAGATTGTATATACAAATTAAATAAGATTGGTATACGCAATAAGTAGAACCCCGACTGCTCAAATAAGTCGGGGTTTTTGTCTCTTACGGATGATTCAGGATTGCTATAGCAATTCTATGGGTTTCCTGAAATAAAGCTAGAGTTTGGGCGTATCGCAGAATTAATTGGACTTGTGTATGAAGACATAGTTCTAATAAAACTGGCTATAATCTGTAAAGACAATAATAAAAAAAGACTGTAGTAAATGGCTTTTAAATTTTTATTAAAAATTTGCCTGAAAATTTACTGTTTACATCCCCAAACCTGACCGGATAAATAAATCAGCGATACTACCAAGCCCTCTTCCCAAACCTGGAATTAAAAATAGGAGCATCATGGCAAAGAGTCCGAATTGACTATATTGTAGTGGCTTTAGTTGAGGAAAAATTTCACTGAAGACATGAAAGCCGTCGAGTGGTGGAATTGGCAGCAGATTAAATAGAAATAACGTTAAATTAATCCGAGCCGCTAGGTAAAGAAATTCGACACTAAAGAGTCCTGAAAGACTAGGGTTAAAGAAAAGTTTGAGCAATACAATAAATAGAATGCCTAAAGCCAGATTCGACAAGGGGCCTGCGGCTGATACCAAAATATTGCCTAGTTTACCAGAACGAAACTTAGATGGGTTGACGGGCATTTGTCCCCAAGCTATACCCATAAGACAGAGAAAGATTAGCGATTCTTTACCCATGTGAACTACAGGATTAAGCGTCAGATGACCAGTTTGTTGGGGAGTGTTATCTCCCTGACTCATCGCAGCCCAGCCGTGAGCAAGTTCATGCAAAGTAATGGAGAATATGACAATTACAACGATTCTGAAAAAATGAATCGGGTTTGTGATTAGTGTTTCGATAAACATACGTTACTAAATTTTGGTAATTCCCTATCTGTGTAATAACAATCTTTTGGTATAAATTTTATTAAAAATATTACTTAGCTATTACTGTAATTTTTGGTATATTTTATAAATTTAAATTTGCTACTTTTATTAATCTCAGTTGATTTGATAGCTTAAAAAAATCGGTTTATAACACTTTAAAAATTTTAAAACCTGGGAATAACTACGTATTTATTTTGTTTTTTAGTATCTAAAAATTTAATTTATTAAATATTAATTTATTGTTAAAGTATAATTAAGCACTATATTTTGTGATTTTCACAAAGCACAGATAGATGAGCCTTTTTTGTGCCTAATTTGTTTCTCTGACTCAAAACAGAGCCGTTATTGTCTTGTTATTTTGGTATATCAGGCAAAGTTAGTTTTATTACTTGATATGGCAATAGATTTACTAATAATCTTTAAGAAAATTATGCAAAAATCAACTTCAATGAGACAATCTGACCTAATCTTCTCAACCTAAAGGAAGACATGAACGATCGCACAAAGGCTCTCCAGGCTCTCGCAGCTGAACGCTGGCGCGTATCCCTGATTCTCAGTGGAGCCATGATGTTTATTTACTTTGGCTTTATCCTATTAATCGCATTCAATAAGCCCCTGTTGGGGTCATTAGTATTTCCTGGTCTTAGCCTGGGAATTTTACTGGGGGCATTGGTAATTGTCTCAGCATGGGTATTAATTTTTATCTATGTGCGTTGGGCAAATAGTAGTTACGATGACCAAATCGCAAGGCTGACACGCAAGTAAATTAGCTATTAGCAATTTCTAGTCCCAAATCCAAAATATTAAACCAAAAAAAGCATGAATAGTGTGTGGTTGGATCTGCCACTAGCGGCGGATATTACCAGTCTTGGTAAGTTTAACCCGTTGGCGATCGCTTTCTTCTTTCTGTTTGTTGTAAGTTCTCTAGGCATTACCTATTGGGCGGCAAAGCTCACCAAAAATACGGCACAGTTCTATACAGCTGGCGGTAAGATTAGCGGTTTCCAAAATGGGCTGGCCCTAGCAGGAGACTTCATGAGTGCAGCTAGCTTTTTAGGTATCGCTGGGCTGGTGGCACTCAACGGCTTTGACGGCTTAATTTATTCTATCGGCTTCTTGGTGGGTTGGCCGATTGTGATGTTCTTAATTGCAGAACCATTACGTAATTTAGGTAAATACACTTTTGCTGATGTAGTAGCTTATCGCTTACAGCAAAAACCTGTACGTATTGCCTCTGCTATTGGAACCTTGGTAGTGATTAGCTTTTACTTAATTGCCCAGATGGTAGGCGCTGGTGAGCTAATCAAACTATTGTTTGGCTTTGATTACGAATTAGCTGTGGTCATCGTCGGTTGTGTGATGATGGCTTATGTGATTTTTGGCGGGATGATTGCCACCACTTGGGTACAAATTATCAAAGCAGTTTTGTTGCTTGGCGGAACGATTTTGCTAGCTATCTTGGTACTGGCACAATTTGGTTTTAACCCGATCGCTCTTTTCGCTGCTGCATCTGAAAAGTATACAGGTGTATTAGCTCCAGGGAAACTAGTTTCTGATCCCTTGGATGCGATCTCTTTAGGGATGTCGTTGATGTTCGGCACTGCTGGATTACCCCACATCCTAATGCGTTTTTACACAGTACCCGATGCCAAAGCAGCGCGGCTTTCTGTTACTTACGCCACAGCTATTATTGGCATTTTTTATCTCCTTACCTTCATCTTAGGCTTTGGAGCAATGGTATTAGTAGGTCAAGATGCCATCAAGCAAATTGGTACTGGTGGTAATATGGCTGCGCCGATGTTGGCAGAATTTCTCGGTGGTGATGCTTTCTTAGGCTTTATTGCTGCTGTTTCCTTTGCGACTATTTTGGCAGTTGTCGCTGGGTTGACACTCTCAGGTGCAGCTGCATTGTCTCACGATTTGTGGGTGAATGTGGTGCGATCAGGTCATGCTGACGAGTCAGAACAGTTGAAGGTGGCTCGCGGTGCAACAATGCTTTTGGGGTTAGTAGCGATATTCCTGGGCATTTTGTTTAAAGGGCAAAACGTGGCTTATATGGTAGGTTTAGCATTTGCGATCGCTGCTAGTGCAAACTTCCCAGCATTGCTCTTATCCATGCTTTGGCGACGCTTCACGACCAACGGTGCGGTTGCGAGTATATTAGTGGGTACTATCTCCTCTTTAGTGCTGATTTATTTGTCACCCAGTATTCAAGTAACGATTCTCAAGCACGCTTCTGCACCCTTTCCGTTGAAAAATCCTGGATTAATCAGTATCCCACTGGCGTTTATTGTAGCGATCGTCGTTTCACTATTGAATACTGAACAGCAGGCACAGGAAAAGTTTGCGGAAGTTGAAGATCGCATCCATATTGGTTCTGGCATGTGATTTTGTCAAAGCATAAACAAGTCTAAGCGGCGAAAGCCGCTCAGAACTACTGTGGAAACTCATTTGTTGGGCTAGGTAAACTTAAGAAGTTACGAGCGATCTTGTGTCCGTAAAATAGTAGTGCCAACAGAATCTGCTAATTCTATATCTTCTAAAAACATTTCATTAACAGTTTTTTGACGGTAAATCATCATTTCCCGCACCCAAGAGCCATGACCTTGCTCCATGTACTTACCAATACAGTAACCAGAGTACTCAATATGCTTAGTTTCATCGAAAATCAACAAATCAGACATTCGAGTTACTTTTGCTAAATCCTTAGGTGTAGAATATGCTTGCAGTACTGGACGCAACAATAATTGTAGGATCAATGCCCGAATTTCTAAGAGATTGATTTGGATAATCTCATCCATCACCAACAAATCATCCATTATTTTAGCTGAAGAAATAGGTACTAGAGGCGGATGCTTGTGGTGATAGTATTGCGGAGAAAAAGCTTTCAACTGTGTGCGGAAATCTGCTTCTATTTTCGTCGGAAAAATAATATTCAACAGTGCTACAAACATTAGTGAGTGTCGTGACTCATCAATCGAGTGATTTCTCACCAACTGGGCAAACTCCTGATTTTTGATCTGCTCAGAGAATTGCCAAACTTGTTTAGAACCAGTTCCTTCTTCAACGACGTTAGTAACCAGGGAATTAGAGAACCACTCAGCATTACGAGCAAACTGACGATAGGAATTACCGTACCATGCCATACCGTGTGGTGGTGGATGAATTTCACAAGCCTGTCTTAAAACACTTTGATAATCTTCAAGAATTTGGCAGTTATAACGTTGTAAATAATTGAGCGCCAATTCACTAACATTGTTCATATATTTTATCTTAAAAAAACTATATTTAGTATAATTACTACCCATGATTGGATAATTATTAGCAGCACATAGCTCTTAAAGCATAAGTGTAAATACAAACCTTAAAGGATATTTGAAGAGTCTTGGGCGAATTTAATTCGCTATTACACAAACGTTCGCGTAGTGGGGAGCAGACAAGTCAGCTTTAAAGTTCTGAACGCCGGAAGTCGGCGCTCAGACTTCTCTCTACGCAAACTAATAAAAATTAAGGGTTTTAAACCCACAGAGGTGAATAAAGTCTCATGTAGCCGGGATTTATAGTCACCAGGGGTAGTAATAAATTAGACTTGTTCATTCATCCTCTTAAACTTAATTTTTTAATTTAATGATTAGTCGTCTTTGGATTTGGATGGTACTGCAACTATTAGAATTCCAAAAGGGTGCTTGGGTGGTACTGCAACTATTAGAATTCCAAAAGGGTGCTTCGGAGGGGATGGACACTTACTACTACTCGATGTATCTACTGGCACGCTTGTACCACCTTTAATTGCCTCCATGTCTTCTGGACTTAAATCAAAACTAATTAGTTCGTTATCCAAATTTTCTAGGTTTAGATTTTCCATCTGTTTAACCTCAATTTAATTAGTATCAAGAAGAAAGAATCTCTAAGTACACAAGCTTCTTTCTGAAGTCAAGAACTTAAACAACGTTTTTAAAATAATTTGTTGTTTAATTTATCTTGAATATTGACTATTTTTTACAAACTAGCATTATTACTGCATAGTTTGGCAATCATTACATAATCTAAAAGGGACATAATTAATTTATTTTTAGTCGAATATTAATGGTAACTAGGTCAAAAGCAAATGGCACGCTTGAAAAGCTAAAAGCTGTAAAAGAAAGGATTGCAGCCTTTCAATGCCATTGAGGAGTAGTAGGATGAATCAGGCGATCGCACTCTCATCTGCGCTAGGGGTAGTTGTAAAATAAAAAATTATTTGTCGTCGTTAATACATTAATGTCGCTCGCTTGATCCACCATTAGTTTAAAAGTTTAACGACATTAATTAATTTGATAACACGACAAATAAATTGTTGTTCGACAAGATAACTCGGCAGGGATATGTTCGCTTTTAACTAAAACCCTGCTTTTGCCTACTGCCCAAGTTCTTTGATATTTTTCATCACTTGTTCATATAAATCGTTGTTACCCTGACTTTGAAAGATGCTTGCTGCTTGTTGTAAGTCTTTAAGCGCTCCCTGCTTGTCTCCATTGGTGGCGCGGGCATTTCCCCGGTTATTATGGGCAGCGCCAAAGTTAGGGTTGAGGCGAATGGCTTGATTGTAATCTTCGATCGCACCCTGTGGCTCTCCATTGGCAGCACGGGCATTTCCTCGGTTATTATAAGCGATCGCATATTGGGGGTTGAGGAGAATTGCTTGGTCAAAATCATCTAGCGCCCCTCTTTTTTCTCCCAAGGTGGCGTGGGCATTTCCTCGGTTATTGTAAGCTTCGGCATAATTGGGATTTAGGCGAATTGCTTCACTGTAATCTTTGACTGCTTCTCTGTTATTTCCTAGTGAGGCGCGGGCATTTCCCAGGTTATTGTAGGCTTCCGCGTCGTTAGGGTTAATTTTAAGTGCTTGATTATAATCTGCGATCGCTTTTTCCTTGTCTCCCAAATCAAAGTAGACTAATCCCCGGCCGTTGTAGGCTGCGCCATATTGAGAGTTTTGAGCAATTGCCTTACCATAAGAAGCGATCGCAGCTTGTAAATCGCCGTTTAAATGCTGATTCTTTCCCTGAAGATAAAATTCCCCACCTTTGAATGCTGTAGCTGAACGACGGCTAGGTTGACTGACTCCTATTTCTGTTACCAAAACATTGTCATTCTTACTACAAGAAACACTGCTAATTGCTGTTAATGTAGTAAAAATAGCTATGGTAAATACTTGATTTACCTTTGTTTGCTTTTGTTTAAATAAACGCCGTCTCATAATTTAATATAAACTGCCATAACACCTGAACGCAATTAGTACCAAAATCTAGATTTTAATTCTTTAACTCAATAGTTATTTTAACTTTGGATAGACATTTAAAACTAAGTTATAAATTTCCTTGATATTCAATAAATTTATTTAATACTTATATTAAGGGAAAATCATAAAATATAAAGTATAAAACTTGTCATTTTGGCTGTTTGCTATTTTCATCTCTGTAATTCTTGACAATTGATTTGTGAGCAGTAACCTACTGTTGTTCATGTTTTTTAGAATACTCTTTGAAAAAAATAAATATTAAGATTTATTCTAAGATAATAACTCTATAAATTTTGGTATTTGTAGCTATCTAAACAATTTACTCCTCCTCAATATCACCTTCTTGATTTTTGGGATTTAGCCGCCAAGAGATGGTTTTTTCAATATCTACAGAGAGGTGTTCCAGATTTTGCCCTAAATCTTTTTGAAGTTTCTGAGTAAGTGTGATTGGAAAATCTAAATTAATACCTTCATTTTGGGTTACCCTTGCTAATTCTGTAAAAGTAGCTTTGACTGTAGTCCGCTCATAACTAGTCAGTTTATAATAGGCAGTTTCAGATATATTTTGAGCTTGCATGGCTTTTTTCATCCGTTCTTGCAAATGCTCAAATTCTGAATTCAACAACTTGTATTGTTGCTCAAGTTGCGAGTATCTGCTACTTAGTGATATTAAGTCTTCCGTTGCGGGATCGGGACTGGCTTGGGCTTGTAAATCTAACAAATTTGAGTGAATTTGAGCAAGATAAATACAATCTAAGTAAGCATACTCTATCTGTTCTTCAGTTAGAGGACGTTTGCTCCAATCGCTTGTTTGCTCTTGTTTCTCGATATTGTTAAAGCTACAAAGTGATGTAGCTATGGTTTTGAGTTGGTAATTAGGTAATGGTAAAAGATAGTAGGGAATTTTTTTTGCTATATCTAAAGTACAAGTAACATTTTTAGCTTTCTTGTTACCGAGAAGTTTTAGATCATAACTTGCGTTGTGAAAAACTTTTTCAATGGCAGAATTTATCATAATTTTTTCAATAAATTCAGCTATAATACTAGGCTGATCTAGGACATCTAAAAGGTAGACGCGATCGCCACTCATATCTTTGGGATTATCTAATACCTGAATCAGCGATAGTCGGGGATTACGGCTTTTATAGTCAGCAACTTCTGTATCTATCCACAGCGTTTTAGCATTGGTATATTCAGCGACAATGGCACTAATTTCGCGGGCGGAAGTAAGGTATGGCATTGGCTAATATTTCCTGATATTTGGAGCATTGTAAGTAAGCCATAGTTTTCTAAAGTAACATTTTGTTGGTAATTTTGCTGCCACAGAATTCCAAAAACGCTGAAGTTTTAAGTTGCATAGGCTTAGATATCGCCAAACTGACTTAAATCTGATAACATCGAGTCACTACTGTCAGGCTGCACAGTCTACCACCGAAAGAGCTACTGGGCATCTACATTAAATTCATAGAGAGCTATAGACTGTATGCAGAGGCATACTGTTTAGCAACCATTAGGAAAATTGAATTGGCGCTTCTCAAGAATGGCTGCAAAATCTTAGCCTCAAGAAATCGTCTAAGTTTCAATTTCCAATAACCTGAGCAATTGCTTAGAGACTTTTGCTACTTCACATTTAATTACTTTTTAACATCTGCTCCTCACTATCACACACACTTCAATTAATCGCTTCTAGTATTCAATTTGGAGAAGATAATGAAAAAGCTAATTCTATTACTAATTAGTAGCATTTTGGTAGTTGGTACTTTTGGCTGTCAAGAGGCTACTAAAACTGGTTCAGAAACTTCTAGCACTACTAATGAAGCCGCTCAATCACCAGCAACACCAGCTTCTCAGATAAATCAAACTGTGGATAAAACTATTGCCAAAATTCCAGGAACACAAACGACTCCTTTAGCGGCTAGTACAGATACTAAAGTTCAAACCGATTTTGGAAAAACCGCAGCAACAAAAGCTAAGGGCAACTTGAAAACTGAAGTGAGCGAAAAGTTGAATAAAGGCTTACCAGGCAATAAGTTACAAGTTGAAAACAAAGAGGGTGAAATCATCCTCAAAGGCACAGCAACTTCTGCTGAAGAACTCAAGAAAGCTGAAACCTTGACTAAAGAAGTTCAAGGTGTGAAGACAGTGAAAGTAGAAGCAAAAGTTGAAGCTGGGAAAAAGCCATAAAAGAATAACTGAAGTTCTCAGTTAACCGTGAACTAGTTAAATCAGCTTACATCATCAGAAAATTTAAACAGGACTTACGCAGATGTAAGTCCTGTTTTTTTGCTTATATAACAATGCGGTTCAGTTAAGCACTACTTGTACAAAATCTTGGGTTTTTAAGACGCGATAAATCGTCGTCTTTACAAGTGTTTTGATCTCAGGCAGCGAAACCCAACAAAGCTTTGATAATGTTAGGTTGAGGAACTAAATCCAACTTACGTCAGTTTGAGTTTTTAGCCTCAAAACTAGCTTAGACATTGTACTATTACCTGATGAGAATCCGTAGCAGCTAATTCTGTGACATTGTTATTAAAGTAGTGGCAAATTAATAATTTGGTTTTGATATTCATCATTAAAAGATGCTTGAGCAATTAGACTTAATTCACTAATAGTCTGACCGATGGTTAATTTCTAATTCAAAATAAAAATACCTGGTATATTACGGCCTTGCGCGATATGTTCAGCTAAATGTACAGGCATAGATGTACGGTTGTTTGTGACTAAAATAAAGTTATATTCTTCACACCAGCATAATATTTCTGGATCTAATGTGCCTCTAGGAGGAGCGCCAGGATCACCAACCACCCACATCATTAAAGTAGGGTTGCGTTGGAGAAACTTGCGGTTATAGACTTTATCAACATTTTCATCAAGAAGATATTTGAGAGTCATGTATTTTTTTCATTGCTTCTCTTTCAGCTTTCAGTTTTAGCAATTTAGTTACAACTGGTGGCGGATTGCGTCGCTGTTCTTCTCGCATTCGATGACTATGTTCTAGCCAATTAGCTATGTAAGCACTTACTGCTTCTTTGTTATGCAGGTAATAAAGAATGGTTGCATATACTTGCTCTAAAGTTACTGATGGATAACTTTGGAAAATTTCCTCTGGAGTCCGACACCGATGAATGAAATCATAAAGGATAGTTTCAATTCCTACTCTTGTACCTTTGAGTCGAATATCATCAGGACGCTGAAAGTCGAAGTAATCTTCTAGTTGCATAATTTACTTTATTATATTTACCCTTAAAATTATCCTACATACTTGTAAAATATTCTTGCAATAAATAGTAATAAATTGATAGCGATCGCTTTGCCAACAACTTGTTAAATTACTTGCTCGTCTTGGCAGTTAGTTATCTCAACTAAAATTGGAATGATTTGATATAGTTGCTTTTGAGCGCCTGCAATGAAATCTCGTGCTTGTGCTAACTTTAGCAGTATTGTTTTTTCTCTAAACCACAATTCTCCTACCCTCTCTGCGTTTCTCTTGTGTGTAGTGTGAAAATCTCTAATTTTCCCCCTACCCTCTTGCGAATTTTTAATTAGTTGATACACTTGTTCTTCATTAGCCCAGCGAACCACGGCCTATGGTGCATATCAAGCGCGTGGAACTTACGAACTTCAAATCCTTCGGTGGCACTACCTCAGTCCCTTTGCTACCGGGGTGTACTGTCATATCTGGGCCAAATGGTTCGGGTAAATCTAATATTCTCGATGCACTGTTATTTTGCCTCGGACTCTCCAGTTCTAAGGGAATGCGAGCCGATCGCCTCCCAGATTTGGTAAATAACACCCAAACCTCTAAAGGACGGGCTTCTATCGAAGCTAGCGTCACAGTGACGTTTGATTTGTCAGGAGAGGACTCACCCAAAGCCGCAAAAGCGCAGAGTGAGGAAGCAGCGCAAGAAGTAGATGAAGAGCAGGAAAATTCCCACTCCCCACTCCCCACTCCCCACTCCCCAACTGAATGGAGTGTCACTAGAAGGCTGCGAGTCACTCACCAAGGAAGTTACACATCGAACTACTACATCAATGGTGTACCTTGCACGCTGACGGAGTTGCATGAACAACTAAGTAACCTGCGGGTTTATCCCGAAGGCTACAATGTCGTGCTGCAAGGAGATGTCACCAGCATTATTTCGATGAATGCACGGGAACGGCGGGAAATTATTGATGAATTGGCTGGGGTGGCAGCATTTGATCGCAAAATTATCCAAGCCAAATCAACTTTAGATGAGGTGAAGGAAAAAGAAGATAGCTGTCGGATTATTGAAACAGAATTAACTGCACAACGCGATCGCCTTTCCCAAGATCGGGCTAAAGCTGAGAAATATCAAAAACTCCGCACGGAATTTCTAGCGAAACAATCCTGGGAAGCTGTATTATCATGGCGATCGCTACAAGCACAACAAGAAAAGTTAGTTCACGAAATTCAAACAGGCGATCGCAATTCTACTGAACTCACTACCCAACTCACAAATCTAAATTCCGAAATCGTCCAAAAAACTGCTGAACTTGAACAACTCAATGCCCACGTCAAAGCGTTGGGAGAAGAGGAGCTTTTGGCAGTACAATCTACCCTCGCCACCCAAGAAGCAGAACGAAAACAACTCCAGCGTCAGCTAACGGAATTACAAACGACTTCCCAAGAAACTGCCAAACGTCTGCTTCAAACTCAGCAAGAGATTCAAAAACATCGCCATTCCCTAGAAGAAATTGCCGAAACCAAAATTGTAGAAACGCGATTCATCGCCTCTTCCCAGCAACAAAGAAATGAAGCACAGCAAGCCTTAGAAACCTCCCGCGAAGCCGCCGCAGAAATCGCCTCAGCCTCGGAAGCCTGGGTGCAGCAACAAACGGCATTCAACCGTCAAATTGAAACTTTGCTGCAAACTCTAGAACCTCAACGCACTGAACAAGCGCAACTCAGGGAACGCAATAATCAGTTACAGCAGTTAATCCAAGAGCAAACCCAGTTAATTGAACGTGACGAACCGCTATTAGCCCAAAAACAAACCGACTATAGTCAAATTGAAACGGAATTTAACGCCTCTAGCGAACCCATCCAAAATTTAGCCCAAAATCTCTCAGCCACTGAACAAGAACTGCAAATCCAACAGGAAACTCAAAAACGGTTACTTTCTGAACAACGAGAAAAACAACGCCAGTTGGATAAAATCGAGGCGCAAGCGCAAGCACAGCAAGAAGTCCAAGGAACCCAAGCCAGTAAAGTCATTTTACAATCGGGAATGCCTGGACTTTGTGGCTTAGTTGTGCAGTTAGCAAAGGTAGAACCCCGCCATCAGCTAGCTTTAGAAATGGCTGCCGGTGGACGCTTGGGACATATTGTAGTGGAAGATGACAGCATCGCCGCCGCAGGGATTGAACTACTCAAACAGAAACGTGCAGGGAGAGCGACTTTTTTACCCCTGAATAAAATTCACGCTCCCAAATTTACTCAAGATGCAACGCTGCGTTTTGCTAGCGGTTTCGTTAATTATGCTGTGAACTTAGTCGATTGCGATCGCCGTTATAAAGATGTATTTAGCTATGTTTTCGGCAACACCGTAGTTTTTGCCAACCTGGAAGCGGCGCGGAAAAATTTAGGGTTATATCGCATCGTTACCTTAGACGGGGAACTTTTAGAAACCAGTGGTGCAATGACTGGTGGTAGCAACACCCAACGTTCAGCGTTGCGGTTTGGCAATGCGGAAGCGGCAGAATCTGATGAAGCGATCGCTTTAAAAACTCGCTTGGTGGATATTGAACGAGTTTTAGAGCGTTGTACAGAAGCGATCGCTACTTTGTCAGCCAGAACCAAAAAACTCACCCAAGAACTCACAGAATCGCGTCAAGCGCGGCGCGAACAGCAGTTGCAATTGGAACAGTTGCAAAAAGATATTAAGAATTTGACAGCGCAACTAGAGGGGACGCGATCGCAACTCACCCAAAACAGCGAAAAATTAGCCACAGTTCAATCCCGATTAGAAATCTTAGAGCGGGAATTACCAGGACAAGAAACCCAGTTGCAACAATTACGACACGCTTTAGCAGAGTTAGAAGCATCCCAAACCCCCAGCGAATGGCAACAAATCCAGGCGACAATTAAAACTCAAGAGCAACAATTGCAACAACGCGAAACAACATTACGCGAAGCTGAACAAAGATTAAAAAATTTAGAAAATCAGCAACAACGTTTACAAGAAAAAATCCAAGAAGCAGAAACGCGAATCACCGAATACGAAACCCAACAAACCTCTTGTAGAGACGCGATTCATCGCGTCTTGAGCCAAACCACAACGCTAGACGACCAAATCACCCAAACCCGCGCCAACCTAAGCCAAATGGAGCAAAATTTAGGAGAAGAAAAACAAAAACGCGACGCTACAGAACAAGAAGTGCGATCGCATCTTTTGCGCCAACAACAATTGCAATGGGAAATCCAAAAACTCCAAGAAACCCAAGAAAAGCGCCGCGAAGAACTAATTGCACTACAAAGCCAGTTGCGGGATGTAGGAGCAGAATTGCCAAATCCCTTGCCGGAAGTTCCAGATAAGGTAGATTTGGAAGAATTGCAGAAAGAATTGCGATCGCTTACCAAACGCTTACAGGCAATGGAACCTGTGAATATGCTGGCGTTGGAAGAATACGAACGCACTCAAAACCGTCTCCAAGAACTGACGCAAAAATTAGAAACATTAGAAGGAGAACGCACCGAACTACTTTTGCGGATTGAAAACTTTACCACATTGCGGCAACTTGCCTTTAAAGAAGCTTTTGATGCTGTTAACGAAAACTTTCAATCGATTTTTGCCATTCTTTCAGACGGCGACGGCTTCTTGCAACTCGAAAACCCCGAAGATCCCTTTAGCAGTGGGCTAAATTTAGTCGCACATCCCAAAGGTAAACCCGTACAGCGCCTAGCTTCCATGTCTGGGGGAGAAAAATCGCTTACAGCCTTGAGCTTTATTTTTGCCCTACAACGCTACCGTCCATCGCCATTTTACGCCTTTGACGAAGTAGATATGTTCCTAGATGGGGCAAACGTAGAGCGATTAGCTAGAATGATTAAACAACAGTCACAACAAGCGCAATTTATAGTTGTGAGTTTGCGTCGTCCGATGATAGAATCAGCCGAACGCACAATTGGCGTTACTCAAGCACGAGGAGCTTACACTCAAGTTTTGGGGATTAAGTTACAATCATCCAATACACCTGCTTGAGTTTTTGTTAATAATAGTGTATAGATAAACCACGTAATGTGCGAGTTTCTCTCAAACCTAACTCCCAAACCCTTCCCTACCAGGGAAAGAGAGCAAAAATTACAGCCTCTCTCCCTGTGGACAAGAGCTTTGGAGAGGGGTTCTAAGAATAAGTTGCACGTCGCGTTAAACCGGATTCGAGATCAGGACTCGGTATAGAATGACCTCCGAACAGATAATTAGGCGTTCCGACATATTAAATACCCAGGTGATTACCCGCGACAACGGCAAGCGGCTAGGCATCATCAGCCAAGTCTGGGTTGATATAGATCAACGAGAGGTTGTGGCTCTTGGTTTGCGAGATAGCCTGATCTCCATTTCGGGCATACCGCGCTATATGTACCTCAACAACATCAGCCAGATTGGTGATGTCATCCTGGTTGATAACGAAGATGTAATAGAAGATATCGAAGTTGAATCTCTCAGTAATTTGATTAACTGGGAAGTAATTACAGAAACAGGTGAGGTCTTAGGCAAAGTTCGGGGCTTCAAGTTCAACGGCGAAAGCGGGAAGCTTAACTCCATAGTTATTGCTTCTTTAGGATTGCCCCAAATTCCCGATCAATTTCTGAGTACTTACGAGTTCTCAGTAGATGAAATTGTCAGCACTGGCCCCAATCGATTGATTGTGTTTGAGGGAGCCGAAGAACGGGTAAACCAGTTGACAGTTGGTTTACTTGAGCGTCTAGGCATCGGCAAAGCACCTTGGGAGCGAGATATAGAAGAAGAATACGGCTATACTCCACCGCGTACAATTGCACCACCCAATCAACTGCCTAGTGGAGTGCCATTGCAGCCACCGAGGCAAAAAGTTCGCGCCCCCGAACCCGTAGCGCGGGAAGAGGAATGGACAGAAGACTATGTGGAAGAAGAAAGGCCACAGCGTCAGGTAATGAAGGCGCGGCAGTATGAATCTATTCAATACGAAGAAGACGAGGAAGAAGATAACTGGAGCGAGGCAACAGGCAGCGACAGGTATCAACAACCGCAGCCGCTAAAGTATGATGCCCAGCCCTATAGCAAGCCTTATGTTGATGAATACGATGATTATGACGACGTAGAGGGCGATGCTTGGGAAGATGCGCCGAAGCCTGTAAATATTCCCAAGAAAGTCAAAGAAAGACAGCCAGAATACGAAGAAGAAGGCGGATATTAGGTTATCCCCACCCTCAACCCCTTCCTTGCGCCAGCGAGGAGGGGGTTTTTTTATGAACGAAAGTAAAACCCATTGTCTAAATAACGTGAGTATTTTGTTAATGCTGCATAATGCCAGGAAAAATTGCAGTTGAAGATAGTACCCTTTAAAGTACTACAAGGAGAGGGCTAATTTTTTAGAACGCAGTAGAGTGTATTAGCGAGTGGAGAATGCGCTATTGGCTTAGGGGTAGATATTCAATTCGATCCTGGTATTCATCCTCAAATGAAGCTGCCACAATGATGATTAATTCTTTAACAGTTTGTCCAATGCTTTGATTTGCATCGATGGTGAATATTCCAGGAATATGGCGACCTGAAGCTAAATGATCAGCCAAATGTCCGGGCATCGATTTACGGTTGTTCGTCACCAAAATAAATTTATTGGTTTCGCACCAAATCAAAATCTCTGGATCTGGAGTACCCTTGGGTGGCACATCTAAATCTCCAATTATTCGCACAACCAATTCAGGGTTGCGCCGCACAAGTTGCGAGCGATATGTAGGACTCAGATGTTCATCCAACAGATACCGGATAGCCATTAGCTTTCCTGTAACTGCTTAGGAGTATTTTCTTCCTGCATCTGCCGAAACCTCATCCTCGCAGGAGACGGATTTCGCTGTTGATATTCGCGCATGGTTCGGGAAAATTCCAACCAATCTACCAGATACGCATCAACCTCTGAACGATGATGCAAGTAATACAAAATCGTGGCGTAAACCTGTTCCAACGTCACTGTATGAAATTGTTCGGCAATTTCTTCTGGTGTTTTGCAGCGATAGATGTATTCGTAAAGAATGCTCTCAATCCCAATCCGGGTTCCTTTGAGTCGGATGTCATCTGGTGCAAGCGCGTTGAAATACTCTTCCAGTTTCATAAAGCAAAACCCCTCGAATGAACGTTCCATTTCAATCATAGAAGAACACCGGGAAACTCTACTCTGAACGCTAAAACTGTTTGTAACTAATTAGTTAACTATTCAAAAACTCACCAAAAACTGCTAGCGTCAAGCAAAGGAAAATATCATTGTGGACTTGCGAGCTTGAAAACGCGTTTTAATTACTGGCAACTTGCTACTTTATTATCCAACTCCAGTCGCAAACTATCATCAAGGGACTTATTGGCATCTTGGGATACGTGCTAGCAACATTAGTGTTGATCAATCTCGTCGGTAAATTAGCAACTCCCTTTGCACAAGGTCTATCACCATTTAGGATTTGTCATAATTAATGCCGTTGCCTGAGAGCTATCTAATGGATAGGAGAAAAAATATCCCTGCCCATATTCACAGCTCAACTTTCTCAACATTGCTACTTGCTCTTCTGTCTCTACCCCTTCGGCGGTAACATCCACGCCTAATTTGTGTGCCAATGTAATAATTGTCTGAACAATATCTAAATTTCCATCATCAAAAATGCTCCCGCTAACAAAAGAGCGGTCTATCTTCAGCTGATTAATTGGAAAGTGGTGGAGACGACCTAATGAAGAATAGCCCGTACCGAAGTCGTCAATTGCTAACTTAATTCCTAAATTTCTCAGTTGCTTTACTCTGATGATGGCTTTATCATGGTTTTCCATAATTACGCCTTCTGTAATCTCCAGCGTCAAATTCGGTGCGGGTAGTCCAGTGTCTTGTAGAACTTTATTGATGTGCGGCAGCAAGTTTTCTTGACTGAACCTAGTAGTACAAAGATTAACATTAATGGTCAAGGGGCACTCAGCCAGATCCCCACAGGTAGAGGAAAATTGCTTTCGCCATTGCTGTATCTGACTACATGCCTCATGCAAGAGCCACTGCTCAATAAGGATAATTAGCCCGGTTTCTTGGGCAGTTGACATGAAATACTCTGGCAAAACAATACCGTGTTTTGGATGTAGCCACCGCACAAGCGCCTCAAAACCAGTTATCCTGCCGTGACTGAGTGACACTATCGGTTGATAATAAACCCGAAACTCCTGAAGCTCAATGGCTCGGCGCAGCTCGTTAACCAACTGCAAGTGTGCCATTGCTTGAATATGCATATCAGTGTTAAAAATCTCATAGCACGCCCTGCCTTGTGCCTTAGCTCGGTACATTGCAATATCGGCGTCACGCAAGTAATCTTCTGGTTGTTTACAACCTGTTATGCTTAAAGCAATGCCAATACTTGCTGTAGTAGACACTTCGTGTCCGTCTAGAACCACAGTTCGTGCGAGATTCTTTTGTATTCGCTCAACAACCGCTACCACTTCAAATACATCTCTAATTCCCACTAGCAAGATGATAAACTCGTCTCCTCCCAGGCGTGCAGCTATATCTGTAGAGCGCAAGCATTCTTGAAGCCTTTGAGCAACCGTAAGCAGTAATTGATCTCCAAATGTGTGTCCCAAGCTGTCATTGATCACCTTGAAGCGATCTAGGTCTAGAAACAAGACAGCAAATAGGTAATCTGAATGCCGTTGGGAATAATTGACGGCATCTTCTAAACGGTTTATAAATAAAGCACGATTTGGGAGTCCCGTCAGTATATCATGAAACGCAAGGTGCATCAGTTGTGACTTGGCTCGTTTATGCTCTGTAATTTCACTCAGCAATTGCTGATTTGCTTTTGCCAGTTCCACTGTGCGTTTTGCTACTTGTTCTTCAGCTTTTTTAGTTTCGCTGATATTACGCAGCAACCAACGCCAGCCTACCAACTTTTCTTGTGAGTCATACACTGGAGAAGTCCTGATACTAGCAGGAAAGGATGTACCCAACCGTGGTTTTAGGTCAATTACGCAGTCCTCTATCTGCTGCGAATTATTTATTAGGGAGCTAAATATCTGGCGGTCTTGTTGAGCAATAAATAGAATTAATGGTTTACCTACCAGATATTTTTGGCGCACAGAGAGCATAGTTGCTGCTGCATAGTTAGCCTCTAGGATCTTGCCTACGGTATTAGTTACTAAGTAACCATCTGGCGCAAAATCGAATAATCCTTTATAACGCTGGCGTTCTATCTCTGCTCGCGCTCTTGTTAGCTCTAACTCCTCTGAGGTAGTCAATAGTTCTTCCAATGCCACTTGGAGTTCATCGAAAGCCGCTATCATTAGCTCTTGTTGTGAGTTTGGTTGAGTTGCAGTACGCCGCCATATTCCTCGTACCCGCGATCGCAATTCTGCTATCTGTTGGCTAAACTCATCTACATCCATATTGCTCAAGCTGCAAAACTATGAAGCGTGGGTGTAAGTAATGATCAAATCTAAATATTAGTATCAATAAATACTAAATAACTGTCATCTATAGCAGGGTATACTTTATATTACTTACGCACTGTGTTCTTAGTTATTTGTTGTATAGCGTGAATATAAATCTTGAATCTGGTATCTTTTTTGTTAACTTGTACCTAACTGAGGGTTGGATATTTTTAATAGGTTGCCACACTTGCTACTATGAAGCCCTATAAAATACCAGTCTATACCGAGAAACTCTACAATGAACGCTGCGCTAAAACAGTTTATAACTAATTAGTGAATATTCAGAAACTCAGCAAAAACTGCTAGCGTCAAACAAAGGAAAATATCATTGTGGACGTTATAGTTTGAAAACCCGTTCTAATTACTGGCAACTGCTGCCTTATATCCGGCTCCAGTGGCGAACCCTCACCAAAGGACTTATTGGTATCTTGGGATACGTGCTGGCAACATTAGTGTTGATAAATATTGCCGGTAAATTGGCAACTCCTTTTGCCCAAGGTAATGTAGTAGCGATCGCTCAAATAACAGGCAGTTGTGCTTTAGTATTTCTTGTTCGAGGCTTGTTTCAGTCTATACAAGATATGTACATGGCAAAAGCTGCTTTGCGAGTTGCTTTTCATCTCCGTCAACAAGTCTACACACATCTTCAAAAGCTAAATCTTAGCTATTTTGAAACGGCAAAAGCTGGTGATTTATCTTACCGCCTCACCGAAGATGTTGATCGAGTTGGCGAAGTGGTAAATAAAGTATTTCACGACTTTATCCCCTGCATTTTGCAGTTGCTAGCAATTCCGATTTACATGATTTATCTGAATTGGCAACTGACATTAGCAACAGTGATAGTTGCACCATTGATAGGTATTTTAATTGGCTGGTTTGGGGAACGCTTGGGCAAATATTCCTTAAAAAGTCAAAATCGCGTATCGGGTTTATCAGCCATCCTAGCGGAAGTTTTCAACGGTATTCGTTTGGTACAGGCTTTTGCTGCCGAAAATTACGAAATTGCTCGCTTTGGCCATGAAGCAGAATGCAGTCTGAAAGCCAAATACTCAGCCGAACGCCTGAAAGCGATTCAGATTCCTATTGTTGGATTTCTGGAAGCCTTAAGTGCATTATTGTTACTGATTGTAGGAGCGTGGCAAATTTCCCAAGGTAATTTGACAGTGGCGAATTTTTTCAGTTATCTGGCGGCGGCGGCGCTGTTAATTGATCCTATTGGTCATACTACTAATAACTACAACGAATTTAAACAGGGTGAAGCATCTGTTGATCGTGTTTTTGAATTGATGGCAATTCAGCCGACGGTGATCGAAAAGGTAAATGCGATCGCTCTCCCGCAAGTTAAAGGCAAAATAGAATATCGTCATATTTCCTTCGCCTATAAACCGGGTGAAGCTGTATTAAAAGATATCAGTTTATTGGTATCACCAGGTGAAGCGATCGCTCTTGTGGGTGCTTCTGGTGCTGGTAAAAGCACATTCGTGAATCTTTTACCCCGTTTTTACGACCCGGAAGTTGGTCAAATATTAATTGACGGCGTTGATATTCGAGATGTCAAGCTGCATAGTCTGCGGCGACAAATTGGGATTGTTCCTCAAGAAACCATCATGTTTTCCGGGACAATTGCTCAAAATATCGCCTTTGGACAAGATGTTTTTGATATAGAAGCAGTTGAAGAAGCGGCAAAAATTGCTAATGCCCATCAGTTTATTACCAAACTGCCAGAAGGTTATCAGACTTGGGTGGGTGAACGTGGGGTAAACTTATCAGGTGGACAAAGACAAAGAATTGCGATCGCTCGTGCTGTTCTGCTTAATCCCCAAATCTTGATTCTTGATGAAGCGACATCAGCATTAGATTCTGAGTCAGAAGCACTGGTACAGGAAGCACTGGAAAGACTGATGGAAAAACGGACAGTATTTATTATTGCTCACCGTTTATCGACAGTTAGGAGGTGCGATCGTATTTTAGTTCTCGAACAGGGTCAAATTGTCGAATCGGGAACTCATGAAGAATTATTAGCCCTAGAGCGTTGCTATGCGCGGTTTTATGCCCAGCAGTTTAGTTAGCCAGATTAAATACTCGTTAGCTTATTACCCAAATCTAACAATCCTCGCTTCGTTGCTATACCGTCTCGGAATAAAATTCCAAGGCTAATAGCTAAAGCTCTCTAAAGCGGACTGAGTAGATGATTCTAGTCTACTGAAGTGGACTTAAGCTATCAGCCTGGAACTTCAGTTCCGGGCGGGATGTCAGTAAACACGACTATTTAACTTTGACTACCCTTTAGACTGAATTGCCTTAATTAAGTCATAAAAAGGTTGCCAATTATCTTCCTGAGCAATTGATTCCCAAATAGATTCAATCACAGGTCTTAATAATGCCGTTTTGGGATTATTAACAGCTAGAGTTTGGGTAATTATATCGATGCAATTGCTCTCCAAATCATTCAAAATTTTATGATACAGTATGCACCAATCATCAAAAAATCCTGACGCACCCGGTACTGGCACAATATCTGAACTATTCATTACAAAACCTGGATCATCTCGCCATTTCGATGAAAAAGTCCGAGCCATTTCATAAAAGAATTGGTGATAACCAACTTGGCTATCTTTCAAAAATTCAACAGTTAGATTCAACAGTTCCCCAGCTTCTGGATGTGGTAAATTTTCAAAACCTAACTTTTTCAACATCAAAGAACTGTATTCAGCTTGATAATATTCATCAAACATTGCTAATCCAGCTTCCATTTCCTCTTTATCGATAATCGCCTTTAAAGGTTCTTGGAGCATTTGTAAATTTAACTGACAAATACTTGGTTGATTACCGTAACAATAGCGCCCATAATAGTCAAAATATGCAGCTATAAAGGATGGGTTATAAGTTGGGATAAACGCGTAAGGGCCATAGTCAAAACTCTCTCCCGTAATTGACATATTGTCAGTATTTAGAACTGCATGACAAAAGCCAGCCGCCATCCACTGCGCTACTAGTTTTGCAACTCGTTTCACTAGTTCGGCGTAAAACAAGGCATATTTATTTTGTTCAGCACTTAAGTGTCGATAATACTGCTCAATTACATGGTCTAATAACTTCTTAGTTAAATCTGGACGCTGGAAAAAATGCAGTCGCTCAAAAGTGCCAAACCGAATATGAGAGCTGCTCATTCTAATCATCACACATGAGCGAGTAGGCGAAGGTTCGTCGCCTCGCCAGAGGGGTAAACCTGTTTCAATCATGCTCAGACAGCGCGAGGTACGTACACCCAATTGGTGTAATGCTTCCGCAGCCAGAACTTCCCGTACCCCACCTTTAAGCGTCAGCATACCATCGCCACCACGAGAGTAAGGCGTTCTTCCAGAACCTTTCGTGCCAAAATCGTACAATTCGCCATCAGTGGCGCGTACTTGCCCGTAAAGGAAGCCTCTACCATCACCTAACTGTCTGTTATATTCACCAAATTGATAGCCGTGGTAACGCAGCGCCAACAAGGGTTTACGCCCCTGAAATTTGCCAAAAGCTGTGATAAAATCATCATCTTTGACTAGTTGGGGATCTAAACCCAAGCGGGGTAGTAGTGCATCGTTGCGCCAACGCAAGAGGTGTTGAGGAAATTCCTCTGCTGCAACCTCATCGTAGTAGTCATCGCCTAGAGATTCCAAGGCGCTTTCGTAGTTGAGGGAGAGAAAAGGATTGCTAGAATTTTTGTAGTTTGTAGTTTCAGCCAGAGTCATTACGAGCAAAGCTTAATTCATTCTTCCCTTAATACTAGCTCTGGCTTTGGCATCAGCATAGACGCAAAAAGCGACCCATATCTAAAATATGGCAGCGCCCCCGTTAAAATCTAGAGCGCATAATGGATAAAGTTTTGCAATTAAAAAAAAACTTAACTCAATTAGCTATTTTAGACGCTACATTTGAGGTTTTTGGCTCAGAATCACACCAATATCAATTTAAACCTTGCTTGAGTGACAAGAATATTCAAGTGTTTGAATCTAAATATAATATTACGTTACCAAGTGAATATCGAAACTTTCTCTTAGAAATTGGTAATGGTGGTGCAGGGCCAGGATACGGCTTATCTGGACTATCGGCAATTGAATCTAAAGATGTCATCTCAGAAAAACTATACCCTGAAAACTACGAAATTCTCTCTAAATCATTTCCTTTCACAAAAGCATGGAATGATTTGGATTTAATTGTTAAGAATAATACAGATTTTGTTACCAATAATGATGACTACTTCGACAAGAAATTTATCCAGGGTACTCTCACCATTACAAATTATGGTTGTGGAATTTATGCGGTGTTAGTCGTTACTGGGGAGCAGTCAGGAAAAATTTGGATAGATGACCGTACTAATGATAACGGGATATATCCTGCTTCTTTGAGCTTTTGTCATGCTTTCCATGACATCAACCCTGATGATTCTTATCCAAATAGCAATGAGGAGCAGCCTTTAAGTTTTTATGATTGGTATGAAGACTGGCTCAACCGAAGTTTGGATCAAATCCGCCAGTCTTCCGAAACTTAACCTTAATTAAATAAAAACTCCGTTTTATTTTTTAGTTTGTGGTGCTGGTGCAGTAACTGCTGTTGGATTTGATGTTGGTTGTGATGCTTGTGAAGATATAATTTGTTTCACTTGCTGGTTATAAGTTTGCAAAATTGATTGAACCTGTTTCTGTTGATCTGGATTCAGATTCAAAGATGTTAACACTGTTCTGATTCTCTGACGAGATTGTAGCCCTGCCTTAAATTTAGTAGTTTGGGACGGGTTTAATAGAGCCTGAATATCCTTATCTCTTTGCTGACGGGCCGCTTGGATTTGTAGGCGCTGTTGACTTGTTAGTTTGATTTTTTGATGTGATGCAGGACTAGTCTGAGTTTTTAAGGCTGGTGGTGTAGTGGTGGGATTTGAAACTGGTTGTGCTAAGACACTTCCGTGTAAGATGGTAGCAAAAGTAAAGATAGCAGAAAGGACAGATAAGCGCTTTATAGAATTAATAGACATCTTGAAAAACTCCTCAATCATTTAATAGAATCGGGCACATCGGCTTCAGCAAACCTTGATAACTGATCCAATTAGCGAATAAAGATTACTATTGCATTTGGTTGTGGAGTTGTTGTGTATTTATTATGAATTTTCTATGAATTGATAGATGCTTATAGCTAATTTAATAAACTCATGAGAACGAAGCTATTGCATAATTGTAAATACTGTAGTTTGAACAATTTTCACCAAGCAAAAATGAGAATTTTAGCAAATTTTAAGCATTATTCACCCTATATAATTGCCTAATTGTCGTTTACAAGTAATATTTACAAATAAGTAAATTCTTAATTATTTATAGTAATTTAAATATTTTCACAATATATAGCAGTTTTTAAAATTTAGGTACTTGCCAATTAGGATTGATAAGACTTGTCATAATATGATCTTCCCATTGCCCATTAATCAATAAATAATCTCTAGCATATCCTTCAATGACAAAACCTAGTCTTTTGAGTACATTGCCACTACGTCGATTGTGAGGCATGTAATTAGCCATGACTCGATGAAAATTTAACTCCTCAAAAAGATATTGAATGGCGGCTTTTAGCCCTTCTGTCATATATCCTTTCCCTTGTTTACTCTCAGCAAGGCTATATCCCACATAGCAAAAATGAGCGGCTCCCCGGACAAAATTACTAAAATTTACAGTTCCAATAATTACGGTAGGATTTTTTTTGGTAAAAATAAATAACTTTAACGATTGACCATTAATAAATTCTAGAAAATTGCTCTCTATCTGATACTGCCAATACTCTTCAGTGAAAAACCCATCAACCCAAAGAGGGTAAAATGGAGTGAGATAGGTTTTGTTATGAATAAAGTATTTAAGAATTTGGGGTATATCTTCATGGATAGCCGCTCGTAAGAACAGGCGATCGCTTGTAATTAATGGCAGTTCGGATATCATAAATTACTTAATCGGCAAAATCTCTTCCTAAAACATTCTCTAGATTTTAAATTCTCTCATACCGTGGTTTAGCAGCAGCCAAGGCAAATAGAATTCGCACACCAATTGCATTGCTTAATGCCCAATGCTTAATCTATGAGTATTTTTACTGGTAATCTGCCATTCAACCAAAATATTGATAAGCTGATGTCTAATATCTAGAGCGGAAGGATTGAGAGCCAATGGGTGATAAAGCACAGTAAACGGCATAACTTCGATAAAATCGCTTTGCCCAAACGCTGTACCGCAGGAAATTCAACCAAAATACAGCTCAAGATTTAACCCAGTCTACAAGAAGGATAGTGATGTGGTGGGAATACGCTACGATTGGCAGGAATTAGAGATTCGGGCGATATACAACACGCCATTGCTAGAGCTGATTTATCAAGCTGCTAGCGTGCATCGCCAATATCATGACCCAACAAAAATACAAGTTTGTAAGCTTATATCTATCAAAACCGGGGGTTGCCCAGAAGATTGCAGTTACTGTGCCCAATCTTCCCGCTATAAAACAGAGGTAAAGCCGGAAGCACTCCTTGAAAAGGAAACGGTAGTTAACATTGCTCAGAAAGCGAAAGAAACTGGTGTTAGTCGCATCTGCATGGGTGCTGCTTGGCGCGAAGTGCGGGATAACTCCCAATTTGAGGAAGTCCTGGAAATGGTCAAGGATGTAACCGCAATGGGTTTAGAAGTGTGCTGCACTCTGGGTATGTTGACAGCAAATCAAGCCAGGAAATTGGAAGAAGCGGGACTTTACGCCTACAACCATAACTTAGATACCTCGCAGGAATATTACAGCACAATTATTACCACGAGAACTTATAGCGATCGCTTGAACACAATTGAGAATGTCCGTCAGACAAATGTTACTGTATGTTCCGGCGGTATCCTGGGTTTGGGCGAAACTGTTGATGACCGAGTTGGGATGTTACAAACTCTGGCAAACTTACATCCGCATCCAGAGTCTGTGCCAATTAATATTCTTTCACAAGTACCAGGCACACCTTTAGAAAATCAGCCTGATGTCCCCATTTGGGATATTGTACGGATGATTGCCACAGCCAGAATTTTAATGCCAGCTTCCGATGTGCGTCTGAGTGCAGGTAGGGCTAGACTTTCTCAAGTTGAACAAGCTTTCTGCTTTATGGCAGGAGCCAATTCTATCTTTTCTAGCGACGACAACAAAATGTTGACAGTGACTACTCCCTGTCCAGATTATGATAGCGATCAAGAAATGCTGAATTTACTCGGTTTGGGAATGCGTCCACCTTCCCAAAGACAAGAGAAGGTGGCAAGTCCGGCTGTTGTGGGATAAATCTCTTTTTGTAGGATGGGTGTCTAGCCCGTCCTTAGTAAACTGAGGGCAGGCAAGATGCCCGCCCCACAAGGGCCTTGGTTAAATTATCTTGGCAGTCCGTAGACCGAACAGCAGACCGACAGCCAAACCAAAGAACAAAGCTAAAAATCCGATGTAAGCTGCAATCGCAAACATTTATTTTTCTCCACAATACTTCCTAAATCTATTGAATCATTAGTCATTGGTCATTGGTCATTAGTTATTCTCCCCACACTCTCCACTCCCCACTCCCCACTAGCCAGATTGCGATACAATACAGCCCACGGGCGCTTGTTTAGGGGTTGGGCAATGACTTCTGTAATTAATGTAAATTTACCAGAGCAGTCTTATGAGATTGCGATTTCACCTTCGAGTTTAGATCAACTGGGTCAGCAGATGGCCAGTCTGAAGCTAGGAAAGAAGGTATTACTTGTTTCTAATCCTACTATTTTTAAGCATTTTGGGGAACGAGCAATTACATCTCTAACATCTGCTGGATTTGAAGTTGCTAGCTGTACCCTACCACCAGGGGAACGCTACAAAACCCTCAATTCCATCCAAAAACTTTACGATATCGCCTTAGAAAACCGCCTAGAACGTTCCTCTACAATGGTGGCTTTGGGCGGAGGTGTAATTGGCGATATGACTGGCTTTGCAGCCGCAACTTGGCTGCGCGGCATTAATGTTGTCCAAGTTCCTACCACTCTCTTAGCGATGGTGGATTCGGCAATTGGTGGCAAAACTGGCGTGAATCATCCCCACGGCAAAAACTTGATTGGGGCATTCCATCAACCGCGTTTGGTTTTGATTGACCCAGAAGTATTGAAAACTCTACCTATGCGTGAATTTCGCGCCGGAATGGCAGAAGTTATTAAATATGGTGTAATTTGGGATGCCGAATTATTTGCCCAGTTGGAAGCAAGTAAACGCCTCGACCAACTCCGCTATGTAAAACCTGAACTGATACACGCCATATTAACGCGCTCTTGTCAAGCTAAAGCTGATGTTGTTAGCAAAGATGAGAGAGAAGGCGGATTACGGGCGATTCTCAACTATGGACATACTATCGGTCATGCAGTGGAAAGTTTGACTGGTTATCGTTTAGTAAATCACGGTGAAGCGGTGGCCATTGGTATGGTAGCAGCCGGTCAAATTGCTGTGGAATTGGGAATGTGGCAAAATGTTGACACGGAACGTCAAAATTCTTTAATTCAAAAAGCAGGTTTACCGACTAAGTTACCGACTGGGGTAGATATTGAAGCAATTATTGACGCGTTGCAGTTAGATAAGAAAGTCAAAGCGGGGAAAGTGCGGTTCGTTTTACCAACAGAGATTGGTGTAGTAACAGTTACCGATGAAGTGCCATCAGATATCATTCGGCAAGTGTTGCAGGGAATGTGAAAAATTTGAAGAAGAATTCAGGAGTCAGAATAAAAATTAGTTACTCTGTGCTTCAAATTACGAATTACGAATTAATGAATCATGATACTCCAAGCCAAGAATCAATTAACCTTGCAAGAGTTTTTAAATCTTTCACCAGGTGAGGGAGATATAACTTATGAACTTGTTGATGGGCAAGCAATTCCTAAAATGTCACCAAAAAAATTCCACTCTAAACTTACCCGTGCCCTTCTGAATTTAATTGAGCAATGCTGTGAGGGTCAAGGAGAAGTTTGCCCAGAATTAGCTGTCGCATTAACCCGTCGAGGGCGAGACTGGATGCCAATACCAGATATTTTATATATTTCTAATGGACGTTTACCCCTTGACTGGGATCAAGAAGGAGCATGTTCTGTTCCTCCTGATTTAGTGATTGAGATTATTTCCCCAGGGCAAACCTTTGGACAAATGGCAGCTAAAGCCAAAGACTATTTAGATGCCAAGGTGTTGCGGGTGTGGGTGGTAGATAGTAAAGCGAGAAGCATTACTGTTTTTTATCCAGATGCAGCACCACAAACTTATATGGGAGAAGAATTACTTAAAGATTCTTTATTTGAGGGATTGGAATTTACTGTTGAGCAAGTGTTTCAAAAGGCAAAAATACCATTAGACACCGAATAGTAAACTTTTTACATTTACCATAATTCTTTATCATCTCAAAGCCCATCAAAATTTTAATCGGCGGTTACTACTCAAACTTTTATATCTTTAGTCAGCAACGCCCTATTTTTGAGGCTGCGGTTCTTTCTGCGATCGCTGCTGGCTATTTGTTGGTTGCAGTTTGTAAAATAAAGCTGGTAGCGTAGCTTTGCGGAAAGCACCGCAGTAGTGCATAGTCATAACCGCCTTAAAAGCCCAATGGTCTGATGGCACATCAGTAAAGGGATTTGGCAAAGTTTCTGCTTGATTATGAACACAAGCATTTAAAACTTGATTCGATTTTGCTGGAGTGTCGGTAGTAGGTTCTTGAGATTTAACAGGGGTTACAAAGCTACTAGTAGCTAGCACTACAAGTGTTGCCAAAAGTTTGGAGTTCATAATTTGAGTTTTCTAGGGATGAAAGTCTACCCTATGTTAGTTCCCAGGCTATTGCCCAGGAACTAGAATAAACTTGCTAAGATTAAGCATTAGAAAACATAGTAAGCATTACTAACATAACAACTAATGCACTAATCCAAAGAGCTAACGATCCCCAACTAACTGAATCTTTTTGTACTCTTTGCCAGAAATTGGTAACTAAGTTATTCCGAATTGCCATTTTATAACCTCCAATTTTGATTAAACTTGCACTGATTCAATTAATTAAGTCTGGATTGAGTAAATAAAAGTTAATTTTTAGGGATATCAACCTTTATTTACTGAATCCCAGAGATTAACCAACAGAGATTGAAATTAATTCATGCAGCCAGTGCCAATGCATTTATCTCAACGCATTACTAAAATCTAAAAAACGAACAAAAATTTACAAAAAGATATTTGTTGATGCTTAAATTAATTTTCCCATACGTAACTGTTTACACTCCAAAATTTGGTAATTTTGAGAAAATTCTTAACGTTATCTTAACTATGTATAAAAGTTAATGTTTTCAATCACAAACTACTTAAGTATTGACAATGTTTCGCTTTGACTCGTGATTTATCTAGACTTGAAAATATATAACTAACAGGAAAAAGGCAGGTAAATAATGGTGCAACAAATAAGACATAATGAACCGCAATATATCTGTATAATTCCAGTTGAGAGAATTACAGCCAACCAAGACGAAGAAATCATGACCTTTGGTGCATCAGCTAACGAGGCAAAAAAACATGGTGAAGAATTGTTAGCATCTACCTATGGTTGTAATCAATCACAAGTTTTAGAATTAATCCAGCAAGCACGAATTGAAGCAATAGCTCAGTGGTGTGCCCCTCAAGAGCGCAGAGCCATATAAAATCAAGGTGGTAATACCAATTCACAATGGGCTTCGCCCCGCTACGCTAACGCAATGGGCAACTCTTGGAGACGCTAAAAGCGAACGCCCCGCTATGCTAACGCAATTAAAAAACTTAGATACAGCAATGCTTTCAAGGTTTACATCTGTATCAGATTTTTCGTTAAATGATATAACTCGCACTGAACGTGAACAGGCGATGTCTACAACAAGCTATGCCTACGCATGAGGTAGTAAAGGCACTGAAATAGAAAAATTAATATAGAGAAGTGTAAAAAACAGCGCTGCACTACTAACTATATGCTACCTTTCAAAACTCTGCTACGTGTCCGACACTATGAGATGGACGCCCTTGGACATGTAAATAACGCCGTATACCAAAATTATCTAGAACAAGCGGCCATTGAGCATTCAGAATACCTGGGCTTAACTTTGGATGTATATCGGCAAGTAGGTGGCGTATTTGTCATGCGGCGAGTGGAAATTGACTATTTACGCCCAGCTGTAGCAGGCGATACCCTAGAAGTCACTACCTGGTTGAAGGAAATGCGTGGGACTCGTGCCTTGCGATGCTACGAAATTCGTAAACAAAACCAAGATAATTTGTTAGTTACGGCAGAGGCTCTATGGGTTTGGGTAGATGCACAGACAATGCGCCCACGACCAATTCCCAGTGTCATGTTAGACAAATTTTTGCAAATCCAAAACCCAGGTGTTACAAACTAAAAATGGTTTGTTATTCGCCATTTAATGAATCTTAATTCTTCTAATGAAAACAAATGATTGATTTTTTACCCAGGTAATGATGACGAGCAAGAATGCACAACTATGATGTTATAAGTGCAAAATTTAAATTTGTAGAAACTGCAATCAAAATTAGCTTAGTAAATCAGGATTTTCAAGTCAATATTATGGAGCAAAGTCAGCCACAACAGCGCCGTGTCGCCGATCAAGTATTTCAAGAATCCCTCAACCAGTTGGAGGATATTTTACAAGAAAGTTCAACTGAGGATGAAGAAATCCCCCAAGCACAACTGCATACTAGTAGTCTCAGTGAAGTCGAACTCGATCAAGACTTGACAGATATTGATTTAGCGGCTCTTGAGGACGCAGTTGCTGATATTGAACAATATCTCGAAGAAATAACAAACCCTAAAGAAAAGTTATGAGTTTTAACTCCTGTATAGACGCGATTAATCGTGTCTCTCCAAACTATTGACTTATTTGCCGCCGAGCTTCGTACAACATTAAAGCAGCTGCGATCGCCACATTCAATGATTCCACCCCAGGACTCAAAGGAATTTTTACTTGCCTGTCTGCGATCGCTGCTAATTCTGGCGACAATCCAGCACCCTCATTTCCCAGTAAAATCAGACTGGGTTTGCGCCAATCCACCTCCCAATAAGTCAAAGTCGCACTGGGTAAGGTTGCCACTACCTGCATTCCTGCCTGCTGACTTTGTTGCACTGTAGCTTTTAAATCTTCGGTTACAGCTGTTGGTAGGCGAAACCATTGCCCTGCTGAAGCCCGGATAACTTTGGGGCTGTCTAAATCTACACTATCTGCACTTACCCACAACCCGGATGCTCCAGCAGCAGCAGCAGTGCGGATCATCGTACCCAAGTTACCGGGATCTTGCACCGTTTCTAAAGCTAAGATTATACCAGTAAATGGTAGTTGAGTTTGGCATTCGCTTCGTTTTGCCGTTGCAACCACACCATCTGGTTGGACTGTGGTAGCGATCGCATCCAAGACTTCTTTACTCACAATTTCGGCGCGATCGCATCGGCTACAAGCTTCTTCCCAGAGTGAGGAGTGGGCTGCTTGCCATTCTGGAGTACAACACACTGTTTCTAGTGGGTAATTAACCGCACAGGCTTCTTCTAACAGGTGTGTTCCTTCTAGTAAAAATAACTGCTGTTTGTGCCGCTCCTTGGTGGAGTGAAGTTTGCGGATTTGCTTGACTAGGGAATTTTGTAAACTGGTCAACACGATTTTGGATTTTGGATTTTGGATTTTTGGATTAATCTAAAATCCAAACTATTGATATGCGGAACCCGGGACTTGAACCCGGAAGCCTTGCGGCACTAGAACCTGAATCTAGCGCGTCTGCCAATTCCGCCAGTTCCGCTGGCAATTTTTTATTATTACGTATTTTTCTATCTCTGTCAAGTTAAAGCATAACGCCTCGTTTAACAGGCTCAGACTAGAAAAAACTTTTTCAAGGTATTAGGTTGAATCAAAATATTAACTGAACAGTACAGCATTGATTTTTAGAAAACACTTAAGTTATTTTACTGAGTATTTAATTTAGCTTAAAACTACTACTTGCTCATTCATCTTTGCTAATTTGCTTAAATTCTCAAAATGCCTGCTGTTGCTGATTTACAGCCTGTATTTCTCACAAAAAAACAATTTTTTTATGCAATATGCCGCTCTAAAATGTGGACATTTTGAATCTTTACTGTAGAATCAAAACCAACTTCAAACATATAAAATACGTATTACTTTTGGAGGTAGGCTTATCAATCCTTCTACCAGCTTACCAGATGTCAAAATTGCTCCAGAAGCAGACTCCTCAGTCTTGCAAATCTGGGGTGGGCATCCTTTGCGAGGTCATGTGAAAATTAGCGGGGCAAAAAATGCAGCACTGGTAATCATGGCTGGAGCCTTGCTGTGTCCGGGCGATTGTCGTATCCGCAATGTTCCCTTATTGGCGGATGTAGACCGGATGGGTCAGGTATTGTCAGCTTTGGGTGTAAGCTTAACGCGGCAAGGCGATATTTTAGACATCAACGCCAGCGAAATTAAAACATCAAAAGCTCCCTACGAACTAGTTACCCAACTGAGGGCGAGTTTCTTCGCCATTGGTGCGATTCTGGCAAGATTGGGAGTAGCGCAGATGCCCTTACCAGGCGGTTGTGCTATTGGGGCAAGACCAGTTGACTTGCATGTTCGAGGACTGCAAGCAATGGGAGCGGAAGTACAAATTGAGCATGGCATTTGTAATGCCTACGTCCCTGGCAGCAGCCGGAGATTACAAGGTGCGAAGATTTATTTAGACATCGCTAGTGTCGGAGCTACGGAAAACTTGATGATGGCGGCTACCCTAGCAGAGGGCGAAACGATCATCGAAAATGCGGCCAGAGAACCGGAAGTAGTTGATTTAGCTAACTTCTGTAACGCGATGGGAGCGAAGATTAAGGGCGCGGGGACTAGCAGGATTATTATCGAAGGAGTCCCCAAGTTGCATTCTGTTGACTACAGTATCATTCCCGATCGCATTGAGGCTGGGACGTTTTTGCTGGCAGCAGCAATTACCCGTTCCGAACTTCTTCTCTCGCCAGTGGCTCCAGAACACCTTATACCAGTGATTGCCAAGCTGCGAGATATTGGGGTAACGATAATTGAGGACAAGCCTGAACACTTACGTATTCTATCGGCGGAAACTCTTAAGGCAACGGATATTGAAACTCAATATCATCCAGGTTTTCCCACAGATATGCAAGCGCCGTTCATGTCTTTGCTGACATTGGCCGAAGGCGACAGCGTAATTAACGAATCTGTCTTTGAAAATCGCTTGCGTCATGCCTCAGAGTTAAATCGCTTGGGGGCAGACATTCGTGTTAAAGGCAATGCTGCTTTCGTTCGGGGAGTACCGAAATTGTCTGGCGCACCAGTATTAGGTACAGACTTGCGAGCATCGGCAGCGCTAGTCATAGCAGGACTGGCGGCAGAAGGAAAAACCACAATTCAAGGATTACAGCACCTTGATCGCGGCTATGATCGACTTGATGTGAAGTTGCAGCAACTGGGCGCTAAAGTCCTCCGCGTGGGCGAAGTATCAGCAGATGCAGAAGTCGCTTCCACCATCAGTAGTCTGTCAACTTGAAATTGATAGGTAAAAGAAGAGGCAAGGGAGCAGAGGGGCAGAGGGGATTGAACTTGGCACATTGAACTCTCCTCTGCTCCCCTGCTCCCCTGCTCAAGGTTTTGAGAGATTTGGTGAGAAATCCGGGCTACTTCTTCATTTCCCCCTGCCCCCTGCCTCTTGGTTGAGACTGAGGCAAGAACAAGGCGAATGAGGGAGACAAGGTAAAATTTTCTCCCCTTGTTCCTTCTGACCAGCTTAGTTAAATCGTTATACTAACTGTGGGAGGCTGTTTATCTAACTAGCCAGATTCCATAGTTGTGTTTTTTTATAGCTTGCTGCACTATGTCCTTCTTTAAAACCCCGCTAATTGGTTTAAAAGCTGACTCATTTCGTCATCCATTAGACCTGGAAGCTACCAAAACGCTTAAGCAAATACCAGGCATAGATATGTTGGTGCGAAATTGGCTTGGGCCAATGGCAGAGCAGGTTTTCTATGTAGAAAATATTGCCTCCAGTATTCTAGTAGGTGAAAAGCAACTGCCCGATTTATACAAGCTGTTGTTAGATGCCTGTAAAATCCTGGATATAGAGCCTCCCCAGTTGTACGTCCGGCAACATCCGGCTCCTAACGCCTATACTTTTGCTGTGCGCGGTAAGCAGCCGTTTGTTGTATTACACACATCCCTAATTGATATTCTTACACCAGAGGAAATACAGGCAGTAATTGCCCACGAGTTGGGACATCTTAAGTGTGACCATAGTGTTTATTTGACGCCTGTAAATTTATTAATATTAGCTGCGGCGATTGTGCCCAATGTCGGAACCTTCGTTGCTCAAGCGATACAGGCACAACTTTTAGAATGGGTACGCTGTGCTGAGTTTACCTGCGATCGCGCTGCATTACTAGCAACCCAAGATCCCAAAGTTGTCATGTCAGTGCTGATGAAGCTAGCGGGTGGTTCCCCTACCTTAGCGCCACAACTGAATCTTGATGCCTTTGTTGCCCAAGCCCGCGCTTACGATGATATTAGCAAGACCGAACTAGGTGAAATGGTCAAAGCTGCCCGTACAGCCCAATTAACCCATCCAGTGCCAGTGCTACGGGCGCGAGAAATCGACCGTTGGGCAAGCAGTACAGAATATCAATCTTTAATCCAAAGTCATGGATTGAAGTCTACAAGTAATGAAGTTGCACCCAAAGGCGGATGGCGAAACTGGTAGAGCGAGTAATGAAATTTGGTTGTTTAAATTGGTTGTTTAAATTAGATGTGTTTTAGCTGACAATACTTCAGATGATTCGCTCATGAGTTGGCGCAGCCCGTCGTAGACATCGCACTTGCTAAAGTTTTTAGCCAAGCTGTGAGAGATTCACTGTAATGTAAAATACTGGTACAGCCCAAAAATCAGCTAATGACCAGGTTTCCTTACGACCAGTTCGCCAAAGACTATCTTAAAGAATTGTTACAACCATTGGGAGAAGTGGAAACAATTCGGAAAGTTCCGGCTCAAATCCGAGAGATTGATGTTTATTTTGTACCTTCGCCCCAACTGACAAATACAATAGAATTGGGGTTGTTAGGAAAATTTGCGGCTGAACCTGCATTAATTGAACCATTTAGAAATGCAGCTACAATTGCGGAAATCCGCAGTTGCATAAATAAATTGTTTGATATCTTTGCTGAATTAAAACGTCAAGCTAAAATTGATAAAAATCGGCTTGTAGAATCAGAATTACCACGTTTATGGATTTTATCACCCACGGCTTCTGAATCTATATTGGATGGTTTTAGAACTAACCTAGATGAAGAAAATTGGGGCATAGGAGTAAATTTTTTAGGGGATCATTTTAGAACAGCAATTGTGGTAATTCACCAATTACCATGTACAGAAGAAACACTATGGTTGAGAATTTTAGGTAAGGGAAGAGTCCAGCAACAAGCGATAGACGAACTAGAAACACTTCCTCAAGATAATCCCTTACGTTCCAAAGCAATTGATTTATTATTGAATTTAAAGACTACTTTAGAATTCAATCAAAATATAGACGAGGAGGACAGAGATTTAATTATGCGTTTATCACCTATTTACGAGCAGAAATTAGCAGAAGTTAAACAAGAAGGAATTCAAGAAGGAATTCAAGAAGGAATCCAAGAAGGAATTCAAGAAGGAATTCAAGCAGAACGTCGTAATGTTATAGAGAATTTGTTGAGAGTTCGTTTTGGCTCTTTAGATGCAGAACTACAAGAAATTACTGAAGCTTTATTGGCATTATCTCCAGAGGAATTTACTCCTTTATTACTGCAACTATCTAAAGAAGAATTATTAAATAGATTCCTTTAGAAGAACTCAGTCGGAGATACTGGGTTTTACAGCTTTACTAATTGGATTAAAAAACATCCCATTGCTTAACCCACAGCCTCTACCATGACAGTTGTACCCAACGACCATCGTTTTCTTCAACCCATAAATCTGTTTGAGTACGAAAAGCTAGCAAAAGAGCATCTGTCTCAAATGACGCTTGATTACTATAGTAGTGGTGCTTGGGACGAAATCACACTACAGGATAATCGTGCTGCTTTTGAGAGGCTCAAGTTGCGACCTCGTGTACTAGTCGATGTAAGCGATCGCAATCTCACTACCTCCATTTTAGGACAACCCCTGCAACTACCTTTATTAATTGCGCCGATGGCTTTTCAATGTCTAGCTCATCCAGATGGAGAAATTGCCACGGCTTTAGCTGCGGCATCAGCTGGTGTGGGCATGGTGTTAAGTACAATGGCCACAAAGAGCATTGAAGAAGTAGCCAGTGCATGTGATAAATTTCCAGATTCTCTGCGATGGTTCCAGCTTTACATCCATAAAGATCGAGGATTAACTCGTGCTTTAGTAGAAAAAGCTTATAAAGGAGGCTACAAAGCACTTTGTCTAACTGTAGATGCACCTGTTCTCGGACAGCGAGAAAGAGATAGACGTAACGAGTTTGCCTTACCCTCAGACTTACATCTGGCTAATCTCGCCACCATCTCAGGACTAGATATTTCCCATGAAAAAGGCGAGTCTGGATTATTTACCTATTTTGCCCAACAGCTAAACCCAGCAGTAACTTGGGACGATTTGGAATGGTTACAATCTTTATCTCCATTACCTTTAGTCATCAAAGGAATTTTACGGGGAGATGATGCTGTTCGGGCTGTAGAATATGGAGCCAAAGCAATTGTTGTTTCCAATCATGGTGGCAGACAACTTGATGGTGCGATCGCTTCTTTAGATGCTCTAGCTGAAATAGTAGCAGCAGTGGATGGTAAAGTAGAAGTACTGTTGGACGGAGGTATCCGTAGAGGCACAGACATTCTCAAAGCTCTGGCATTAGGAGCAAAAGCCATACTAATCGGACGACCTATTTTATGGGGACTAGCAGTAGCAGGGCAAGTTGGCGTATCTCATGTCATATCACTGCTACAAGATGAGTTAAATTTGGGAATGGCACTTAGTGGCTGCGCCAAACTACAGGATATTGACCTTAGTTTATTGGCCCTGCCACGCCTGTAAGCCTAAAAATTCTTAGACCTACATTATTCCAGCAAAACTTTGAAAATTAATTTTCAGACTTGTTACAAAATCACTTAATTAGAGTATACTAGTTAAGGTTAGATATATGGGCGGGTGGCGAAATTGGTAGACGCACCACACTCAAAATGTGGCGGCCTTGCGGTCATAGGAGTTCGATTCTCCTCCTGCCCACTAGCAAACAAGTACGAGAAAGATAAAAAACTTATGCGGCTGAAAAGATGGGAGTCTCCCCGTAAAGAAGGCAGGAATGAGAAAGGTAGAGGCGGTTCTGCAAGAAAGAGGCAACTCAAAAAACAAAGGCAAATGTTACGGCAAAGACTCAAAGAAGCTAACAAGCCAGAAAATAACAAAAACAATAAAGCAGGGGAAGATAAGTTTATCTTCCCCTTGTTTTTTGGGCTTTTATTTCAGAAAAAAAGAAAATTTAGGGATTTTTCAATATATAGACTAAAGGAAATCCAACAAATAAATTATCCAATCTTGTGGAGTGAGCCGAAAAGCACGCCTAGCTTATATGGCGATCGTGTCGCCACCCCACAATAAAATTATTGAATATTTTCTATTTGTCAGTCCCTAAATTAAATTTGTAATAAGTTTGGAAAGTCACAATAAAAAACTATTAGCCATTCTTTAAAATATACTAATTTGAATTAAACCTCTTAAGCGCATATTTACATATCCAATCGGCAAGCTGAGTGTCTGGTATTTCACCTTATGTAGTTAAAGCGAGTATAAAGCACTACGAATCTTTGTAGAAATTTCTCGCAATTGTAATGCTTGGATGAACAAACTAAAAATTAATTATGAAGGAAGTATGAATTTTGTCAGGTAGCGTCTGAAATCCCTAGCTTAAAACAGTAAACTAGGACACAGCAGCAAAATAGTTCTAATTTAACAGTTAAGTCAAAAAAAAGTATATTAAGAAAGCAATTGCATCTCCATGTGTTAACTTCCAACGATCACACAAGGCTACAAAAAGTCAGGAGTAATTTCATCTGAATTATTAAATATTCGGAATGGTCTAGGTAATCTATGGATTTTTTTCTTGGACACAGGAGTTATTGATGGTGGCAAGAGTGCTTCTACCTACTAAAAAAGTACTGGATTTTCCCATTACTGCTTTACGCTTTGACGCTCAAGTACAAACAATGCTGAAGTGGGCAAGGAGACGTGAAAGTAAAACTGTATATGTAGCCAATGTACACATGCTCATTGAAGCTCATTGGAATCCAGCGTTTGCTAGCGTACTACGAAATGCAGACATAGTTACTCCTGATGGTATGCCTCTGGTATGGATGATGCGAAAGATGGGAGCGCTTCATCAAGACCGTGTGGCAGGAATGGATATCTTTCTAGCATTGTGTCACCTAACTCAAACACAAAATCTTAGTATTTTCTTTGTGGGTTCCCAAACAGAAGTTCTTTCTCGGATGCGAAAAAGGTTAGAACAGGAATTTCCGCAGATGAATATTGCGGCGATGGAACCTCTACCCTTTCGCCCTCTGACAGAAATTGAAGACGAAGCTTTGGTTCAAAAGATTAACTCTAGTGGTGCTAGCGCTGTATTAGTATCTCTAGGATGCCCTAAGCAAGAAAATTGGATAGCTCAACATAAAGGTAAAATACAAGCTGTAATGATTGGACTGGGTGGAGTTTTCCCAGTTTATGCAGGAATTCACAAGCGGGCACCCCGCGTAGTTCGAGACTTAGGCCTTGAATGGCTGTATCGATGGATTCAAGAACCACGCCGACTTTGCGGCCGCTACGCTAAAACTATTCCACTATTTATATGGCTAGCGATGAAGCAACTATTATCATCAAGTCGTATTGCAGCAGTCTTCCTTCACGAGACTGGGGATTAAGAAAAAGCAAAGCTAACATGTATTCTGTGGAACACAACATTATTAAGATACATATAAACTCAGTAACCAAAAAAGCAAAAATTTGATGTTGTCTTAACCACTGATTAGCAAACTTATATACCACTCAAAACTATAAAGTATAAGTAACATGTCGTTTTATATAAAAATTCAATAGGCTGGCTTATGAGTAAATTTTATGCTAATAGTTTCTTGAATTACTGCAAATTTAGGAGAAGATTGTGGTAGACTCTTCTATGAAGAATTACTTAAGCTAAAAAATATTTTCTTCACGATAATCATTGCCTTACTTAGTTTTTATGTTATTTTCTGAGTAAAAAATCTTGATTATAACTAAAACCTAAATAAAATAAGGTGTAGTTGATTAGCGTGAAAATAAATAACTCACATGCTCATAGCTAGCAATATCAAAGCTATATACTCTAGGTTCTTTCATCGGTAAACTAGGTAATGGAATCATCTAAAGATTCATCAAACTTACGACAGAAAGCTGTCAAAAGCGTAATTTGGACAGTTATAGAAAGTTGGGGACGCCAAGGAGTCTCTTTAGTTGTTTTCTTTATTCTAGCTCGTTTACTTAATCCAGAAACTTTTGGTTTAATTGCTTTAGCATCTATATTTATTGAATTTGTACAAATTTTTGTCGATCAAGGATTCTCTGTAGCAATTATCCAACGTCAAGAGATAGATTCAGAGCATTTAGACACTGCTTTCTGGACAACTTTAGGAATCAGTGTACTTTTAACTGTATTAAGTGTTGCTGGTGCTGGATTAACAGCAGATTTCTTTAAACAGCCGCAGTTAGTACCAATTATTCAATGCTTATCTATAAGTTTTATATTTAATGGACTAAGCAGCGTACAGCAAGCGGTTCTTGAACGTAAGTTTGCCTTTAAAAGTTTAGCAATCCGCTCACTATTGGCAGTAATAATAGGTGGAATAGTTGGCGTTTGGATGGCTTTTTTAGGCTTCGGCGTTTGGAGCCTTGTAGGTCAACAACTATCAGGTAGTTTTATACAGGTTATAGTCTTGTGGCGAGTTAGCGATTGGCGACCAGGATTCCAATTTTCTAACATACATGTTAAAGAACTTTTTAACTTTGGAATTAATATATCTGCGTTTAATATAATTAACTTTTTTAATCGTCGAGCCGATGACTTACTAATTGGCTACTATCTAGGACTAGTTGCATTAGGTTATTACTCGGTTGCCTATAAATTGCTGCTAGTAATGATGCAGGTTTTAATCAGTACTACAACTAAAGTTGCACTACCAATATTTTCTAGGTTACAGGCAGAACCAGAACGATTACTAAATGCTTTCTATACAGCTACTCAGTTCACAAGTCTCATTGCCTTCCCAATATTTCTTTGTGTACCAGTATTAGCAACTGAGTTTATAAAAGTATTTTTTGGTGAGCAGTGGATTCAGAGCATTCCAGTATTGCAAATACTATCTCTTATTGGTCCTGTTCATCTAATTTTCTTTTATAACAACTCTGTAATTCTAGCACTAGGCAAACCTTCATGGAGGCTATGGATACAAGTGATAAATACAGTTACTAATGTTATTGGTTTTGCTTTGGTAGTAAGATTAGGTATTGTAGCAGTTGCTTCTGCTTATGTAGTTCGTGGTTACCTCATATTACCTATTTCGTTATTAGCTATTAATAAACTTGTTAAGATAAACTTAAACAACTATCTGCGTTTATACATAGTACCTTTAGTAGCTTCTGGAGCAATGGTCATAACTATATTAACTACTAAATATTTCTTAGGAAAATTTCTTGAAGCATGGATGTTACTAGCTATTGCAGGGATATTCGGAATGTCTATTTATATTCTTACTCTCTCAGTAATATCGCCTAAACTTTTCAGACGTATACTTGAATTAGGAGAAAGTTTGAATATCAAAATCAAAACAAAAGTATAAATTTATTGTGTATAATAACGATTTCAATATATATTTATGAATTAATTTAATATATTTCAAGCTATGTTAATTTAATGAAAAAATTAAATCTATCTAATCTTAATTCATAGTTTATCAAAGGGAGGAAAAATGAAAATAGGAATCATAACTTTTCACCATGTAGACAATTATGGAGCAACACTCCAGGCTTGTGCTCTTTGGAGTTTTCTTAACAGTCAAGGTTATGATGTTGAAATAATAGATTATCGACCTTTTAAAATAGCATGGATGTATTTCAGAGCTTTACTTCCGATCAAAAGCGTAAAATCTAGCACTAGCAAAAGTAAAAAGATTCGGATTAATGAAAAATCTTTAATTTATATTTCAAGAAAATGGAAAATGAGACGCTTCCTGCTTTCTCATGTTAAGTTAAGTCATAAGAAAATTTATGATAAAAAAGGCTTGAAATACTATCATGATAAATATGATGTAGTAATATGTGGCAGTGACCAAATATGGTGTATAGATTCCTTTAGAGGTTATAATTCTTCTTTCTTTTTAGATTTTGTTAGCAATAAAACTACTCGTAAAATAAGTTATGCAGCAAGCTTTGGTAATACGACAAAATTAGGGCCTTATCAAAAAGAAATATATACATTGATTAATGAGTTTCAAACCATTTTAGTTCGTGATTCTAATAGTATAGAAATTATTGCTAATGAATGCAATAAAAAAGCGATAAAAGTTTTAGATCCTACTTTTTTAATTAAATATGACACACTTAAAGATTATCCAAAAATAAAAAATAAATATCTTCTATTGTATGTTCAAGCTGACATACAAGAAGAGGAACAAGAGTTTATAAAATTTCTAGCAGAAGAACAAAATCTAACTATAGTTTCAGTCGGTAGAGATGAACCGTTAGCACAAATAAATTTAGAAAGTGCTAGTCCAAAAAAGTGGATTGGATTACATAGTGAAGCATCTTACATAATAACTAATACTTTTCACGGCACTGTATTTTCTATTATTTTCCATAAACCTTTTACAGTATTTCTTCCTAGTGATAAATCGAATAAGGTAAGAGATTTGCTTAATGATTTTGGTTTAACAAACCGGATATTTTCGGAGAAGTTAAAATCTCAATTATTCAGTAAGGAAATCTTTGATATTAACTATGAATCAGTATCTAGTATAGTGGAATCGAAAATTATAGAATCAAAAAAGCATTTAATTGAAGCTATTTTACAAAAGAGCGATGAATAGTAAAAGTAATTTTGAAGGAAAGCAAAATAAAGAATAATAAATCTTTTAAAAATAAAGTATTTTATGGCTGTACCGTGTTTGCAACAATGACAAGCAAACTGTTTTGTTTATCTTTATGAAAAATTAAAAAGGAGTAGAAAGAGTTAAGATGTCTAATTTAAAGATTGAGTCTTTAACATCAAATAGTCTTTCGCACTACAGAACACAACATTACTTTGAGCGAGTAGGAGAGATCAATAGCGTAGATGACCTTCAGGAGTACTGTAATTGGGCCAAAGAAAACAAAGTAAAAGTTTATATAATTGGAAATGGTTCTAACACGTTGTTTGTTAAAAAGAATATCCAATCATTGATACTGAAAAATAAACTACCTAAGTACACAAATCTTTTACCTAATAACAGACTTGAAGTATCTTCTTCTACTTCAGTGATGGAAGTATTAAAGTATTGCTATCAAAACTCCCTAAATTCTTTCTATTATCTTGCATCTGTACCAGCAACTATTGGTGGTGCGTTAGCAATGAATGCTGGGAGAGGAAAACAACATGGATGTACAATATACGACTTTGTTGAAAGTGTAACCTTTTTTGAGGATGGATGTATAAAAACACTTGAAAATAGTCAAATAATACGAGACTATCGAGAAACTATGTTTACTGGTATACACTCAAAACTGATATTGAGTGCAATTTTCAAGTTTGAACCAACAAAATTCACCGAAAATCCTTTAACTTCAAGGCAAATTTGGGCAAAAGAACATCAAGATAATACAGCACCTAACTGTGGCTCAGTATTCAAAGCTGCTAACTTTGCAATACTTGAAAAGCTCAAAGGTCTATCTATAGGTAAAGCTATGTTTTCAGCTAAAACTAGTAACTGGATACTCGCTAAATCACAAAGTAGCTATCCAATAATTATGCTGATTAAAATAGCTAAAATTTTGCATTTTATAACTCGACAAAAAATTGCTCTTGAACTAATTATCATTGATTAATTAATTGCTGTCAAAATACTACATAATGCTTAAACTTTGAGTTTTTTGCGAAAGTTAAGTTATATCTATAACTTTAACTATCGCTGAAGCTTTTGCCTGTGGTCTAGCTGTACTGATATTCATATATAGGTAACATCGTAGAAATTGTAGAGGATGAAGTAATTGCTTTACCTTCTAAAGCAAGTCTAAATATGTTACTGAAGCAAATATATTAGCAGCTAATGGCACTTTAGCAACAAGCTCTGGATAAGATAAGAGAAATCAAAAAATTAATTTTTAGTATAAGTATATACTGTTGTTACCTTCCCAAAGGCTTTTATACTTAAACAGAGCAGATTTAGATGCAAAGGTATCATAGGTATTATCCTCGTTAAATTTCCTGCCTTTGCCTGTTTGCGTAAACTTAACTTGAACGTAGGAATTTAAACTAATCAATCTTCTGCTGCAAAAATCCTTTGTCTGAAATTAATTATAAAAGTACTTGACAATAACCTATATCTAACTGCTATATTAAGTAGGGTAAAGTCGTTGGGGCGTAGCCAAGTGGTAAGGCAGCGGGTTTTGGTCCCGCCATCCCTAGGTTCGAATCCTAGCGCCCCAGTAAACCAAAAGACAGGCATAACAACCTGTCTTTTAGATGTTTAATTAAATTTTTAAGATGCATCTCAATGCATCTAAGTTTGTAAATGTTACTTGTCAGGCGATTTGAGAGCTTGATCCAGAGTCTGCCGAGCCTGTTCTGCTTTAGATCGTGCTTCTTGGTAACGCACATTAGCTTGGGCAAAATTTTTGAGGACTTTAAAACCTTCCTTGAGTCGAGTAATTTCCTCCTCTGTCACCGATTCGTCGGTGAACAGAACATCAACCGCTTTGCGAATTTCCAAAGCTTCAGATCGTGATTCCTGAACTTTCAGCTTGAGTGTGGCCAAGTTACTTAGAACCTGGACAGCTTGTGTAATTGTATCCTCACCGCTAGCAGTATCAATAGTTGACTCTTTAACCTCAATTAATTGTTGAGGGCCAAATCCTTCTTCTAGTTCCGTAGGTAGCTTTCCTGAATCCATGAGTTCCATCAGCTGATCCATTGCTTTATCACGGGCTTTTGCTGAATCTTTTCCAGAAACAGTAAGGATAATTTCTGGGCTTTGAGCGAGAGTATAGTGAACCATATTTGAGCAGAAAATTTGCTGGTTAACCAAGCTGAGGCATGTAATTATAACATACTGCGTGTCCGATTATTTATTGGTAAATATACTTGTCGGTTTTCCTCATTTATGTATTTTCTGTATTTAATAATTCATGCTTCATCCCTGCTCCTGGCAAGTCACTTCAAATAAAACTTTATACTTAAGAAAAGGCAATTAAGTTTCAACAGGAGGGAGAGCAATGGCTCCTAGTCCCACCATCATGCAAGCTGTGGAAAAACTGGGCTATCGTGTCACCGTTGGTGATGTGGCAACCCAGGCAGGATTGAACGTCACTGAAGCTAATCAAAGCTTACTAGCCTTGGCATCTGATGCTGGGGGACATTTGCAAGTAGCAGATTCAGGTGATATCGTTTACCTTTTTCCACAAAATTTTCGAGCAATTTTGCGTAATAAATACTTCCGGTTACGATTGCAGGAATGGTGGAAAAAGGTCTGGAGTGTTTTGTTTTACCTGATTCGCATTTCTTTTGGGATTTTCTTAATTCTTTCCATCACCCTGATAACTATAGCCATCTACATTATCATTACCTCTACCAATTCAGACCGTAACGGGGACAATCGGGGCAGTAGTTACGGCGGTGGGGGGTTCTTCTATTTTCCAAATTTATTTTGGTATTTTAGTCCAAATTATGATGCCCACTATCAGGAACGGCGACGTGAAAGGCGAGAAGAAAGCAATCTGAATTTCTTTGAAGCTGTGTTTTCGTTTTTGTTTGGCGATGGTAATCCTAACGCCAACTTAGAAGAACGTCGGTGGCAAGAAATTGCTACGGTGATTCGGAATAACCGTGGTGCAGTGGTAGCAGAACAAATTGCCCCATATTTGGATGACATTGGCGAAGGATATACAAGAGAGTACGAAGATTATATGCTGCCTGTTCTGACACGATTTAATGGGCAACCATCGGTAAGTCCAGAGGGGCAAATTGTTTATTATTTCCCGGAGTTGCAGGTAAGTGCAGTTAAAAAGCCTCGTTATGCAATATCAGATCATTTGGAAGAATTTCCCTGGCGTTTTAGTGCTGCAAGTTCAGGACAAATTATGCTCAGTGCTGGGTTGGGTGTACTAAATTTTGTTGGTGCTTTAGTACTAAAAAGTTTGTTGGGAGATGGCACTATTGCTGTGCAATTAGGTGGACTAGTAGCTTTTGTGCAAGGAATTTATTGGTTGCTATTGGCTTATGGAGTAGGTTTTTTAGTTATACCGCTATTGCGTTATTTCTGGATTCAATGGCGTAATCGCAAAATAGGCGATCGCAATCGCGATCGCCTTTCCAGAGCAAGGATATTGGCAAGTCCTGATGCAGCTTTGCAACAAAAAATCGACTATACCCAACAATTTGCAGGAGAAAAAGTCATCGGCAACGAAGATTTAGTGTATTCTAGCGAAACTGACTTACTTGACCAAGAAGTTAAGCGTTCCGCAAAAATTGACGCTGAATGGAAAAAACGCTTGGAACGCGGGAGTGGGGAATAGACTGAAGAGTTGAGAGTGAGGAGTGAATAATTAAGATTTATTTAAACTCCTGACTCTTGTACAGACGCGATTAATCGCGTCTGTACTCTTAACTTTTTCTTTACTTCGCCTGAATTGGTGTTAAGGCTACACCTTGATAATAATGCCCCAAGATTTGCAAGTGGTTCACTCCCTGTCGAGCTAGATTGTATGCCCCCCATTGACTCATGCCCAAAGCATGACCGAAGCCAAGCCCTTGAAGTACAAAACTACCATCGGCTCCCTTTGTGACGTTAAAGCGGGTACTTTTTAACTTGAGGGCTGTTCGCACTTCTTCGCCCTGTAGTACCTTTGTGCCTCTGTTGCCGACAATTTTCAAGACTTTAACACTGCCAAAAGGTGAGTATGTCCCTGGAATCATCGCCGTCACACTGCCAACTTCAGGAAATTTAGCGCTAATCTCACTGGGGGAGAAAGTTTTTACCCAATTACACTCGCGGATATTTTGATCGTAGTCTTGAACAGCACGTAGATAAGGTTCGCTGCTTCCCCAAACGTCTTCAACGTTTTCGGTATGCCCTCCAGAACAAGCGTGGAAAACTGAGAGAATAATCCGGTTTTTGTAAGTTAGTACCTGTCCTGCTGTTTCATCAACTGCTTTGTAAGTTGCAGGAGCTTCGCTAATGACGCCTTTGTAAATTTGCCAGCGATCGGGGGTATTACCTAAATCGTAAACGGGATTATTCCGTTGTTTTTCTCGCTCATAGAGGGCGTAGGTGCGAGCTGCGATCGCCTGGGCTTTTAAAGCTTCTTGGGGCCAGCTAGCATCCATTTCGCCACCGAGAACGCTGTAGAGATACTCTTGATCGTCAACCCAATTAACAGCCGTTAAGCCTTTGTCTGTGGGAACAACCAGAGTTCTACCCCGATACCAGCGATCGCCAATATAAACGAATCCTTTACCTGTTGGCTCAATCCAAAATAAACCAGATTGCCACTTATCTAAAGCAACTCCGCCAGGAATAGCCTGGGCATAATATGCACTCATCGCTGGCAACTGCCCGAGAGTCCGGCCAGTACTATCCTTGACAATCCCAGTGGTTGAACTACCCACTTTTACCTGATTAACGCCCCTCTCAATTGCCACGCGCAGAATTACAGACGCTTGAGCTGGGGCAACCAAAGCAATCCACAAGAGGACACTTACCCACCAATGACGTACTTTAACCTGGGAAAATAAAAAGCCTAAGTAAAGTTGGAACTTCATGCTGATCATCTAATCACATTAGTATCTAATTGACGCTCCGAACTATGGCGTCTACTACTTTAAGATGAGACAGTTCTCCAACGTAGGAGGTTGCCACCTCCTACTAATTATGCATTTTGCTTAAGCTATAGGGTAATTTTGTTTCACAAACAAATTTGCTTGCCCTTAGACCTAAGTTAAATTTTGAATCTTCAATCCAAAACTTAAAATTAGCTAAAGAAGTCAGTGATCTTACCCTTGAGCAACTGTTGTCAGCAGCCTGCGATCGCAATTTTGTATCAGTATTTAGCAGACTTGTTGCGTAATTAAGAAGTCTCATTTTTTAAGGGGAATTATCGGAGAGAAAACCATATTTAGGCGATCGCATTGAAGAAAAGGCAGAGATGTATCTGTCTGGTTTTATTCTTGTTTAACTTTTCTATTTCAGTAAATACCGATTATGACACTTCACGGTGCAGGCATCCTCTAAAAGAGGACATAAAGACTAATTTCCCTGAGTCTTCTTCAGCCTAGGATGCCAATAAATTTTTAGAATTGCTCACTTCATTTGCGATAATTCCAATTAAATTCAATTTACTCAAAATTTCTGTTGCTTGAATTAGTTCAGTTTGTGTCACTTTCCCCATGCGTTCTACCATTACGATCCCATTGCAAAAAGCTGCCACAATTCTGGCATCAACTGTACTTAAAATACATGATGTATCTATTAATACTAAATCATAATTTTGCTCAAACAACTCAATTAGTTCTTTCATCCGTTGAGAACTGAGCAACTTCACCGTGTCCTCTGCTTCAGGCCCAGCAGTCAAAATATCAATGCAAGGGTGAATAGGCTGGATGTAATCTTGAAAATGAGTTGTCGTCTCATCAAGTAATAACAAAGATAGTCCCCAGTCATTGGATAGTTCTAGGATTTTGTGCAAGCTAGGATTATGTAAATTAGCATCAATAACTAATACCCGTCGATGCATTCGGGTAGCGCTAGCTACAAGCCCTAATACTAAAGTTGTCTTCCCTTCCCCTGGTAGTGCTGAAGTCAACATTAATGACTTGAAGGGTAAGGGATATTTTAATATTTGAATATTTTGGTAGATCATGTCCAGGGTTTCATGGACAGGTAATCTAGTACTGGCTTCTACTATAGAGTAATCTGAAGTTCGTCGCTCATTCCAAGGCAGGGACAGCCGTCGCTTTTTAACATTACATGACGGTAGTTTTGGTACTGACCCCAATACACGTAGATTTGTCAGTTTCTTTAAATCTCCAACACAATAAATAGCGTCATTAAACTTTTCTAAAATCAGGGCTGCTAAAATACCTAGAATCGGCCCAATTATCGCCCCTCCAACCAAAAATAATAATTTTTTGCTCCCTATGTAATTACCCAGAGCAGGTTCTGTCAAAATTTGCCAGCTATATCCTTCCTGAGAAATTTTCAAACCCAAAGACTGTTGTGCTTGGAGTAATTGTTCAAGGGTTTTACGACTAGTTTCCACCTTTGGCAGCAGACGGTTATACTCTGCTATTAAGCTTGGGTATTTGTTTAACTCAGAGCGAAGTCGCTGTTCTGACTCGGTTAGATTCTTTTCATTAGCAGTCAGTCCTAAGATAGTTGTCCGTAGTAAAATTAGCTCGTCTACTAGCTTTGGCTCAACCCCTAGCATTTGATCTTTTAAAAGCGGTTCTCCCTTACTGCTAGTAGTAATAGTTTTCACTTCTTGTCGTAATAGCAACAGTTGACTTTGGCGCTGCTGCTTGAGTTTCTGTACTGATGGGTAATCGTCTGTATAGCGCAGCCGTTCTTTAGCCAAAGCTAGTTCAGTTTTTTGAATTTCACTTAATAATGTTTGGTAACGACTTGACTGATTTAAACGAGAAGAAAATAGTGCATTTTGCTGAGACGAAGAGGCTATTTGTTGATCTAGATTATCGTAACGGGCGTTTACATCCTGAAGGTGAGCACGAGTACTTTGTAGTTGTTGTTGAATATCAGCTAGAGATTCTAGCAGGATTTTACTTTGGATTTCGGGATCGAGTAATTTATGTTTTTTGCGAAACTGTTCCAAATTTTTATCAGCTTTACTCACTTCTTTTTTTATTTCAGGTAGGCGAGCATTTACAAAAGCCAATCCTTGATTTAGACGTTCTTTTTGTTGTTCTTTATTGTAGTTTTGATAGACTTTTTGTAGAGCTTGAAGTACTCTCTGTGTTTTGAGTGGATCGTCATCATTGAAAGAAACTTTAAATACTTGACTATAAACTTTATTAGCTCCTATACCTCCCTCTTCTGGAGCCACTTGTAGAGGTGATTTTTTGCTCTGTTCTGTTTGACCATTGATATACTCTAAGGTAACATCAGGATAATCAGGATTAATTAAATCTACGGCTTTCTGAAGCAACTTAGAACTCAGCATGAGTTTCATCTGAGTAGTGGAATCAACAACTTGAGAATTGCGATCGGTAACGTTGGTGTCTTCTATTGGTGGGATATTATTTGACTGTGTGCCTTCAGATAAATTGGAATTCACCAATATCTGCATATTGCTCTGGTAAGTAGGTTTGGCAATGAAAGCTAAGAGGCTAGCAGCTGACATAACTACACAAGAAACCCCCAAGATCAGCAAACGTCGGCGAAGCAAAATAGTAGATAGTTGTCTGATGTCAACTGCGCCTTGTGCTGAAGTAGTAATTTGTTGCTCTTGATCCAGACTAGTCTTAGCCACTATCAAACTCCTCTAATATCGAAACACTATATTGATTTGGAAGATTTATAAGAAATGTTAAATGTTTTTACATCTATAGCCGCAATAGCATACTTAACTATTCTTCCAAGAATGACAAGCTCACTTGGCACAATATTATGCCAACTGGTGCTTTCATGCTGATCAATTCATGCATGTGAATTCTTAATCAGTGTTAGAAGAATAAATTTTTAATGAATATTTTATTTAAGGAGGAAAAGTTTTTACTAAAAATTGATTATTTTACCTAAGCATTTAAGTAGAAAGCTCTCTGATATACAACATTAATATACTATTAAAGTTATTTAAATAACTTGTAATACAAGAAAAACATTAAGAAGAATATCTAAACCATAGTATTTGTAGATCATTAATACACTTGGTATACCGTAAATTACTGACTAACTAATTGACATTCTCCTCAAACTAAACTGCTATCTATTTGCTGGACGTTATGAGTTAGACTATTAAACTTCAAGATAGAGCCTGGTTAATCTTAGATTAGAAGGATTTAATCTAAAATCTAAAATTTAAACGCCTACCTTAGTTAACTCTACTTCGCGCCGCCTGGGGACTTCATGAATCATGAAATCATAAGCCATGTCAGTACAAGGAAAAATAGCACGGGCTTCCTGAAGAAGATCCTTCAATTCCAAGGTATTGCCAGGGGCGTAGCGGGGACTGAAATGACTCATAATCAGTCGATGTGCCCCAGCGGTCAAAGCTGTTTGCGCTGCCATTGTGGTTGTGGAATGCAACCTCTGAAAAGCCATGTCTGCATCTTGATGAGCAAAGGTTGCTTCGTGAATTAATACATCTGCATCTTTTGCCAATTCCACTGCCCCATCACAATAAATTGTGTCTGTGCAATAGGCAATTTTTCGACCAATTTCTGTAGGGCCACATAATTGAGTGCCATCAATCACTCGTCCATCCGCAAGCGTCACTCTTTCACCGCGCTTAAGTTGACCATAAACCCGACCAGGAGGAATTTGCAACGCCTTGGCTTTTTCTACATCAAAGCGTCCTGATCGGTCTTTTTCGGCTACGCGGTAGCCGAAAGCTGTAATGCGATGATGCAAATTACCGCAGCTTACGGTAAAGTCATTGTCCTCATAAATTACCCCTGGACGGATGGCATGGACTTTAATAGGATAAGAAAAGTGTGTGTAAGAGTAACGAGAGGCGGCTTGAATGTAATCATTTAATCCAGGTGGGCCATATATATCAATTCGTTCTACATTCCCAGCTAAACCGCAAGTAGCAAGAAGTCCCATCAAGCCAAAGATGTGGTCGCCGTGCATGTGAGTAATAAAAATTCGCGAGAGTTGGCTAATTTTCAGTTCACTCCGGATAATTTGATGTTGTGTGCCTTCGCCACAGTCGAATAACCACAGTTCTGCCCTTTGGGGTAATCTCAAAGCGACACTCGAAACATTACGCGATCGCGTGGGTACACCGGAACTCGTGCCTAAGAATGTTATCTGCACAGCGTTTTTTAATCTTCCTATTGCTCAATTTGCTGCTCTATAGTCTATAGTGACACGCTTAATAAGCAAAATACTTTTAAGAGGAAGTCGCTTTTTTAAAACTAACACCTAATAAAGATTATAGGGCTTACGCAAAAATCCCTAAAAAGCTTAATTTGTCCCTCTTTTGTCACTCTCCGAAAACTTTTGCCATTTATGAATTCTAAAGCTTTTGTATAGCCTGCGATGACTCCGCCCTCTGTAGGCATCGCGCGATTATTTTCTAATAAAAAATACAAGACCGATTTTTTTCTAATAAATATAGGACTTACGCACTGTACAAATTAACCATAATATAAATTACGGTTTTTGGTCGTTTCAGGCGCTTCGGATAACCCCGATTTATTTGCATATTTGCGACGTCGAATAGCCCGTCGTAGACATCGCTGAGTGCTAAACACGGTTAAAATACCCAAATTGCGTGTAGTACTTATGTACGGTGCGTAAGTCCTATATTTTTATCCCAATGATTTTCCGGAAAACAAAAGCCATCTCAAAGTTATTTGAGAAGGCTTTAGTTTAAGAA